>JALZWA010000034.1 GCA_023299815.1 Akkermansiaceae bacterium
GCCCTCATTGATGGCTCTGATGGCCTCGTAAAAGGCGCTGCAATTGGAGCAGCAGCCGGAGTCGGCACAGCTGCCTACAAAGAAAACCAGCAGCAAAAAACTGGAGCTTATAACACCGGAGGTGACTACCAAGCCCCAGCAGCTCCTTCCTATAAGGTCGCCACTCCCACGAACACTCCTGGGATCGTGAAAAGCCCCTACTTCCCCTACACTCAGGTAAATGTGAGCGCACTGAAGTCTGGAGATCAGGCACGTGTGCCGGGTAGCAATAATATCTTCCTAGTGCCTTAGGCGGAATCGAGCCTTAATTTTTAAGACCCAAGGTCGCGCTATCGCGGTCTTGGGTTTTTTGCTAAAAAGAGGGGCGGAAGTAAGCGCTTCAAATCCGCTCACATTGTCACCGAACGTCGCTATTCTAGGGATCAATCTGGCAATGTCACCTTACCTCGCCTGAGATCCGGAGATCTCAACCTACGCTCCTTACTCCCAACTGAATTTTATTTTACGCGATGCTATTTTTGATCACTCCAATAATTTGGTGGCACGTTCATCGTCGAAACCCCTTACGATAACTCCCGGAAGAAAAA
The DNA here is from genome assembly GCA_023299815.1 of Akkermansiaceae bacterium. Taxonomy (GTDB): domain Bacteria; phylum Verrucomicrobiota; class Verrucomicrobiia; order Verrucomicrobiales; family Akkermansiaceae; genus SW10. The sequence goes on from JALZWA010000034.1 coordinate 588, forward strand.
CAATTTCGTTATCAAGGTAAACATCATCTTTCATCTGTAATGCCACTTCACGAGCTCTGCTCTCATCATCCTGAAGCCACTGTTTGAAAATACTGATGAGAGCATGGAAATTCCCACTTGAGCTTAATCTCTTTCGATAGTTGATCGCGTGCTCAGGATCCAGCATTGCCATCCTTGTGAAACAGGTGCCGAAAAGTTGATTCTCAAATGGATCTGTGAAGCTAAGATCTTGAAATTCTTGGTGATCTAGTAGCTTGTCAATATCCTTAACACTCATGTTGAGGATGGCCGCATTACTTTCCTCAACCTGACGTTCATTCAAATGATTCATGGATGAGATCACCATGTCGATCATCTCACCTCGACTCCTCGACCGACGCTTCATGATACGAGACCGGTTCGCTGCGCGCTCTTCTACAGATTTTATTTTCACCTGTGCTGATGATCTACGGTCATGGCTCGAATCATTTTTATTTTCAGCAAGATTGGGCCGAATCATCTCCTTCAAGATTAAGTAGCAAACACTAAAAGCGACTACCGTGATGATGATGTGTATACCCTTAAGCTGGGTGAATTTCGTCATATGGATCGCTATTCGTTCGGGACCACTGTTTTAAAGTGGTAGTTTTTAAGATTTTCAGCCCCCGTCGCCGTTGGGGAAGAATGGCAGGCGCTACAGCTTTTTTGCTTATGAGAGAGGCTATTGTGTCGGAACTTTCTACCATAATTCTCAGCCGTTTCTTGCTGCCGTTTCTTACTCATGGAAGTGTGATAATTCCTGAGACGCTGAGCTATTTGAGCCTCTGTTAGAGTCCCCGCTTTGATGGATTCCATGAGTTCCCTCGCGAGCTCTTCTTCGCTAGTTTCCCGTGATGACGGATCGCTAGATAAACGCTCACTGAATAAAGGGCTGGGATCAGGTTCTGCATACACAAATCCTAAGGGTAAGATTGTCATTGCACCCAATACAGCTGCCATCTGGAGGCCTTTTGAGGGCTTACGGATTGCTGATTTATTGAGGATCATTTTTATGCGATTTTCAAGTTTCCCTCCACTCGTGATTTCACTCGCCAGCGCAAGCGAGCGAGACGTAGAAGGGATCAATTTCTCCACGACGGCCAAAATAGACTCTGCATAGGAACGGGAATCAGATTTCAGACAAGCGAGCACCTCAACATCGCAGCAAATCTCCTCATTCACACGGAGCTGTTGCCGGGCCCACCACATGATAGGATTCCACCACCAAATCGCCCCAGCAAAACACTCTAGCCAGCGCACGATATAATCTCTCCGTTTCACGTGGACCATTTCATGGGCCAGAACCCAACGCCATTCCTTAGGCTTCATGCTATCGAGCATGACCAAGGGCAGAATCACGTGAACCGCGCCACCCATCCACCAAACCATGGGTTCAGTCTTGGCGGAGGTGATGCTCAACTTAGGGAGTTTTTTTAGACCAATCACACCCGCTAGCTCGCGTCCCATTGCTTCAACTTCCGGTGGCGCCGGCTGAATTTCAGACATCATTGCGGAATGAAAACGCCGCGCTCTATACATAGATAAGAGCAGGATGATCGCGCTCCCCAAGAGGCTGATTCTAATCAAGGCGCCCGGAGGCCAGATAACCTCTAACCATGTGGTAGATTTTTTTTCCTCCAAGGAGTCATTGCCGCTGACCGCTTCTGAGATTTCGCAATTCTCGGGAGCGATAGAGGCACCTCCACTGACATTCATTGCGGGGATCTCAATGAATGGTATCGATATGATTGGCGGAGTAACCAGCTTAACGAGAACGAGCAGCCATAGCTGGTAAGTGAGGTGAGGCCGTTTGCTAGAGAGTCCTACAAGGCATGCGATGACGGCAAAGACGCTCGTAACAACCACGTTACTAAAACCAAATTCGTAGAGGTCTTCCATCATGACTGTTCACTCCTTTCATCCTCATCAAGGAGGTCGCGGATTCGCTTGATATCCTCGGGCAATATTTTCTTTTTCTCAATCAGATGCGTGAGCAATGGCGCGAATGAGCCAGCAGTGAGGGTCGAAGCTAAGTTTTCTAACTGACCGCCAGCATAAGCCTGCCGAGTGATGGTGGGGGTAAATAAGTGCACTGGTGTGTCACGCTCCCTGATGACGTAACCCTTAGCTTCAAGGCGCTGAAGAAGACGCTGCACTGTGCCGTTCTGAGCGGCCCCTTGGTTAGGATACAGTTGGTCACGAATCTCTCGGGCGGTGAACGGGGCCTTCTCCCAAAGAAGATCCATAACCGCGAGTTCTGCATTGGCCAGTGATGCTGTCAGCTTTTTTCTCATGAATTGACGTGAATTACGACTTCTTGTCGTAAGACATTTGCGACAAATTGTCGTATTCGTCAACAGTTAAAAATGATTCTTAAGAATTTCAAAGAAGGGCAGCTGGGACGATTATTCTGCAGCGGCAGAGCTAGACTTTTTGCAGCGCTTCCGTGGAGTCGCCGAAGCGCTTATCATCGACTCCAAACTCGTTGAGCATGCGGAGGTAGAGATTTGAGAGTGGAACTTCACGACCCAGATCAACGTGCCGACCCGGAGTAAAGGCGCCCCCTCCATGTCCCCCCACGATGATCGGAAGATCATCATGATTATGGCGATTCCCATCAGAGATCCCACTGCCATAAACGATCATCGAGTTGTGCAGCAGTGACTTCCCATCCGCGTCTTTGGTCTCCTTCATCTTCTGAAAGAAGTAGGCGAGCTGGGTGAGATAGAACTCATCGATCTTCTGGATCTTCTCTAAATTTTCTTTCTTCTTTTTGTGGTGCGAGACGTTGTGGTGACCATCGCTCACCCCGATATTTCTAAAGTCCCGGTTCGAGCCATCGTGCGCCATGAGAAAGCTCGTCACGCGGGTCGAGTCAGTCTGGAAACCCAAGACCATCATATCCATCATGAGGCGCATGTGCTCACCGTAATCCTTAGGCTGACCACTCGGAGCAGACACCCCGGGGTCTACGGGAGTGCCAAAGGACTCCGCCTTTTCAATCCGCCGCTCAATCTCGCGCACTCCAGTGAGATATTCGTTCAGTTTTTGCTGATCATTTTTACCCAGATTCTTGTGCATCGCCTTCGCGTCATCCGCGATAAAATCGAGAATCGACTGCTGGCTCGCGAGCCGACTCCGCATCCCCTTTTCTCGGTCCTTTCCTGTGCCAGCCCCAAAGAGACGCTCAAAGACGAGACGCGGATTCGACTCCGGCGTCATCGGTTGATTCTCGGAGCGCCAGGAAATGTTAAACTGATAAGCACAAGAGTAACCCGAATCACAATTCCCCGATTTTCTCACCCCGTCACAAGTGAGTTCTAGCGAAGAAAGGCGGGTATGCTCCTGAGCAGCGCGCGCCGCAATCTGATCGACCGAAACTCCCACCCGAATGTCCGATCCCGATGTCTTCTTAGCACGCGCCCCGGTGAGGAAAGTCGCATTACTGCGAGCATGATCTCCGGCACCATCCTTACCTGCAAAGGCATGCCGATGTGCAAATCCGCTAAAGACTTGGAAATCATCTTTCAGCCCCTCCAGCGGAGCCATGCTCTTCCCAAGCTGATAGTCCGGTCCACTTCCTTGAGGGCGCCAGTGCTCTAAGTTCACTCCATTTGGAACCGTGAGATAAGCCATCCGCAGCGGACTACCAGAAGCCGTCTGAGCCACCGAACCGGTGGTCGCTCCCATCAGAGGTGAAAAAGACTCAAGCGCGGGAAGACCCACCGCAGTGCCCAAGCCGCGCAAAAATCCGCGACGATTTAAAACCTTAGATGACCCCATAATCATCAATACGACTGATTCCCTAAAAATCACACAGCTTTTTCACTCCGCTCCGCGGCGCTTCTGAAATGGCGCACTCTCAATCACACCGATCACGAGCTCCTTCAGGCTTCCCCCATGATCGTGAAGGCGCTCCACGAGCAGATCGATCGTCGGAGCATCATAATATTCCACCCCGCGACCCGTGGCATAGACGAGGATCTTTTCAGAAATGCAGCGGTAAAAATCATCCCGCCGCTTGTCCGCTAGAATCTCCTTAAGACTCGAGACATCGCTAAACTTCTCGCCCGTGATGAGCTCGCCGCCGCTATCGATTTTTTGCCCATCCTCCTTCGTGCGGTATTGCCCGATGGCATTGAAATTCTCAAGCCCGAGGCCGATGGGATCCATCCGCTTATGACAGCTCGCACAGAGCTTCTTCTCCCGGTGGATTTCCATCATCGCCCGCATTGTCAGCGGCTTGTCACTGCCATGGGCAGCCTCCTCCAGTTCAGGGATATCCGGCGGCGCAGGCGGAGCGGGCGTTCCCAAAATCTGATCGAGCACAAAGAGTCCCCGCTTCACTGGAGAGGTGCGGGTCGGATTTGAGGTCACCACTAAAAAGGTTCCTTGCGTGAGAATCCCACCCCGCTCGGGATATTCGGTGAGATCAACCAAGCGGTGATGCTCTCCCTTTACTCCATCCACGTCATAAAAGTCCGCCAAGCGCTCATTGAGAAAGCTATAGCGCGCTGAGATCAGCTCCTCGGCAGGTCGCCCGTTCTTGAGCACGAAATCGAAAAACATCTCGGTCTCCGCCCGCATGTCGCTTCGCAAGCGACCACTAAAAATACTCGTGGCTTCCCCACGATCCCGAATTCCCAGGATCTTCCGCGCATCCATCGCCAAGTGCTCCACATCCCGAGCCTGCAGCCACTGGCCGACAAAATTCTTCGTAAAGCGCATCGCCCGTGGGTCCTTGAGCATCCGGTCAACCTGTGCGCGGAGACTTTGTCGAAGCTCCTTCTTGAAGGCGAGGCTCAGCAGCTCGTCATCCGGCACGGAACTCCAGAGAAAAAAGGAAAGCCGTGAGGCCAGCGCATACTCATCAAGATCCACCACCTTGCTTGGGTCATTCGGATTGGACTGAACCTCCGCACGGAACAAAAAGCGCGGCGAGGCCAGCACCGCCGTCATGGCATGCTTGATGCCATCCTCAAAACTCTTTCCAGGCTGCTTGTCCACCTCGATAACCATCCTCACTAGCCGCCCTACCGAGCCGCCATCAAGCGGCCTCCGGAAGGCCCGGCTCACAAAACTGCGCATGATCTTCCGCGCATAGAGTTCCCGCTCACGAGGATCATCTGGCGCAGGCCCATCCACCATGATCGCGCGGTAGCCCTTCGGATATTCTTTAAAACTCCCGTCTAGCGGCCCCTTAAGGCTCACCTTTTGGAGGTAGAAAAATTGCTCCTCCTGTCCCTCATCCGGGGCATTCCGGGGAAGCACGCGCAGTTCAAAGCGGTTCTCCCCCTTCTTCAGCTCCGCTTTGCCGCTGAGACGGATCGTCTGCTCCTGCTCCCAACCCACCGTTCTCTCCGCCACCTTTTTTCCATTCACGAGAAACTCAAGATGCGCGGTCTGCTCCGTGGCGGACTCTGCACCACGCACCGCATAATTCAGATGCACCTCGTAAGATCCATCGGCAGGAGCTTCCCCATCGAGAGAGACTTTCCACTCCTTCGCAAAGGCCAGCCAATGGCCAGATTTCTTCGCATTACCCGGAACCCAAAAACTCTTCCCTGAAAACTCACGCTGTGGAATCGAGGACGCCGCGCCCTTCGGCAGCGCCATTTCCACCAAATCCACAGCAGCCTGCAGATACTTCTCCATCAAAAGCGGCGACATGCTCAGCACACTCCCGATGGTGTCAAACCCATAGCCTGTGTCATCCGCCGGAAAATTTTCCTTCGTGTTGTAGTCCACCCCGAGGAGATCTTTCACCGCATAGTGGTATTCCTGTCGATTAAGACGACGGATCGTCACGCGGCCCGGGTCTGGGTTCTTAGGATCGAGCTTGAAAACATCTTTTTCAATCCAACTCAGTAGCTTCTTCTTTTCCTCATCCTGCAGCTGATCCTTCTTCGCCGGCGGCATGATCTGCGAGCGCACATTACGCCACACTGCGAGCCAGTGATCCACATCGCTCAGATGCTTCTTCTCATCGGAGAACTCGTCCATTGAGAAATCCCCCTTCGCCGAGCCCTCGGCATGACAATCATAGCAGTAGAACTCAAGAATTGGCTTAATCTCCTCATCGAAAACGATATCAGCCCACGCCGACCCCGCAAAAAGAATAAGGAGACCGGAGAGAAGTTTCATCAACCCTCTGATACGAATCGCGCCGGGCATTCTAGTCGCTCTTTTTCGAAAAAGTGAGAATTTCTCTCCTTATCTTAAAAGCCAAAAAAAACTCGGTCGTGTGACCGAGTTTTGAAGAAAAACACCTTGGAATCTTCCTTATCTCCGGCGTCTCAATAAGCCCATTGTCGCCCCCAGAAGGACCATGAGGCCGCTGGTTGGCTCGGGAACGACTTTGACCGTCGGACCTACGAAATCCATGAAACCATTTGTGTCGCGAGTCTCACTATCAGCGGGCCACGCGGGGTCCCAGACGGCAATAGACTCTCCACCATCGAGATCTGTCTCGTATTCGACGTCGATACCGCCCCAGTTACGCCCCCAAAGGCCAATCTTTTCATCTGGTCGGACATTGCCGGGGTCTACTCCAAGACCTTCAAAATAATCTTCAATTCCAGTATTATCCCATGACAAACTGATATCTTGAGTCCATTGTCCGGTAAGAGGATTGAGAACAGGATCACCATAAATGAGCTCCACTCCAAGATTACTGACAGCCTGGGCGGTATTGAAAATAGGGTCCGAAAATCCGGGCTGTCCAACTCCTCCGAAATCGTTGGCTGGATTCACATCATACTCGTAGACACTCATGCCTGCATTTGGATCGATGACGATCATTGCATTTGTTGCTGGATCCGTGCCCAGCCCGACCCCTGACCCGTTGTTCAAAACAAAACTGAATACTCCAGTGTCAAAACCTTCATTCTGAGAGCGGGTCACATCCATCGTCCAGTTCATCGTTACCTGATGTGCTCCTCCCAGACCGTCATCATTATAATTGAGGTTCATATTGAGGAACTGGCTTCCACCTCCTCCGGTGCCTCCCTGACTCTGATCCCAATCAAGTTCATGGCTGCATTCCTCATGAAAGGTGTCTGGCTCAATACCCCCTCCTAAAGGGACCCCTGGATCATTCGTTGGAGCATCTCCTTGAAAGGTAGGTTCGTCTGAGAGAACCCCACCTCGCTCAGTGCCACCTCGCTCAGTGCCGGGAATCTCAATGCCACCGCGCTCAGTGCCTGCGAGTTCAGTGCCGCCGCGCTCAGTGCCTGCATCAAGCTGAGCGGAGAGCGAGGAGATTGAAAAGAGGCCCAGAAGGGCGAGTTTGTAGGGAGAAAGTAGTTTCATAAACAACAGTTAGACAGGGGGTTGGCTGTTACTTTAGTTGAAAATCTAATTTTGTAAATATTTTTATTCTCTTGTTAGTAAAGTCTTCTTTCTCATTAGCTCTTTAAGATTCATAAAGCCACCGATGAAAATGCTTCAGCGATCAGTGATCTCCTCTATGGGAGCTCTTGATTCTCGTAGCATCTCACTCTGTCGCATTTGTCTTGGATGCTTAATCCTCTGGGACTTGTGCCAGTATTGGCAGCACCTAGAAGCTTTTCTCTTGGACGATGGCATCGTCTCTCGGACTCTCCTCGAGAAGCACTATCAGGCCAATAAGTGGACACTTCTCGGCTGGTGGTTCGTCACCCCGGCTTCTAGCTCAATTTTTGGCACCAAGATCCTCCTTCTCCTCCACGGACTCTGCGGGTTGGCATTTCTTACCGGCTTCAAGACTCGCTCGGCGGCCGTCTTAATCTGGCTCTTCACAATCCAAATCCACAACCGGAACCCCTATGTTCTCCAAGGAGGAGACGTCTTGCTCCGCGCAATCTTGTTTTGGTTCATGTTCCTCCCATCGGGGCGCCATTTCTCGCTGGACGCAGTCGGTCAGAAAATGAAGCCAGTCCTCGTGACAGGTCTCTCCCCCTTCTTCTTCACCGCTCAATTCGCCCTCATGTATCTCTTTACGTGGATCTTAAAAGATCACCCCGCGTGGAACAGCGACTACACCGCGGTCTACTTGGCCCTTCACTACGATCAACTCGCGACGCCGTTCGCGGTATGGCTTCGACAATTTGAAGGACTGCTCCCCTTTTTCACGGCAGCCACCTACTGGACTGAATTCTCGGCACCGATCCTTCTCCTCCTCACTCACCGGCTGCCCCGCACTCGTCTTATCTTGGTGATCGGAATGATCCTCTTCCACATCGGACTCGCGAGCGCGATCTTCCTCGCCCACTTTCCTTGGCTCTGCGCCATCATCTGGCTCGCCTTCCTCCCTCCGAAATTCTGGAATGAGACCCTACCCGATCCCGAGGAAAAGAAACCCTCGCTTCTTCTCTCCCTAAAGTCTGGGTTTTGCGTCCTCATGTTCGCCGTCGTCATCGCGTGGAATATTCGGACCCTAGACTTCAAGCGGCACGAGACTTGGTTTCCCCGCTCCCTGAGCTCAGTGGTGCAAGCAATCCGCCTCGACCAATATTGGTCAATGTTCTCCCCTTACCCTACCAGAGAAGACGGGTGGTTTGTTCTCACCGGAAAAAGCGCCGATGGTTCCTGGCATGACCTCCTTCGGAATCGCAGCGAGAGCTTTGCCGAAAAACCCGAGTATCCCTCCCATGACTACCCCAATGGTCGATGGTCGAAACTCTACAGCCTCCTCCGCAGAAAAACCCATCCAGCCCGCGCTGCGACACTCGACTGGTATCAGCGAAGCTGGAATCGCGAAAATCCTCAAAATTCTTTGATTGAAATCCGCCTCGATTTCATCGAAGAATATACCCATTCTCCCCCTCAATGAGCCCCCCCCTCACTTCGCGATTCAAACCAGCCCATCTCGCTGTCATCGCCCTCTTCCTCCTTCTTCTCGTTCTCTCCCTACTCGCGCTGCGACCGGATCGAGAAACCAAAGTCGCAGTCACCCGTGACCAAGGGCAGAATGCCGTCGTCGGTGGCGAGGAAGCCCTGCAATTTCTCATCAAAGTGCTCAGCTCCAACCCGCAAGAACGGCAAGAACTCGTTCTCCTCAGAGAAGGAATCCACGAGCGCATGCAGCGCGCCCAAAATCCTGCTTGGGAGGCGACTCTAAAATCACTTCAGCCCAAACTCTTCAGCCCGGGAGCGATTAGACAAAACCAACGGGAGCGAGGCTGGTATCGCTTGAATTACGAAATCCCCTACGGCGCACCCATCACCGATCTCTTTATCCCCCTAGTGACTAATGAACTGGCCCTTCAACAACGCTATCCCAATGCCATCGAGCGCGCCGCTTTTCGCGCCCGAGAAAAACAGGTAAGGCCCACGCGCTGCGCCTTTTTCATCCGCCGGACGAAGGACGGGCTCCGCTTTGATTGGGATCAATTCCACCAAAGCCTCACCCACGCCGTAGAAGAATTCTGCGGTTCCCCTCAGGAGGGAGAGGAAAAATTCTTTGTCCTCACCATGATCGAAAACGAAATGATCGAGGAAATCTATCGTCACCCTCCTGCTCCGGCTTACCGCTGGTTCCGCTTCGGAGATCCCGCTTACTCCAACCGCGGATTCACCGCAGCCCTCTCCGCCGATTCACCCCATCTTAGCCAGTATTTGAAACGTCTCGTTCCGAGAACCAAGACAGGAGATCACCGCGTCATGCCCGTGGCCATCACCGTCACCTGGGATCAATCGGTCGACCCGCCCTTCTTAAAAATCACCGATTCCGATGGCTGGGGCTTTGAGGGACTCCGCGAGTCCAACCTTCCTTGGACGGACTAGCCTTTACTCCACTCCCGCTGCCTTCCACTCATCCCAGCCCCCTTTATAAATCGAGGTAGAGTAGCCTTCTTTTGCCAGGAGTTGAGCCACCGCATAGCCATCTGGGCAGACGATATCCGCGCAATACAAGACGATGGTCTGCTTCGCAAAAATGGCGGCATCAAGCTGCGGCTTCACCTTGGGATATTTCGTCACATAATTCTTTTTCGACAGGCTAATCGACCCGGGAATGTTTCCCAACGCATAAATCAGCCTCGGACGCACATCGACGAGAAGAACAGAATCATTCAATCACATCTCGAACACACGAGGCAGTTCTACCGAGGTGATCTCCCCCTTCTTAAGCTCCTGGACGGTCACTTTCTTCACCAATTCCTGAGGAGCTGCCACCTTAACGACCGGCTTCACCGCCAGCACCTCAGGCGGAGCAGGCGCAATAACGGGTTCAGGATCCGCACATGACACGAGCATCATGTCACACATGAAGAGGGAAACCTGAATCGTCATATCGCGATTTCATCAACGCCTTCACCGAAAGACAACCATCCTTGCCAAGAGAGCCACTCCAAAAGCTCATTGCCAATTCAGCTGATCTTGCCACCCTCTCCCACCCCCCTCTTTTTACCATGTCTGACTTCCTCGTCATCGGCTCCGGCATCGCCGGCCTCTCCTTCGCGATCAAAGCTGCCGAGCACGGCAGCGTCACCATCATCACCAAGGGCAAGCTCCTCGACTCGAACACCGCATGGGCGCAGGGCGGTATCTCAGCAGTCCTCCCTCCCGAACTTCGCGACCCGGAGGATAACTGCGAGAAGCACGTCGCAGACACGCTCGATGCCGGAGGCGGACTCTGCCACAAGGACGCGGTGGAGGTCATCATTGGCGAAGCCGCCGAGACGATCGAAGAACTCGTCGCCTGGGGCACGGACTTTGACCACGATCACGATGACCCCGAGCGCTACTCTCTTTGCAAAGAAGGCGGGCATTCGGAACGCCGCATTCTTCATTCAAAAGACACCACCGGTCGCGAGATCGCCACCTCACTGGTGGAGACGGCGCGGAAGATCGAGAACATCACCATCTTAGAAGACCACTACGCGATCGACCTCATCACCACTGGGAAGCTCGGCGCCGTAACCGATGATCGTGTCCTAGGCGCCTACGTGCTCAATATTAAAAAAGGGAAAGTCAGCCCGATCGAATCCCCCCGCGTCATCCTCGCCACCGGCGGCTGCGGAAAAACCTATCTCTACACCACTAACCCTGACTCCTCGACGGGTGACGGACTCGCAATGTCTTGGCGCGCTGGTGCCGAAATCGCGAACATGGAGTTCATCCAGTTCCACCCCACCTGCTTCTACAACCCCGCCGCAGCCGGCCCAGAAGCGCGCTCATTTTTAGTCTCAGAAGCAGTCCGTGGTGAGGGTGCCGTATTGGTCAATGCCGAGGGTTATCAATTCGTAAACGATCACGACCCGCGCGGCTCGCTCGCGCCCCGAGACATCGTAGCACGCGCGATCGACACCGAGATCAAGCGCACCGGCGCGCCCTGCGTCTATCTCGATGTCTCCCCGCTCGGCGCTGAGTTCACCGAGCGCTTTCCTTTCATCCACGAGACACTCCTCAGCTTCGGTCACAACGCACTAGAGAAACCCATCCCCGTCGTCCCCGCCGCGCACTACCAATGCGGCGGAGTCGTCACTGACCTCGATGGCAAGACGAGCATCCGAGGACTTTTCGCCGTCGGCGAAGTCGCCTGCACCGGCCTCCATGGAGCGAACCGCCTCGCCTCGAATAGCCTCCTAGAAGGAAATGTCATGGCCCGCCGCGCCCTCGCCGAAATCCTGCGTCGCTTCCCTCCCGGCAAGCCCATCCCGAATGCACCCGAGATCCCGAAGTGGGAAAGTGGCAATGCCGCGCCGCCTGACGAGCTGGTCAACATCTACCACGCCTGGGACGAACTCCGCCGCACGATGCAGGACTACGTCTCGATCGTCCGCACCGATAACCGCCTCCGCCGCGCCTCTAACAGATTACAGAACCTCCGCCGTGAGGTCCGCGATTTCTACTGGGGCCACACCGTGACACCGGATATTTTAGAACTGCGCAATCTCGTAGCAACCGCCAGCCTCATCATCGACTCCGCCATTTTAAGAAAAGAATCCCGCGGCTCACACCACACCCTAGATTACCTAGGCACGGAGGAGCGCTTCGAGAAGGATACTGTGCTGAGGAGGTTTTAAGATCCCTCCCACGGCCCAACGGGCCAAACTATCGTAACCTAGGGCAGCGCCCTAGGTTCTCTCTCCAGATCGAAAAGAGGCCAAGCCCAGCGGGTCGTAAATCTATCGGGAACCCGCAGACCAGAACCCATTCGCATCGGTCTCGCAATGTGGGCTGCGAGCGAATCATCTCAGACGTCGGCATCTGCGGCTTGCCCATGATTCCGCTGAACTAAGAAACCCAGGGCGACGCCCTGGGCTACGATAGCTTAGCCCTTTGAGTCGTGAGAACTGGTGAAAGCTCACCCAGATGAGGGCACGCTCAACCACTTAGCGCTTCGTGGACCAGCGGCGGAGGATGTCGAGGAACTCGGCGCGCTCTCCTTTTACATCATCCCCTTTTCCGCTGAGGGCGAGTTGGGTGACGAGTTCGGGGGTTCCTGCTCCGGCGTGCTTTGAGTCGCGCAGGAGCATCCCCCAGAGGCTGACTGAGGAGGCGAAGCGGAAGTCCTCGCTCGCTTCCTGCCACTTGCCGTTTTGATCGGTAAGGGGCTGGCTGATCTCGGTGGAGACTTGCCCATCCGGCTGCTTATAGCGGAGCTTTACGGTGAGGAGTTCGGGCGAGTCGGTGAGCTTCACCTTAGGCACGACGGGCGCTTCTTGCTGCTGGTATTTGAGACCGGCAGGAATGGCGGGCTTCTCGGCTCCGACAGGGACGATTTCATAAAGCGCCGTGACGCGGTGGCCTGCGCCGATGTCTCCGGCATCGATCTTATCATTAGCGAAGTCTTCATCGCGCAAGCGGCGGTTCGCGTAGCCGATGAGGCGGTATTGCGCGACCTTGCTGGGGTTGAACTCGACTTGGATTTTGACGTCCTTGGCGATGGTCTGGATGGTTCCAGTGAGGCCGCTTTGGAAGACCTTCTGGCCCTCACGAAGGGAGTCGAGGTAGTAGTAATTCCCATCGCCCTTGTTGGTGAGATTTTCGAGAAGGGCGTCATTGAGATTCCCCTGTCCAAAGCCGAGCACGGTGAGCGAAATGTTGCCGTCAGCTTGCTTTTTCACAAGCTGAAGGAGGGCGTCGTGACTGGTGGGGCCGACATTGAAATCGCCATCAGTCGCGAGGATCACGCGGTTCACTCCTTCTTTAATAAAGGCCTTGCGAGCAAGCTCGTAAGCGGTGGTGATGCCAGCCGACCCGTGGGTGCCTCCCCCAGCGGAGAGGCTCTTGAGCGCCTTGTTAACCTGAGCGCGGCCACCAGCATCGATGGCGGTGGGATCAAGAAGAACGGCCTGACGACCGGCGTAGACGACGAGGCTGACGCGGTCATCTTCATTCAACTCTTCGAGGAGGAGCTGGAAGGACTGCACAAGGAGCGGGAGCTTGTCAGCATTGCTCATCGAGCCGGAGACATCGATGAGGAAGACGAGGTTCGCGGCCTTGCGCTCGCCTTGGTTGACGGACTTTCCTTGGAGGCCAATTTTGACGAGGCGGTGATTTTCATTCCACGGACAAGAGGCGACCTCGTTCTGGACGGCGAAGGGATGCGCTCCCTCCGGCTGCGGGTAGGAGTAGTCGAAGTAGTTGATCATTTCCTCAATGCGGACGGCATTGGGATTGATCGCCTGATTGTTCTGAACGTGACGGCGGATGTTCGTGTAGGACGCGGTATCGACATCGGTCGAGAAGGTGGAAAGCGGCGCGGTGAGAGGCGAGAGGAAGCCGGTCTCAATGAGCGGTCCGTATTTCTCGGTGGTGGGAGCTTCTTGAATACGACGACCGAAGATGGAACCTCGGCTGCCGGGAGCTGCTACAGCGTCTGTTCCGAAGTCTTTTGACCTCGTGTCCATTGCTGGACTCCTGCGCACGGATTTCGCGGGCATGGGGGCGGACTTCGCTAATGGTTGAGGCGAGATAGGACTAGGCTTGGGGGGGACACGTGCGCTTTCCGCAGGAGACACAGACACACTAGTGGGAGGTCGCTCAGCGGAGGCAATCACGTTAGCCACCGAAGAAGACGGGGCTGCTGGTTTTTTTGCGCCTTGATGAGAGTTTATTTTCTCTTCGATCTCACGCATTTCATCCGGAGTCAGCGCTGGCTCTTCCATAGAAAGAATCGCAATGTCATCGCTCGATCCTTTCTTCATTTTCTCGCTGAGGAAAAAAATTCCCACGGCAGTTCCCGTGACAAGGAAAAGGGCCGCGATGGCGGAAAAGGCGGGGCGTCTTTTGCGCGCTCCTTTTTCAAGCGACTCCTCGTTTTTGACGGGATGCTGGTCGAGGGATTCTTCGAGTTGGTCGAGGAAGGCTTGGTCGTCTTTTGCTTCGAGACGGGCGTGTTCCTTGAGGGCTTGGTCGATGAAGTAGTCGTCGTTCATGGGTCTTAGGCGTGGGAAGTTTTAGAAGTGAGGCAGATCTTGAGGGCGGCGCGGCCGCGCTGGAGACGCTTACGAGTGGCGGGCTCTGAGGCATTGAGTTGCTCGGCAGCTTCGGCAGTGGAGAGATCTTGGTAATAATGGGCGAGAATGGGACCGAGGAGAGTCTCGGGGAGTTTATCGAGGCAGTCTTTGAGCTCATCGAAGAAGCCGGACTGGGGCAGTTCTTTGATCGTGTCCTCGAGCTTGGAGAGCGCTTCATCATCCCATGAGCTGAGGCGGGAATTTTTCCGGCAGTGCTCACGCCATTTATTCCGGATGATGCCACGGAGCCAGGAGCCGAAGTCTCGGGTGACATCGAACTTCGACCAGTTCTGCCAAGCTAGGAGGAAGGCATCCTGAGAAAGGTCACGAGCAGTGTGCTCCTCTCCGGCAAGGGTGCGGGCATAGAGAAGCGCCATGCGATGGTGCTCACGGGCGAGCGCCGAGAAGGTCTGGCGAGGTGTGGGTTCAGAGGTGTCTGGCATTGCGAGAGAGTTCACAGAGGGTATTGACTCTAAGGACGCGGATTGTGACATCGATCTTGGATTTTTTTCAAACTGAACCCGAATCAGTTCGAAAAGGAGTCGTGCCGCCGCTTCAGACAACAAGCGGAGAAAGCTGGACTTTGCTAACTTGGTTGCGGGGCGTGGTTAGATTAGCGGCGAGGTGTCACAACTCCTTTCTCATCTTCCTCGAAGTGCGCTCGGCACTTTGAAGGCAAAAGAAAAGGCCCGCCGCAGATGCGACGGGCCTTTTCGGATTAAACTTTGTTCTAGCTGAGCTTAGAGTGGGAGAGAGCCCATTTTACTGGAATCCTTCACTTCAAACTTCGCACGCTTGAGAACTTTCTCGATGGCTTCCTTATCGTACTCATCTTCGCTACCGAGGAGAACCTCGACGCTGCTGGATGAAACGAAGGCAAAGCTAACACCATCAATCTTGCTAAGAGCGACACGCGCTCTTTCATTGGTGGTTGCTCATCCGCCGCCTTTTCCGACGAACTGATATCCAGCCGTTGGCTTGGCATATTCGTCTTTGCTCATCTTCTCAAGCTTGAGACCTGCTTCCTTGAAGGCCTTACGGACATCAGATTTAGTCAGGTCTTCGCTCTCCCCATTAGGGATGACGATGGCATTCGTTCCAGAGACGAGAACTTTCTCGACGCCTTCCATTTTTGTCAAAGCCGCACGGGCTTTGCCGGTAGCACCTCACCCACCGCCACTAAAGGCGACTGAGTAAGCAGCGATCTTGTCTGCAGCAACAGCTTCGACAGGATCTGCCGCGAATGCGACAGAGCTGACGGAACCGAAAGCGCAGACCATTCCGAAGAGGATAGTTGCTTTCATAACGGGGTGACGATATGGCAAGTGTTTCGATCTGCAAGACAACTTTTCAAATTCACATTCATTTATAATACTACATAAGCATCTTTAAATAAGTAAATTGAAGGGATTAGGGGGAGATGTGGAATAAAAATTCGCCTAAACCTCACGGGATCATACCGCACCTGCAGCGCCCATCCCGATCAACCAGATAAAACTCAAGATCCAAAAGCTGAGGGTTAATAGCGCGATGATTCCGAAAAATTTCCATAAACTTCGCTGAGCATCGAGAGTCGAAACCAGATTCTCCTCAGTGGGATGATACAGGAGAGAACCAATGCGCGTGGCATATTGGTTGAGCTTAAGCGCGGGGTAAAAATAGAGAAATGCCAAGACGATGTAAATCAGCCCTATCTCGAATCCGAACCTCCCAATGATCCCAAGTATATCCATCCCCACTGGATCTCCAATACTTGTCCAGGCCACGATCATGCCGATGCCCCTCAAAACAGTGAAGCCGCATATGATGAAGCTCATGATGGCAAGGAAACGAGCCCAAGCCTTGGTCGCGGCAAGCGGCCTGTCCACGGCTTCCGAAACCGGACCTCGTGAGATTTTCAGAGTATCTATCGCCAAGGGTGCCTCATAGGGATCTTCCATCTGCCAAGAACAACGAAGCAAGCAAGTGCTGGCAAAGAAGCAGAGACAATCCAGCCCCAGTTAAGGGAAGTCGAAGAGCTCGTGACGCTCCTTTTTTTACTGACGGTAGCGGTAGTGGCCGATCACCTTGTAATCGAAGAGGCGGTTTTCCCAAGTCGGGGTGCCGTTCATACCATGCACGACCCATTTCTCGGTCTTCAGCGCTCCGGGTCCCGGAACGACGATGCCAATGTGGCTCTGCCCATCAACGAGACGCCAAACAACGATATCACCGACTCCGTAGTCGAAGACTTCAGATGAGATCGGTAGTGACTGGCCTTCCCGGCTAAAGAAGCGCTGGAGATTCGGCACGAGGCGGTGATCGATATTCGGATCCGCTTCCTTACGACGATAAATCTGGGGATAGCGGCGGAAGTTCTCGCTCATGTCCGCGTGGACAGCCTCTTGGAGGTCTACGCCGACTCCGCGGAAGGAGCGAACGATGAGGTCAGCGCGGTTTCCTTTGTCCTCAGGGATATCGCCATTGGGGAAATCAATCTTGTAGTAAGATTCGTCGTAAGAGACCTTACTCTTCGTCTGCTGAAGAGCTTGAGCAGCAAGAAGGGAGGAGAAATTACCCTCGCTCCGAAGCTCTTCGATGCCTTCGTTGATATTGCCGCTGGAGGTCAGGTCTTGCTGAGCCTGCAGGAAAGGAAGGAGAGGACGAAGAAAGACACCTCCAAGAATGAGCGCGAAAATCACGAGAAGCCAGCCGCCCAGTGGGTTACGGCGCTTTCGCTGAGTAGGCGCAGCGCCTACATATTCGAGAGGGGTATTTCTCATGAAGTGGAAGTGTAAATAACTTAAGTTGTTACGGTTTGCGAGAGTTTATCTGTCGTAAACCTTGAAAAAGGTCACTTTTTTCGTAAAAAATGGCCCTCTTGAGCCTATTTAGCGTCATTTTTACAGATTCCTCTCCCAGTTTTGCATCGCTTTGGGAGCGAGGGCAGGACCTCAATGACGATTGGTTTGGGGGGAAATCTAAATTTTATCCACATTTTTTATGCGCAGTGGACGGTTCTCATTTCTATTTTCTGGCTGGGGGTCGAGGCACAGCTGCTTACCACCCAGATGGGACAGAGGGCAAATTTCAGCCGGATCTCTGGAAATACGATGTCGCCGAGTTCTTCCTCGCCTCACCAGACGGTTCCTATCTTGAATTCAATCTTTCGCCAAATGGAGCCTGGTGGTCCGCCCGCTTCAACAAGCCGCGAGTGGCGCGCGATCTCCCACCACTTGCTGGAGTAGAGACGGTGAGCGAGATCACGGATGAGAGCTGGCAGGTCCGAGCCGCGATTCCGCTGAGCGAGTTAGGTTCTCTCGAGGGGGCTCTTTTCAATGTCACCTTTATCCTAGGATCGCCGGCACAGCAGTTCTTCACCGCGGCCCCTCCTGGCGATGGTGCTCCGGATTTTCACCGCCCCGATCTTTTCCTACCAATGAGCCTTCCCTCCCGTGGCGATGCTCGGCAGACTGAGTCCTGATGTCAGACGCCGGAGCCACGATCATCGCCTCGCCCGAGGCTTTCGAAGAAGCATGCTTCAGCATTCCCGCCGCGCGCGCGCTGCACTATGCAGGGGCGAGGATCTCCATCGCCGCTCCCGAGGAATTGGTTCCGCTTTGGGAATCTGTCACGGAGGTTGCCGAGGTGATTCCGCACAACGGATCAGCACGTAAGTTGGCGAAGCTCGTGGGAGAATTCACGCACTCTCTCGCATGGGAGGAGGGCGCAGCCGGCATCGCTTTTTCAAAAGCCGGCATCGCGAAGCGCAGTGGTCCACCGGCCGAGAAGCTCGCGAAATTTCTCACCGATCCGCTCGTGATCGAGCATAAGGTCGGCCCCGCGACTCACCGCGTGCGGCACTACCTGCTCATCGCCGAAAAGATGGGCGCACAGCCCTTCGAGGCTGTCAATTTCCAATCCCCTCCCCGCCCTGCTGCCGATGGCGTGACGCGGATCGGGATCGCGCCGGGCTCGGACTTCGGTCCCTCATCCGAGTGGCCCCTCGCTCGCTTTCAGGAACTCGCGCAAAACTTTGGCAGCGGAGAGCTCATCATTTTCCCATCGCCCGATCGCCCCAAGCCAGCACAGGCATTGGCCAAGGAATTGGGCAACCGCGCGACTCTCGCTCCCGCTGATCTCACCGCGCAACTTTCGCTTTTAGCCCAGTGCGACCTCCTCATCGGAAATGATGGCGCCATTCCGCATCTCGCGGCTCATGTGGGGACACGCTGCCTCACCATCTTCGGGCCGAATGACCCGACTTGGAAGCGCCCACTCGGAACAATCCACAAGGTCCTTCATCAGCTCGGACCCTGCAGTTCTTGCTTCTTAGCAAAGTGCCCTCTCGACCACCGCTGCATGAACGAGATCACGGTGGAGAAAGTCTTTCAAAAGGCGCTTACCTTTTTCCCCCAAGCCTAGTCCGGCATCACGTATTCTATCAGCACGGACTGGACCGCGGTGTAGAACCGGCCACGGCGGTAAGCTCCCTGCTCTTCGGCTGAAGAGAGTTCTTCGATAACCACTTTTTCATCCGCCCCGAAATGATGCACACGCTCCAACCCGAGCCGAGCCTGATTCAGCGCGCCATACCACGCCTCACTTTCCTCCGGTAAAATGATGACCTCTCCCTCTTTTCGGCCTGCTTTGAGAGCGCTGATCACAACCTCTAACTGACTGGAAAAATGAAGCTCTAAATCTGGAACGACAATATCATCCCACATCGACTCCTCATCCATCAGTCCACTAAATCGCTTGGCCAAATCCTCATTGGCATCGAGCGCGATGGCCGAGATAACATTCCAATCATCGTCATCCTCCGGGATGATCTTGAGGCCACCCTCCACTGTCGGCTGGACGGTCATGATTGCTTCTGTAGCGTCGCGTGGAGCTGGGCGCTGTGGAGCTGCTGGACATACATTTCCGCCTTCTCACGGCCGCCACTCCAGACGATCGCTTTCCCCTGCTCGTGGACTGCCATCATCATTTCTTCCGCCTTCTCACGGGAGTAGCCAAAGATCTTGCAGAGCACACGCGCGACATATTCCATTAGGTTCACCGGATCATCGAGCACGATGACATCCCAAGGACGGTCGGTCTTTTCCTTCGTCCGAGTCTCGCTTTTCCGAGTAGGGGCTGTAACAGATTTCATGGACTAAATTTCAACCGCTTGAGCAGGTGCGTCGATCCACTTACCATGCTCACGGATGAGGTCTTGAAGACGCTCGACGGCTTCCGCCTCAGGGATATTAAACTTCACCGCTTGCTTCCCTACGTAGAGGTTAATTTTCCCAGGGGCGCCGCCTACGTAACCGAAGTCCGCATCGGCCATCTCGCCGGGGCCATTCACGATGCAACCCATCACCGCGATGCGCACACCCTTCAGGTGACCGGTAGCCGCGCGAATATTTTGCGTGGTGTCTTGCAGGTTAAAGAGCGTCCGCCCGCAACTTGGGCAGGCCACATAATCTGTCTTAAAGATGCGCGCTCCGGACGCCTGCAAGATGTTGTAGGAAAGACGGAGTGACTGCCCGGGCGCGGACTCACCCTGCATGATAATCGCATCGCCGATGCCATCGCAGATCAGCGAGCCGATCGTCATCGCCCCACGAAGAAGAGTCGGCAAGAAGTCATCAGACTTAGGCTTGAGGGTATCTTTTAAAAGAATGATGTGACGCGCATCTAAACGAGCCGCAAGAAGGCGGAAAGCCGCGATAGGCGCGAGATCGATGCCATCCGAAACGGTCACAAGCTGAGCCTCAGAGGCCTCATTGATCTTCTGAATCGCAGACGCATCGCGCGGATCAATCGCACGGATCTCAGAGTCCTCAATGACGATCTCCGGCTGGTAATCGCCCATCTGATCAAGCTTATGCGAGACCGCATCGTATTTCTCACGAGAGGTGAAGACGCGCACGAGCTCGGTCCCGCCAAGGCGGTGATCGTTTCGAGAAATGATTTCGCTTTTACGACGCTCGTATTCGAAGGGGTTCCACGAGGGAGCAAAGGCCTCCGTAATTTTTCCTGTAGGGAGACTTTTCGCCTCTATGACAAGGGCCTGAGCCACCGGAACTTCATGAACGGCGTCCTCGGTAAGACTGACGCGGATCGTATCGCCGATGCCATCCGCAAGGAGACTACCAATGCCGATCGCGCTCTTAATCCGGCCATCCTCACCATCGCCTGCTTCCGTGACACCAAGGTGAAGAGGATAATTCCAGTCCGGACCCTCACTCGCGAGACGCGCGACGAGGAGACGGTAAGCCTCGATCATGACCTTCGGATTCGAGGCCTTCATCGAGAACGCAAAGTTATGATAATCCTGCTCGCGAGCTAGACGGGCGAACTCCAGCGCACTCTCCACCATCCCCAGCGGAGTATCGCCGTAGCGGTTCATGATGCGATCGCTCAGCGATCCGTGATTCGTGCCGATACGCATCGCACGGCCCAGATCTTTACAAAGAGTCACCAGCGGCTCGAACTCCTCCCTAATTCGCTCTAGCTCCTCCGCATATTGCTCGTCGGTATATTCGCGGATCTCGAACTTCTTCTTATCCGCGTAGTTCCCTGGATTGACGCGAATCTTTTCCACCCACTTGGCCGCCTCGAAAGCCGCATCCGGCTTAAAGTGGATATCCGCCACCAGCGGAACATCGCAACCCGCCGCACGCACACCATCGCGAATATTCTCCAGATTCGCCGCATATTTTTTGGTCTGCGCCGTGATCCGCACAATCTGGCAACCCGCCTCCGCCAGCTGCAGCACCTCCGCCACACAAGCCTCGGTATCGCGGGTATCCGAGGTGATCATGGACTGAACCACCACCGGGTTTCCGCCACCCATTTTGACATTTCCCACGGTGACTTCACGCGACTTCCTCCGCTGGTAGCGGAAAAGGTCTTCACAATATTGCAGCTCGACTGACATTCTTAGACGACTCCTTAAGCCAAAATCACCCGCTCGGCAATCGCTGGAATTCACCCATTGCCCTAATCACCTCCTCCTTTTAGAATATCGCCCATGAAAGTGGTTACCATTCTCTTCTTTCTCAGCCTCGTCTGCCTCGCAAAAGAAGCCGCACCTGTCGAAAAAAAGACCGATTTCCTGCGCGTCGAGCACAGTGAAAAAATCGCCAAACTCCAGACCGCAGTCACCATTTACGAAAAAGACGGCGCCAAGGTCTCCCTCATCGGAGCCGTCCACATCGCTGATCAATCCTACTACGACGCCCTTAACAAAAAATTCGCCACCTACGACCGCCTCCTTTTCGAGATGATCGGCGGCGAGCGCATGGGCGAGATCCAGAAGCAGGGCGAAAAGCCCAGTTTCCTCGGCAAGACCTACGCCGCCGTCGCCGGCTTCCTCAAACTCGCCGACCAAAAAAAGGCCATCGACTACTCCGCAAAAAACTTCATCCACGCCGACCTCTCGCTCACCGAATTCAAAACCCTCCAAGAAAAACGCGACGAATCGCTCCTCAGCTTCGCCTTCAATGCCGGCCAAACTCCAAAGAAGAATAAAAAACAACCCAACTCCTTCAAACTCCTCACCGCAATGCTCACCGGAGACGCTGACAAACTGAAGCTAGAGCTCATCGAAGCCTTAGCCGATGGCGACGACCAAATCGGCGCCTTCGCAGGCGATTCCGTCATCATCACCGACCGCAATACCAAGTGCCTCCAAGTCCTCGACGCCCAACTCAAGGCAGGCCACAAAAACCTCGGCATCTTCTACGGCGCCGCCCATTTCCCCGACATGGAAAAAACCCTCAAAGAAAGAGGCTTCACCATCGGAAAGCAAGAGTGGCTCGACGCCTGGACCGTCAAGAAGGACGACTAAAATGATCCCAGCCCCCGCTCAGATTATCGCCCTCATTCTCCGTCAGCGTTCCAATCCGCGTCAGCGTTGGAAATGATGCCGCCCACTCACTTTCCAGCTTCTTAGCCGAGCGATCTGAGATCGTAAAAAGAAGCTCATAATCCTCCCCATCCGCCAGCGCTGCCCCCACCGAACAGCCCCGCGTCCGCGGAATCGCCTCCCGCTCGATCTCAAACCCGCAGCCACTGAGCTTCGCCAGCCTTGGCAGATCCTTCGCCAGCCCATCAGAGAGATCCATCATCGCGCGCACTCGAAAATTCTCCGTCAGCCAAGCCGCTTCCTCAAGACGCGGCGTAAAAGACAGATGCTTCCCCTTGATCGATCCTCCTAGAAATCCCGTCACAAAAATCGCATCTCCCGGCCTTCCCCCATCTCTTGTCACCAGCTGTCGAGCCGTCACCGCCCCCCGTGCCGCCACCGAGATCATGATCGGCGCCCCCGCCGGAAGCGACGTCGTCTCGCCTCCCACGATCACCCCGCCATGCTCCGCCAAGCACGCGCTCATCCCCTCATAAAGTGACCTCACCCAGCGCAGCGGCGTCTCCTTCGGCAGCGCCAGCGTCACCAGAAACTCCCCCGGCCGACCGCCCATCGCCGCAAAATCACTCAACACCCGCGCCACCGCCTTCCAGCCCACCTTCTTCGCAGGAGCCTTCGGCAAAAAATGAACCCCCTCCACCACCGCATCCGTCTTCAGCAGAATCAGAGACCGTCCCTCCCGCACCACTGCACAATCATCCCCCGGCCCCACCACCACATTCTTGGCAAGCGCCAAGCCCTCACAAAGCTGCGCCACCAGCGGATCCTCACCCAACTCACCCACCGTCTTCATGACGCCCCCGCCCCCTTCGCGATCAGCATGATGGCCATTTGAGTTCCATTAAAGAGCGCATGACAAGCGATCGGCGGCCAGATCGAACCCGTCCGCTCGTAGAGCACCACCAGCAAAATCCCCATCACCGCCAGCACCGGAAAACTCGCCAGATTGAAATGAATCACGCCAAAAAGCACCCCCGAGAAAAGAGCCGCAAACCACTTCTCGCTGAAGCGCTTCACCACCGGATAAATATACCCTCGAAAAATCACCTCCTCCACAACCGGAGCCACCACCACCGCCACAAAAAGCGCCGCTCCCATGAATTTCCAGTCCTTCGTCGTCTCCAGCGCCTTCACCAGCGCCTGTGATCCCCCACCAAATCTCTCATTTACCCAACCCTGCCAACCCGTGACATAAACAAGCACCATCACCGCAAAAATACTCAACACAAATACCGGTGCGATCACGAACACCTGCCGCCACCTCTCCCAGCGCAGCCCAAGAAACTCCACCACACTCGCCCTCCAAAAAATCAACAGCGGCACCAGCCCCCCCATCAGCAGCATCCCCAGCGCCCCTGCCACCAATCGCGCCGTCGTAACCTCCACCTGAGTCTGCAGCATGCCCCTCCAAGCCGAGACATACATCACCATAAAAGCCCCCACCACCACCAGATCGAGAGCCCGAATCGGCGACGTACTCACGCTCCCACCCAGATTCCACCCACTCTCCGGCCACCACTTCCGGATCAGCCAGTAACCCGGTAGCGCAATCCCAAAAAAAGCCACCACCGTCCCTAACAGAATATTCCCTAACAACGCATACTCAGCCCCACTCACAAAAAAGACCCTAGAGACAGTCGCACCACTTATCCAATCATCAAATCTCCTCGCTAAGTGAAAGATTTTCGAACATGATCTCTTATATCTCTTTATGAAGACTCTCTTCCTCCTACTCCTGCTTGCTCTTCCTCTCGCAGCAGTGCCCCGTGTCTTTACCGATACAAAGGGCCGCCCCCTCTCTGCTGAACTCGTCAAATCCGACGCCACCAAGGTCTGGCTCAAGCTCGATTCTGGAAAAACCACCGCTGTTCCCAAGAAGAACTTCAGCGAAGCAGACCAAGCCTACATCACAAAATGGGAAAAAGATCTCCTGCCCCAGACCCGCGTCGAGCCCAAGTTCATCCGCAGCAATACCAAGAACGACGATGACGGCTACTTCTACGACTCCAGTCGTATCCAAAAGTTCAACATGTCCATCGAACTCAAAAACCTCAGCACTGACAAAGACCTCGAAACATCCGAGATCATCTACTACCTCGTCGGAAAATCCAGCTCTGATGACACCTACAAGATCCTCGCCCGCCAAGTTGCCACCACCGGCGTCCCTAAGAGAGACAGCAAGGAAATCACCTTTAAGCCCATCAACAACCACTATCGCGATGACAAATCCTACAGCTCCGGCCACAAAGGCATCGGCTACGTTCTCCTCATCCAGCGCAAGCGCGATGGACGCCGCATCCACCTCAGCACCACATCTGCCCCGCTTGAGAGCGCTATCGAGAACATCATCCGCCTCAAGGAAGGAGACGTCACCGGGGCAAGCTTCATCAAAGCACCTCCCGTCCCCAGTGGTCGTAAAAAAGGTGGCGAGCCTGACACCATCATCATCCGCTAACCTCCTATAGGGCACTCACCCTCCTGCTGGTTTCTCAAAAAATCAGCCACCTGAGAAAAGAAAGCCATCAAGGCCTCTCGCGCATCCTCATCTGAGATCTCCTCCGCCGCAGCCGCTCCCATCAGCTCGACCCAGCGGTCCCGCTCCGCCACCCCGATCTTGAAGGGCATATGCCTGCCCCTGAGCCGTGGATGCCCCCGCTTTTCCAAATACCGCTCATCCGCACCAAAGCGAAAGAGAAGAAAATCACGCAGCCGTTCCTCCGAGCCCTCCCAATCATCCGCCGGATACATCGGCCCGATCAGAAAATCCCTCCTCATCCTCCGGTAAAAATTCGCCGTCAATCGCGTGAAACCCTCTTCCCCCACCGCACCATAGATTTCTTCCTCATTCATCAAGAATGATAAAGCAACCAATCGAAACAAAATTCAAGGATTGCTTCGTTCCCCTATCAGTTGTCACTCTGCACGCGCACCTTTTCTCAACTCATGAGCGATATCATCTCCTTCCAAGCACCCGAGCCCGAAGACCTCTCCGCACTCCTTGAGAGCTATGATATTAATAGCCTTATCGCCGTCGGTGGGATGGGCGCCGTCTACCACGCCACCCAGACCTCTCTCGATCGAGAAGTCGCCATCAAACTCCTCCCCAAGGAATTTGGAGACGCCACCTTTCACGAACAATTCGCCGCCGAGGCCCGCTCCATGGCCAAGCTTAACCACCCGAACCTCATCGGGATCTACGACTACGGAACTGCCGA
This sequence comes from Akkermansiaceae bacterium, assembly GCA_023299815.1. Taxonomy (GTDB): domain Bacteria; phylum Verrucomicrobiota; class Verrucomicrobiia; order Verrucomicrobiales; family Akkermansiaceae; genus SW10. The sequence goes on from JALZWA010000034.1 coordinate 26,168, forward strand.
TGGCATGCCCTACATCGTCATGGAGTATGTCCCCGGCAAATCGCTCTACTACTCCTGCTACCAGAAAGCGATCGAACAAGACGTCGCCATCCGACTCACCACCGAAATCTGCTCCGGCCTCGCCCAAGCCCATAAATACGATATCATCCACCGCGATATCAAACCCGCCAACATCCTCCTCGATAGTGCTGCACATGCCAAAATCGGTGACTTCGGCCTCGCCAGCGGCAGCCAAGAATCTGAAAACGATGGCCTCGTCTACGGCACCCCCGGCTACGCCGCACCCGAAATCCTCCAAGACGGCTCTAACATCGGCAAACCCTCAGACATTTTCGCCGTCGGCGTCATCCTTCACCAACTCCTCACCGGTAAAATGCCGGACGAGGACACCCGCCCTGCCTCACGCATCTCAAAGTGCGACCCCCGCCTTGATCGCATCATCCGCAAGGCCACCCGGAGTAACCCAGCCGATCGTTACCAGACCTGCGAAGACATGGTCAAAGACCTCGCCGCCATCGGAAATTCACCGGCAAAAAAAGTCCTCTCCACCGAGCCCAAAGCCGGAGGAGTTAAAATGTCGCGCAGCGCCGTCCGAAGCTCCCGCACCGAATCCACCCCACTCAAGGCCGCTGCCCCAGCCGCAGAGAAACCTAAGCTCCGCCGCCTAGAGCCCGGCAGCCAAGCCCCTACTAACTCTCCCGCCCCCGATAGCCCCCAAGAAGCAAGCCAAGCTTCACCCGTCATCGCTCCGATCTCCACCAGCTCTAACTGGCCCCTGATCCGGAACCTCATGATCATCGCCCTCCTTATCCCTGCCCTCATCTTCGCATGGGACTTCCACCAGAAGAAGGAAGCCCGCATCGCAAAACAAGAAGAAGAACAGCGCATCGAAAAAGAAAACATCACCCGCGAAGCAGAAGCCACCCGCGCTGCCGCCGCCCGCGAGAAAGAAGAGCGCCGCACCGCCCTCGCAAAAGAGAAGAAAGACAAAGCAGCCCAAGTCGCCAAGATCGATAAAATGGTCAAAGCAAAGCCCAAGCTCACGCCTCTCGAACAACTCGCCAAAGCCCGGACTACCCTCGTAGGCGGTTCGCGCGACCACTTCCCAGAAGGAGTCATCACCCGGGGAAACATCACCCTCTTCTTCATCGAAACCCCCATGACATGGTCCGCCGCCTCAGAATTCTGTGAAAATCACGGCGGTCACCTTCCCACCCCCCTCCTCGCCTCAGACCTCGCCTGGATTGGCCGGCAGCAAGGTAATGCCAAACTCGCCTGGCTCGGCGGCGGCGCCCTCGGCTCCGCCGAATGGGGCTGGGTCACCGGAGAAAAGTGGGAGCACAAAAAACCCTCCACCAACCTCGGCACCTGCGCCGCCATGACCGCATCCGGCATTGTCAAATCTCGGCCCAATGGCGTCAAACTCCCCTTCTTTATCCAGTGGAATAATGATGGCACCAATCCCGGCTCGCTCGAAGCCCAGCTCGGCCGCCTCAAAGGAACCCTCGATGCCCCCAGCCCCGCTTGGCCACCCGGAACCCTCGCCTACGATGGCCGGAACTACCTCCTTATCCAGCGCTCCCTCCCATGGGATGAAGCTGAATTTATCGCCTCCTCCACCGGCGGCCACCTCGCCGTCGCCAGCAATACCGCAGAAAAGACTTACCTTTCTGACACCCTCTCCAGCTCCCTCACCCTCAACGAATCCGCTTGGCTCGGTGCACGCCTCAAAGAAGGAAACTGGGCCTGGGTCACCGGAGAAGTCTGGAACATGCCCCAGTGGCGCAAAAATTCACCAGACGGCGGCCCAAACCACTCCGCCCTCCGCTTCACCTCCGCCGCAGATGACTCCGGCTGGGATGACGCCAACCCAGAAAATGCCGACCTCGCCAACGCCTTCATCATCGAATGGAGTAACGACTCCAAAAAAGCCCCTGCCAAAGACAGCACCCAAGGCAGAGACGTCGCCGCTGAAATCAAAAACATGGGTGCCAAGCTCGTGCGCCGCAGCATTGCCGATCACAAAAAACTCCTCATCGATAACCACAAAGACCTCACCTGGGGTCTCAACAGCTGGATCAGAGGACTACCAAAATCAGTCAGCTCAGTCCAAGGCCCCATCGTCAGAAAGTATATCAACGACCTCCCTCCCAACGCACGCGTCCCCAAAGATGCCGCCACCCAGCAACTTCCCGGAGAGCCTAATGAACTCATCAAAAAAGCCCTCAGCCGACAGCTCAACTACGACAACAAACTCGAAGTCAATCTCCTCAACCTCCGCGTCGCCCTTCTCGGCAAACTTGTTGCCGAAAAAGAAACCTTGGAGAAATCCAACCTCAAAGCAAAAGCCGCCGCCATCGATACCGAGATCCAAGCCGTCGGCCAAGGCTCCGCCGGACTCAGAGCCTACTTCGGCATCAGCAAATAACGGCACAAAAAAACCGCGCCCAGAACTGGGTGCGGTGCCTTTTTCCTCTCCGTGAACTTGTGCTACTCGCTCTGAGGCGACTCCGCATAGAAACGGATGAAGCCGCGCTCTCCATCGGGAAAACTCACCACTTGCTCTCCACTCTCGCCCACCTCTAGTCCTTCGAGATCCGACCAAGAGTCAGAAGTGAGATCGGGAGAAAACTGAGGAATCAAGCGAGCCCTCAACCCATCTACCGGCAGCTGAATCACAACTTCGGGCTCTCCTTCAACACTGACCGCAGCGACTGGAATCCGTTCACTCCCGACAGGGAGCTGCAGCGCGTAAAGAAGGCTATAAGGCAACCCGCTCGCATTCAGAGTCTCCGGAAGCTCGTTCCCCAATTCTTCATCGCTCAGCCACTGCCCGTAATCCGTCGGTAAGACAAGCGTCCCTTCTGCCACGATTTCGCCTACTTCCGTAAAAGTAAAAGTCGCATTCGTATCCGGAAAAGGAACGTCCTCCGTGAAATCCACCTTGTTCTGAAGCTCGACCTTCACCTCCCGCTGGAAGAGGTCTCGCGAGAGTTCACTGAGCAGCAAGGTCGTCTCTCCTGAAATGTCGCCCACACTGGGTTCAACCCCATAATCTAACAGATTCGACTGAGGGCTGCCTAAAATAGTGACCGTAAACTCCACCGTCCCTCGATCGAAGGTAGACTCGTGATCCTCATTGCGCACCTCACCCATCGCCCCCAGGAAACCAGTGTCTAGAGTCCGCGTAATTGAAGAAATTCCTTCAGTCCTTTGCTGGATAAAAGTCGTAATCGAATCATTGACTGCGTCATAGTGGATGAGTGCCGAGACATCCAAGAAACTCTCAGAAAACGACACTCTCCCGTCGGTAAAAACGATCTCTAAAGGCCTCAAGCCGAAGGTATCCAAGGTAAGATCGATCGCGAACTCCCCTGAGTAGCTGACAGTATCGGCATCACGATCAGCCGCTCCATCAGTCGTGCTGACGCTCATCCCAATGATCGTCTCCGCATCATCTCGAAGGGTCAAGGTCAGCTCCTCAGTGATCGGAACTGCACAAGCGATCCCCGCACCACTGAAGAGAGTCAGCGTGAAAATATTCTTCGATGAAATCATGAGTGCTATTTTTTAAGAGCCATCGTCACCAACACCGTGCGCTGTCTACCAAAGGCTGGCGTATTGAAAACACTCATCGTCAGCCGAATCTTATCGTTCTTGGGATGTGAAAAAGAAACCGATTCCCCCATCGCTTGACGGGCAGCGGCATTTTCTTCAGTCCCCTTTGACTCCTTAAATCCTTTCTCCTTCACCTCGACCCACTCTTTACCCACCGCCTTCGCCAACTGGTCCTTGAGATCGATAAAGTCGGTATCCGTGGCAAAGTAATAAGTCTTATTAGTTCCCTTCAGCGTCTTGGTAAGAAGCTGGCTCTTGGCAAAAGCCTTGCTGAGATTAGGGATATCCTGCGCAGAGAGCCCAGGGCAGAGAAGGAAGAGACACAGAAATAGAAGTCGGGTCATCAGAGAGAAGAGGTTTGTTTGTGAAGGCTCAGGAGGATCGCGCAGTAGGTCAACGCGATCACGTGGATCGAAAAGATCGAAAGAGGAAAATCAAAACAGCTATGTGCCCCCACCCCAAGGAGACCCACGAGAAGAGCTTTCACCAAATGAGCATTCGGAGCACTGATGCGAGACTGCTTCAGCATCACCAGAGCTGCAATGATCGCACCAGCCCCCAGCGAAAACCACGCCACGAATCCCAAATAACCCCACTCCACAATCGTCTGCAGCGGATCAGAATGCCCCCGATGCCATGCCCCAAGGAGCGCGGAATTATTCTCCGGATTGAAATAGGGAAGAAGATGGGGAAAAGCCCCCGGCCCAAAGCCATGCCAACTCCCCTCGGATGGCGAACCCATCTCGATGAGCTTCTTCATCATCTCGACCCGGGAATGGACACTCCCTGACTGCTCATTCGCACTCAGTGTCTCCACCAGAGTGCTCCAGCGAGAGAAAAGGTGGCGCGTCCCCATCGCCATGAATCCGATCACGATGGCGAGCCCCGCAAAAAATCCCACCTTCGCCTCAAGTCCCAGCGGAGCTCCCGAGCGACGCCGCTTGATCAGAGTTCGCAAGGTCTGCCACTCAAGAAGAAGAATCAGGAAAAGGCAGAAAAGGAGAATGAGGAAACCTCCCTTGGAAGCAGTCGCGATCACCCCAGCCGCACTCACAAAGCCTGCCAGAGCCCAGAAAAAAATCGTAGAAATTGGCCTCTCGTTTCTCCAGGCACGGAGAGCCAAAGCCAGCGAAATTGGAAAAACGAGATTCAAAAAAGCCGCCGCATTCGCATTATAAATGTAAGGAGCAAAGAAAGTCTCAGGATGAACCACGACAATCCCTTCCGCAGCCTGCTCCGCGGTAGCCGTTAGACCCCACACCGTTTTCATCCCTAAAATCTTGTGGCCTAAAGCCACAAAAGTCACCGCAAGACCCGCCCCCGCAAAAAGCTGAAGCAACACAATCCAAGCCTTACTCTCAACACAACGCGCTACCGCAAAGAAACCCATCATCACTCCTGCGAACTCGAGGGTGAAGTATTGCGCATCAGAATAAGCCACCGCTCCCGGTGCTCCTTCAAAAGGACGATTCAGAAAATCGGTAAAAACCCAAATCTCGCGGTCGTGATCCGAGTGCGCATTCCAAGCCATGAAACTCGCCCACAGTAAGAGAAAGCCAAGCGAGAACCAAGTCCACTTCGGCAGCTGGGGGAAGCGATGACTCCGCGGCAAAGTCGCTATTGCGAGGATTGCCAAGAGAGCCAGCCCTGCAGCCGCGAACTTGCGATACTCAATCGTACTGCTCCCAAAGGCCGCCAAGGTCCACCCCAAAAGCAGCGCCGCAAGGGCAAGAAGGATGCGTCCGCGCCATGATTCATTCATGATAAAAAGGATGATCGGGCAGAAAAAACTCTGCCAAGAAAGCACAACTCAAGAAAACCTCTTAGCGACGGCGAAGCACCAAAAGAGAACCGGAGAGAAGAAGCAATAAGCTGCTACTAGGCTCTGGCACCGCCATGATGTCTTGGTCATCAAAGCCGAAACTCAAGATCGTCGCCGTTTTTGCTGGCTCGTTGATCTCGATCTGAAGAAAGCCGAGATGGGTCGTCGTGACTCCAGCTTCTGTTCTGTCAAAAATCACCGAAAAAATCCCCGCCACCGGAGCTGAAGTCGAGGTATTACTCCACTGCCCATCAGACTCGTCCGCAAAAAGATCGTTACTAGCAAGCACTCCTCGGGAATCATCATAATTCAGAGTTGGATCCAAAACCGGGGCGACTCCCAGCACCGTCTCTAGCCGCTGGGCTGTCGGAATAGGACCACCGAACAGCAATGCCGCTATCGAAGTTGGAGAAGCTGCAGAAGCGGTTTCCGCCACCCTCAAATTCCCTGCCGATCCACTTTCAGAAAGCTGAAATGTGAGGATCTCATCACCAAATATAGTGGTATTGATATCGACAAAGAAGTTCAGTTCATTGACACCGTTGCCATCCAAGTCTATCGGCAATGTCGTCGAACTTGCCCCTCCAATGACCGTTCCTGTTGTGGCGCTCGGACTCCCAAAGGTATACATTACCGCAGCTGAAGCGCCGCCCGGTAAAAATCCAACTGAAGCGAAGAGAGCGAAGGAAAAGGCGAGGCGTGTAAGCATAGAGGTCAGTTATTCGAGGCCAGGAAGCCTGTTGGGAGCAAATGTTCCCAATCCGTTCTGAGCTTCCCAGATAGCGCAAAGTCCGTCTTCCAGGAAATCGCGAGTAAAAGTGATGTCATTTGTGGCAAAGACGACCGCGAAAGCCGCATTAGCGAGGAAAGGAACATGCTGCTGAGCATATCCGAAAAGGGTCGAAAGACTCTGGCCCACAAAAGGACAATCCATACTAGTAACCGTGTCACCAGTCGCGTTGAAAGGATTCACAATAATCGCAGTCTCGCCAAGCGAGCCTGGACGGCTATTTCCGAATGCGGAGCTACTAAGAATAAGAGCAGCAGAGATAAAAAGGGCTTTCATGGTGAATAAAAGGTGAGGTAGTAAGGGTGTAAGGTGAGCAATGGCCTGAAAGACAATTTCTGCTTAAGGTTTACTGATAATTTCGCTTTCTGTCAATGACTTATTAACATTCTCGCATTTTTCAATTTCTCTAACTTCTAAGTCCGGAGCCCATCTAAACAGCTTGAGCTGCATGCGATTGCAAGCTTCTGAAATATTCTCCATCCTCTTTTTTGGAATATTTGAGGCCGTCAAAATCACGCCGCTCAGATTCCACTCATCGATCAATTCAGGCAAAGCACTCAGATCTCCTAAGATTTTAAAGCCATCTGAATGTTTCCCAACGAGCTCGGGATGATCATCTAAAAATCCCAGAATGCGATATTCATCAAAGTGACCACCAGCGGTAATCTTCAGATGCTGGATAAAGAGCTCGCCGATATCTCCCGCCCCATAGAGCACAACCCGCGGCCTCATGCCCGATGACTTCCCGACGTGCCTGTGCAGAGAATCCACCACCATGTTGCGAGTCATCGGAAAAATAAGACGCGGCAGGGCCACCAGAAGAGCCCCCACTCCCAGCACCGTCAGCTGAACCCTCACCGTTTCAAAAGGGGCACCGGTCAGAATAAAATTCACCGTTCCCGCAATCATCATTCCTACCATCAGCCAGAGAGTCATCGCTAGGAAATCGCGAAGAGTGCCTCGGCTCCAGCGGCGGTTGTAGACCTTTCCCGCATGCAACATTAAGAGACCGATCGCCACCGTGACGACTAGGGTGGGCAGGTAAATATCTGCTCTAAGCCTCATCAGGTCCCCATCTGTCTCGATAAAATAAGCGAAGAGTGAAGCGAGTATGAGGACTAAGAAATCGTAACCCGTCAGCGCCGCTCTTGAGATCCGCTGACGCGCCGGCCGCTTAATCATGATATTCATGACCTCCCCCGAAATTCTCATCTCGATCGGAGCAAGATAGCGGAAACCGACGAGGATAATGACAAGGAAAGCAGCAAAAGTGAGTCCGATGGCCCTTTCATCGAAGAGCGAGGGAATCAGCGTCACCACCACACCCAAAACCGCCACGCCATAGAGAAGGCTGGTCGCCTTTCGCTGATTCAACCCGTAGGAGAGAAGGCGGTGATGAAGATGATACTGATCGGCACCGAAGACTTTTGAGCCCTCGCCTTTCCCAAGCCTCCCAAGCCAAGAGCGAAAACTACGCCGCCACACCGCGAGGATGACATCAAGAAGAGGAACTCCTGCCACCACGATCGGCAGTAAAAGACTGGCAAGAGTAAGCCGCTCACCGAGTGAGCTAGAAGCTGCCGTCGCGATGAAGAAGCCCACCAACATCGACCCTGCATCACCGAGAAAGATCTTCGCCGGATGAAAGTTATACCGGAGAAAGCCCAGTAAAGCGCCCAGCATCACGAGGAGGAGGATCGCATCATCGCCTCGGTGATACACCGCGGACAGGACAGCGAGACTTCCGAGCGCGATCGAGGCCAAGCCAGCACAGAGCCCATCCATGCCATCGATCAGATTGAAGGCATTGATCAAGAAGACCGTCCAAATCACCCAAATCACAAGATCGAAGCCCCAGGGAACCTCTATCCCGAAGACCTCCCCGGACTCCACCCCACGGGCGTAGAACATGACCACGGCGGCCATCACGTGACACAAAAGTTTCAGCCAGGCACTGAGACCCCAGCCGTCATCGATCACCCCAATCGCGACGAGGAATCCCGAGGTCAGCGCAAAGCCGAGGAACCAAGTCCAATTCATCGACCCCGTCTGATGATAGTATGCGGTGAAAATTCCAGCGACGGTGATAAAAGTCAGCCACACTGCGATTCCACCTGCGCGCGGGATCGGAGCACTGTGAATGCGCCTCTCACCAGGCTGATCAAGGAGACCGATCTTCGGTGCAACCGAGATCATCACACGCGTCAGCACCAGCGACAGGACGAGGCTGCTGAAGAAAACGATCATCGCAGTTCCTATCATAATTTCGCAAAAAATTGTGCGCTCTGCGCAGAGTTCCTTGCCCGGTCAAAGTGACCCGTGGCAAACTGCAGCGCGCAATTACCCCGGCGGGTTCGCTCCGCTTCTATGGATGCTTCATCAAGCGCCTTCGACATCGCCTCCGCATCGTCAGGGCAAACTACCCAGCCTCCCTCGCTTTCGAGAATCCACTGACCAATGGTGGACTCGGGTGAACCCACAAAGATCACCGGACGCCCAATACCAAAAACCCCCTGAAGTTTTGAGGGCACCATCATACCATTCCAGGTGGGCTCCATCGAAACGAGATGGACATCGGCACTCGCAAGATGGACTGCAAGATTTTCATGAGAAATATAATCTAACAGATTTACTTTTTTACCAGAATGATTTCTCAAAAAAATCTCCACCTCAGAACGTCTTTTCCCCCTCCCTGAAAAAACAAAGCGAAAACCCTCTCTCTCTTCAGCGGCAGCCTGAAGAAATTCTCTGAAACGATGACCCAAGCCCATGTTCCCGGAATACATCAAGACCGTCTCGCTCGCCCCCCATCCGCGCGTCTCGCGCCAGCGGGCAAGATCTTCGCTTGCAACTTCCCGTGACGCAGTCGCCCAGAGTGGGATGAATTCGTTGGTGGCATCGTGATACTTTTCGAGAGATCTTTTCATGTCAGGCCCCAGTGAAAGCACCCCCTGATTCCGCTCCCCCCCGAACCCCCACTGGGTCATCTTTGAGAAAATCTTAGCCGGTAGGGAATCCGCTTTCAACAAGCCGTGAGCGATCATGACATCCGGATAAAGATCCATCACCCAGTGTGCGTGATCTCCCCCACGCAAGCGTGAGCATGCCCGGGCCAGCAGAGAAAGATAAGGGGGCGTGGTCATAGCTACCACTCGATCCGGCGAGCGGACCACGAAGCAGAGATGGAAGGTCACCTGAAGGTAGTAGAGCAGGTAGTTCGTGACCTTAGAGAGCGTGCCGCGACTCCCTATCTTCAGTCCACCGAGTCTCACCACTCGATAAGCTGACTTCTTTTTCTCGCCTCTTGTCTCAGCATAACTGGCATCTGAGCAGAGAATGGTAACCTCATTTCCCGCGGCCGCGCACTGCTCCGCGACTCCTTCCAGCATGCGGCCCGTGGGGGCCTCATCGGGAGGGAAGTATTGATTAAGAAAGACGAGATGCATCAGAGGTCGCCTTTTTTAGAAGCAGGATTTCCAGCCACAAGAATGTGAGCTGCTTGGTCTTTCGTCACCACCGCTCCGGCGGCCACCGTGCTGCCCTCGCCGAGGGTCACTCCTGGGGAAACAAAAACCTGTGCGCCGATCCAGACCGACTCACCCAGGGTCACGGGCGCGGTGATGAGATCAAATGTGCTCTTCCGCTGATCGTGCGATCCCGTGCAGATAAAAGCGCGCTGCGAGAGACAGGAGTGCGAGCCGATCGTCACTTGTGCAAGCGAGAGAATGAGAACGTCCTCCCCAAGCCAGACGTGATCTCCCACCTTCAAGCGCCAGGGGAAACTGATCGAGCAGCCCGGCCTAATCACCACGCCCTCACCCACCTCGGCCCCGAACATCTGGAGCAAGGTCACCTTGAGAGACGAGGGAAAAGGAAGATGCGGCAGGAAGAAAAAGGCGCGCACCAACCACCAAAGCGACTCCTTCCAACGAGGAGCGCCACGATCAAAATCAGCGGACGAATAAGTAGAGAGATCTCGTTTCATCGGGATGCTTGGTATTTAGAAAAGGCCCAGAAAAGACCGAGGCCGAAGAGGAAGGGATACATCACCAGCAAGGTAATATCGCGCCCCATATTGAAGGTCAGAATGAGCCCACTTACATAGAGCAGCAGGCGTGCTGGATTGTCATGCCCGAGAAGATCCTGCCGCGCAAGGAGTGCCACCCAAAATGCCATCAAAGTCGCCGCCGCAATAGGCCCCAAGAACCTCCCAAAATTCACCACCCCCTGCCCGATCATTCCAGTAGAAATCGTCGCGGTGACGAGATTAGAGCCACCCGTCGAGGCCTGCCCCCGCGCAATCGCATAATCAATTCCGATGAGAGGCTTGTTCTTCCAGAGCACACGCGGGATGGGATTGACCGCTTCCGCGAAGTAGCGCTTGCCCCAGTTCACCTTGTAGCGACCACTCGCAATGTAGCGGTTCACCCAGCCCAGCTCCTCGAACATATTCAGCCCTTCATGGCTCTGCTTCTTGGTGCGCTTTTGAAACTCCTCGCTCTTGACCGCTCCGGCGATGCTTCGGTCAGTGCGGTTCTGCATGACGAAGGCGAACCACTGCGTGACCCCAAAAAGCCCCACCGCGAGAACCATTCCCTTCACCGCAAAAGTCGTCTTCAAGCGCAGGAGGACCCACGCAAGAAAACCCGGAAGGATTGTCGCCAGCATCGTGTTCCGCGTGCGATCAAAAATGTAGTAGGGAAAAGCCAAGAGGCAGATCACCGCACTCACCGCTCTCACTTTAGGATCACGAGAAAGGGCAAACACAATCCCTGCCACCGCCGTCAGGAAGATTTGGAAATATTGCGCAAGCGAGAGCAGGGCATCAATCCCTCCACCCAGTCGACCTCGCGCCCAAGGATCGATTCTTTCTCCACTCAGATAAGGGGCAAAAAAAGAAACAGCCTTCCACTCCACCCGAGAAAGAGCCACCACCATCAGCAGACCCCAAACCGTGAAGGCGCCCACTGCCGCCCGATTCAGCTGCAGCTGAATATCTTTTTTCTCAAGTCGCCCGCTCTCATAGCAGATCAGCGCAAAGCTTCGTCGCTTGAGAAACAATCGGTTAATCCACCGATGAATGGGCGGAGTCAAAAAGGTAAAAGCCGTGAGAAAGAGTAGCACCTGCCACCACGCTGCAGTCAGAAAATCAGCCCCTATCTTTCGACGATAAATTTCATAGTCGTTGTAGAGGACATCGCCAAAATACCAGAACCCTGCCGTCGCCAACACCGCCATCGCCGGGAGACCGAAGCCTTGCTCACGCTTCGTGAAAAACCAAAACCCCATCAAGAGCAGCGCCGCCCCCGAGAGATAGTAGGGCAGCGGCAATCCGGCATCCTCAGGAAAGGTCATTGGACACAGGAAGGTTTTTCGCCCTCACCGAGGACCCATTGATAAACAGAACCCATCTCACCCGCGACGCGCTCCCATGAAAAGCGACCCGCGACCAACTTACGCCCGCGCAGTCCCATCATCGGGAGGTCACTCGCCAGCCCCTCAGCAAGCCCCGCGGCGAGCGCATCATGAGAAAGCCGCACTGCAGCTTTTGCCTCAAAGCCCTCTGGTAAATGGCAGTCATCAGTCATCATCACGGGCAGCCCCCATGACCAAGCTTCAAGCACCGCGATGGGAAGCCCCTCGGAAAAACTCGGCAGAATAAAGGCATCCGCTGTGCGAAAAAGTTCCTCTTTTTCAGCACCGAAAGCGGGTCCAGCAAAACACACCTCAGGAAGATCCTTCGCAAGCTCCCGAAGCTCCGCCTCATGCCCGCCTTCATCCCAGCCCGCAATAACGAGTTTCCACTGAGCCGGCTTCACCTCACTCCAAGCGCGCAGTAATTCCGCGAGTCCCTTCTTGGGATGCAAGCGTCCTAAAAACAACAAGGTCCGCACCTCGCGATCTCCGCGCAGCGGAACTTCTTCAGGAAGGTTCACGCCATTGGGGATGACCGCGATGGCTTGCTTCATCCCGAAGGCACGAATGGCATCCGCCTCTTCCTGACAAAGTGCATGAAAACAACTCGCCCCGCTAAGATGATTCCGTTCGAAAAGAAAAGAGGCCAACTTCTTCTTCCAGCGCGAGTTCTGCAGCGCCCAAGAATCTAACATCCCATGCGGGCTGATGAGCCAGGGCGTGCCGATCTTCTTCGCCGCCGTGGGAACCGCAATAGACGCGACTGACCACAGTCCGTGGGAGTGAAAAAGGCGGGAATCACTCGAACCAAGCGCCGACATCAGCGACTTCGATTGCGCAATGGGGAAGCGATAATCCACCTCGTGCTCCACTCCACTCGCTCCCTCAAGCGCCGCTCCGCCATCTACGAGCGAGTGCAGCTCAGCATCCGGCCCGAGCGCCGCCACAAGATCGCGCACCGCATAAGCGATGCCTCCGCCCTTTTGGGTCATGGATGCGGTGACGTGAGCGATCATTTTAATAAAGCAGATGCGAGTGCATCGATGGTAAATTCTTCGCTCAGCGACGGCCTCACTGGGAGCGGGAGCGAGCGAGCGGCATTCCTCAGAGCCTCGGCAATCGTCTCCGGTTCGAGATCGGAGAGAACCCATCCATTCTCCCCCTCTCGCACCACCTGCCCGCAGTGCTGCGAGACCAGCAGCGGAAGCCCGCGCGCCTCCGCCTCAAGCTGGGTAATGGCGAAGCCATCGGACAAAGTTGGCAGGATAAAAAGATCGGCATCTTGGTAGACCGCATCCACCTCGTTGCGCGGGATCGCACCCAGCGAGGTTACCTTTGGTAGATCGCTCCAGTGCGAAGAATCGATTTCGCTAGGGCCCGCGAGAACCAGCTCGATCTCTTCATCTTTCAAAAGACGCATCGCATCCAGCAGGCGCCCTACCCCCTTCCTTAGATTCACCTGACCAAGAAAGAGAACTTTGCAGAAGCTCGTAAATTCCTTCTTCCTCACCTCGCCCGAAGCGGAATAAGCCAAGGGCTGAATGACAATCTTCTCAGCCGCGACTCCCTCCTTCATCAAACAAGTACGAGACCACTCCGAGTTCACCAAAATAGAATCAGCCAACTCAACCTCCTCGCGCCACTCTTCCCAGTAGCGACTCGGCGCCACTTCCCAGCTCGACCCCAGCTCGGGATAGCGCTCATGCTCGGCTTGCACAACCCTCTCCTCCTCAGGCCCCGGATCGATCTGACCCAGCACACAGCGCCACCCACGCGACTTCGCTTCGCGAAAAAGATCTCTCGCCGCATAGCTATAAGAGAACAAGGTCTGCTCACCCTTGAGCGCGCTCAGCGATGACAGCGCCCGCTTTTGAAAAAGTGAATTACGAGCCATAATACCCTCCCATCCTTTTTTACGAAGCGCTTCAAAGGCGAGCATGCGTAGATTGAAGGCCTCCACCCGCTCCTCGGCGAGCTCCTCGTGCCAGCGCCCGCCCAACCGCTTCACTTGCGCGAGCGGTGAGGAAGGACTCACCCAAAAATCCGTCACCAGCGCCGCCAATTCTCCCCGACCCGCAAGCGCTCGCGGGATGGCATAGTGCTCACGCGCACCAATCTGACAAACGACCCAAGACATCAACTTTTCACCGCCGCTGCCATCCCTTTTCCAAAGGCCGAGGTCGGACAGCGCTCTTCTAAAATTCGTTTCGAAGCCTCCCCCATCTTTTGCAATTCCTCACTCGGAGTCTGCAGAAGCTTATCGAGGTAGATTTTCATCTCGGTGACACTTTCCGGATTAAAAAGCCAGCCATTCACGCCGTGGTCGATGAGCTCTTCCGCCGCGCCCACATTTCTGCTGGAAAGAATCGGCAGTCCCGCCGCCATCGCCTCATTAATCACCAGCCCCCATGGCTCACTCAGAGCCGGATGGATGAAGGCGCTCGCCTTGGCATAGAAATCAGGCAGCTCTTTAATCTGACGAAAGCCTGCGAAATAAACCCCCGGTTTCTGCTCCTTATCTTCCCAGGGAAGTCCTTCCTTAAATCTGTAAGCCTCCTCCTCAAGCGCCTTGCGTTCTTCACCATCGCCTAGGAGACAAAGCGACCACGTCTGGTCAATCGAAGAGCGTCGATAAGTCTGCAGCAGTGCAGCAAAGTTCTTCCGCTCGATGAAGCGCGATGACGCCAACAGAACCGGAGGAGTCTTCCGATCTGCGGATCTTAAAAAGGTGGCATTGTTCACCACGTTATAGCCAAAGTGGACATTCGTGAGCCCGAAGTTCGCGAGGTAAGCCGCGTGCGATTTCGCCCCGACTAAAGCGGCATCGAACTTGCTGATGACGCGACCTTTGAGAAATTCCTTCCACCAGACGCGCTGCCCATCCGCTTCCCGCGTCTCGCTCATAAGAATGGCGCGCGCTCCATTCTCCTTACACCATTTCAAACAAGCCCGTGCATCCGGACTTGCATAACCCGCAATCGCCACCGCATCTGGCTTCAGCTCATCGAGCTTGAGAGTGACCTCGCGGGTGATTTTAAAAGCGGCGTGATCTTGGTAACTACCCGATTCAAAGACGCGCGTGATCCCCTTCCCCTCTTCCACATCCCAGCCGTAGACCGCATCGTCGGGTGCGATTTCGAGTCCCTCTACATCCCAATCCAGCGCCTCCCGTGCCGATTGAAGCCGAGCGTGGTGATAAGGGCCGAAGCGCTCAAAGTGAATGACAAGCAAAGACATTTTATCCTAACCAAGGTGAGTAGTTTAATTCGTAATCCATTGAAAATTCTCGCTCGCCAATCTTCTTGGCAGGATTCCCGGCCACGATCGTGAAAGGCTCTACGTCTCGCGTCACCACCGCCCCTGCTCCCACCACTGCGCCCTCGCCGATGGTGACGCCGGGCAAAACAATCACCCGGTAGCCGATCCAGACGTGATCTCCGATGACGATATCGCCACCTTGATCTGCGAACTCCCGCGACTGTGGATCGTGCCCGAGCGTAAGAAGAGACGCTTCCGGCCCAATCGAGACATCATTACCAACCCGAATCTCGTAACTGCGTCCATCGAAAAGGCTGCCGAAATTAATGACACTGCGCTCGCCGAAGTAGACATGGCGGCCATTTAGAAAACGACAGTCGCTCTGCACTCCCGAGCCGTCTCCAAAGCCCCCGAGCCAGCTCTTAAGAAAGGCATGGCGCAGCGTGCGGCTAGGGAGTTTTCCGATCACCGCTTGGTAAAGCCAAGCGAGCACGGAGCCTGCAAAAAGTCGGATCGTCATAAGATGGCTTGGCGGATGAGTTGGACACTCTTTTCCCAAGAGTTATCGGCGAGATAAGAATTCCAATCGAGAGAAGGAAGCGGCTTCGCGAGCGCCGCGGAAATTGCTTCCGCCGAATCAGGATCGCACCAATGACCAATCGCGTAGCGCTTCAGCAGCTCCGGAAGTGGGCCCTCACCACTGGAAGCGATGACCGGCTTTTGAAACTGCGCCGCGACATTGAGAACCCCACTTGCAGAACAAAAACTTTGATCGTAAGTCAGCATCACGAGATCACTGGCGTGGAAATAATCAGCCGCCGCACTCTCGCTGATATGCGCGATCTCCCAGCGACACCGCGAGTCAACTCCCAGCGCGCGCGCCTGCTCTTGATAAGTCGCCGCTTGCGCCTGCCCACTCGGTGCCTCGCTCCCTGCCACTAGGAGGTAAGTCTCGGGATGATCAACAAGCGCCTTCAAAATAAGATCGAGATTTTTGTTATCCCGCAGATGTCCGAAGCTGAGAAGGAGACGCGCCTCGCTCGGAATATCGAGCTTCGCACGACAATCTTCTTTCGACTCGGGAAAAGAAAAAGGACCATGCGGAATGACGCTGCTGGCGATGGGAAGCGCGATCTCTTGATGAACAAATCCGTGCTCCAAAAAAGAGTAACCCTGCTTCACCGAGAGATCATGCCACCACTCTGGACCCACCACGTGATCGCGCACCGGATCATGAACGATCGCACTAAACTTCACCCCGCGCTGCTTCCACTTTCGAAATCGCCCCGCCCAAAGCGGCGAAAGATATTCAGTAAAACTCCAGAAGAGAACATGGGTTGATCCGCGCTGATGAATCGCCCGATCCAAGCGCGCGAAATTTGTAAAAATGACCTGAAAAATCCGAAAGCGATTCCGCCAGCGCCCCGGAACCGAGAGGGTCGACACGAGACTGCGGTCCTGCTGATAGCCCACTGCCTCATGAGGGAAATCAGCGGGACACAGCAGCGTCACTTCCGAGCCCAGCGCCTTGCACTGCTCATGCGCATAGTCCGCGAGACCTCCTTTTGAGGAAGAGCAAAAGTAGAGAAGCTTCATGCCGATTGAAACACCGCTTTGAGACGCGCGCCGAAAACATCGAGATTGAGACACTCTTCCATCAAGCGTCGATTGTTCACGCTGATCTCACTCCGCAGCGCGGGATCAGAGACAAGTTTTAAAATAGCCTCAGCCGCCTTCGCGGGCTCACGAGGTGGGACAAAAAATCCATTCACACCGGAGTCTACGACATCATTAATACCTCCGTCGTCACACGCGATGATCGGCAATCCGTGCGCCATTGACTCAAGGTAGACGGTGGCAAAAGGTTCATCCCATCCCAGGAGAATGAAGAGAGTCGCGCGCGACATTTCCTCGTAAACTTCCTCGCGCGAAATTTTCCCTAGCAAAGTGATGCGATCCTTCACCGGCGACTCCGCGATCTGGGCCTCGACCATTGCGCGCTCCTCGCCATCGCCCGCGAGACGCAGGACGATCTCGCTATTCTTCTCCGCCGCTTTCTCAAAGGCGGAAATCAAATCCCCCAAGCCTTTCCGATGGTAAAAGACGCAGGCCGAAAAAAGAACCGGCGTAGCGGGCTCACACGCCGCCTTCCCCTGCTCAATCACCGAGCGAGCAAGCCCGTGATGAATCGCCTCCACCCGACAGTCCGGAAAGATCTCGGCAACATCCTCCGCCATCTGATTCGAGGCAGGAACATTTAAGAGTGCGTCATTTTTGATCTTGGTAAAGAGCGCCTTCTTCGCAGGCCGCGTGCGACAGCCATTGATGGTGTTAAAATCAAAATCCGCGAGCACGTAAGGCACGCCAGTTTCTTTGAAACAGCGCCACGCAAAGTAGCCATTCGGCAGAGTGTGATGCGCATAGATTGCATCCGGCTTGAAGCGCTCCACTTCATCAAGCAGCGCCTTACCACTCAGCTTCCAAAGGAGGCGATATTCTTGCTCAACGACAGATTCTAACAAAACCCGCACCCGATACATCGGCAGGTAAAACCAGCGCGGCGCAGTGACCTCGAGTCCCTCGATCGTATATTCCACAGGGCAGTCACTATAACTCCCGCCTTTTCCCGTGAGGGAGGTCACCCAGCGGGGAAACCAGGTATTGTAAGAGAGCACGCGCACTTCCACCCCCGCGTCCTGCAAGCCGCGCGCCTGATCCAAGGCCCAAGTCCCCATCGCCGAGTTCGAAGGCTTCGGGAAGTAGTCAGTGAGAAAAAGGATCTTCACTTGGACTCTAGAATTTTGGTCAGGCACTCGAAGAAATGCGCTCCAGAAAAATCGCGCCGCGCCCGAGGAGCACGCTTCGCAGCCAGCGCCTGCAGCTCACTAAATTGCCCATGACATTTCTGCAGGGCCTCCGCGAGAGAGTCAGGATCTCCCGCCTCAAAGGACACGCCCGCGCCATATTCCTCGATGAACTCGGCCAACCAAGTCCCCTGAGGATAGATGAGCGGAAGACCGGCCTGCGCGGCATCGATCGCCACACGCGAGAGCTTGTCCCAATAAAATTCCTTCCGATAAGGCAGCACCATGCAGTCGACCCGAGCAAGCCACTCAGAGTATTCTTCCGAGCGGGTGAATTGATCGAGATAGCGCACCACTCCCGCGGCTTCAAGCTCAGCATCACGAGTGATTTTTTGACCATCCGGAAGTTTGTAATCCCCCGTCCACTGAATGACGAACTCCACGCCCTCCAGCGGTGATTCTTTCAGCGCAGCATGAAGAACATCTGGCCCTTTATCGTAACGCGTGAATCCAAAGCTCCCATAGAGCGGCTTCTCAGATTTCTCGACCTGAGGCGCGACTTCCGCCTGCGTAACGTGTGGTAGGTAATGAGATTCCGTCTCAGAAAACTGAAGATACTGACGCTGAAGTCCTGCTGACTCGGTGGCAAAGATCACGGAGCGGCGCGTGGCCTTGAGAAGCGATCGAAAGAGCGTCGCACTGCGTGGAAACTGTAACTCCCCGGCGCCATCGTAATAACCCGGCGACTCCGCGAGGATGCCCAGCACTTTTCCCGCCGCGAAATATTCTGACACCTTCTGGCAAGCGAGCACGTGGTCAACCCTCAGCGTGGGGAAAATGGTGACATCAAATTCCTCATCCTGAGCTGTCAGCCAGTCCGCGACATCTTGGGTCAGCGCCCGATTATGCCGCCGGATCGCCAGCAGTCTCTTAAAGAATCCCGAGGGGCTATCCCCCTCCCAGACCGATTGCTGAAGCACGGGGTGTGCTCCCAATGTTTCGCAGATCGTGGGATGCGCATCGACATGAACCAGCACCTCCACGGTGTGCCCGGCAGCGCGGCCGCCATCGACAATATCGCGGATATACTGGAACCAATGGCCGTCCAGTTTCTGCAATGCTTCTTCAACAATAAGAACTTTCATGACTTGCGTCGGAATTTACGGGACAGCGACTGAGATGGCTTTTCCACCAATCGATAGAGCAACCAGGCGGCGGCGAAACTCAGCACCAAATTTAGCACAGGCACGGCATACAAGAGCCACGCCAGATCGCCGGTGAGCTTGCCACGCGCGGCTTGGTTCACAAAATCGACGATGGGATAGTGGATAATGTAGAGAGAGTAAGAAATCGTCCCAAGCCAGCGCATCCGCAGTCGAGGAGCACGCCAACAAACCATGAGAAAAAGCGAGGCATAGGCCACCAGCAAATGATGCGTCTGCAGCTCCGTGACGAATCCTGGCACCAGACAAAGTGCTCCCACAATGAGCGCCGCTCCTAGCGAGATCTGCTTCTGATGAAGAAAATACCCCAGCAGCCCGAGCGCGAAGTAAGGCGAGTATTTTAGCAGCTCCACTTGCGGCAAGGAAACTGCCGGAAAGACGAGGAGCGAAAACAAAATCGGCGTGAGTAGCGCAGCGAAACGAGGACTCTTTTTTCCAAAGGCGAGAATCAAGGGAAAGCTCAACCCGATCACGAGATAATATTGAAACTCAACCGCAAGCGTCCAGTAGACTGCATTGAGCCACTCATGCTCGGTGAAGGGAATCAGGTAAAACAGATGCGCCGCGAGCTGTCCAAAGTCAGGCACCCAGGGAACTCCATTCGAAGCCAAGCGAGTCTTCACCCCGAACAAGACACAAGCAAAAATCAGCGAAACTAAAAAAACAGGCTCGATCCGAACCGCTCGCCTCAAGAGAAAGCGCGGCACATTTTCCAAGCGATAAAGCGGGCCCAGCGAGAGCGGTAAAACAAAACCCGAAATCACAAAGAAGACCGCAACCCCCAGTTTCCCATGACCACCAATCACCGCGATCACAGGATCAAGAAGAGGCAGTGGGAACCACCCAAACAAGTGATCCACCACCACCATCAGCGCCGCAATCCCGCGGAACAAGTGCACGGATTCTACGAAACCAGAATTAGCAGATTTCATTCTGAAACTCCGAGTCGGACCACCTGGTCACAGCCCTCGATGGTATTAAGACGATGTGCGATAATAATGAGTGTCAGCGTCCCTTGCAGTTCGCGAATCGCAGACATCACCTCATTCTCAGTTTTAATATCCAGCGCACTCGTCGCCTCATCAAGAATGAGAACTTCAGGATTGGTATAAAGAGCACGCGCGAGACCGATGCGTTGCCGCTGCCCCCCAGACAGGCGCACCCCGCGCTCGCCCACCTCGGCATCCCATTTCTTGGGAAGTTCCTCTTCGATAAATGAAGCCACTTTTGCCGCTTCTGCAGCGCGTCGCACCGCATCATGGTCGATCTCCTCCTTCGGGATTCCGTAAGCAATATTCTCCGTGATCGAGGCATCAATCAGGAAAATATCCTGCGGCACGTAGCCGATCATGCTTCGCCAAGAAGCGATATTATCAAGACTCAGCGGGGAGTCATCAATCTTGATCGCACCCGATTTAAGTTGATGCAGCCCGAGGATGGCATCCACAAAAGTCGACTTCCCGGAACCAGTCGTCCCGATAATCCCCACCGAGGAATTCCGAGGAATCGTGAGACTCAAGCGATCAAACACCGGCTTGGGCGCCTCGGGATATTGAAACGTCGCCTCTCCAATCGAGATCGCCCGCTGAAAGCTCACCGTCTCTTTTCCCTCTTCAATCAGCGGAGCCTCCTGCGCTTCACGAAGCTCCTCTTCTAACAAGTCCACGGTGTAGGCCTTTCCTAAGATCTGATGCAACTGCCCATACAGCATCTGCACCGATGGCAGAAGGCGGTAACCCGCGAAGGCCATCACCGAGAGACTCGGTAAAATCTCCGCGAAAGACTGACCGCGCGCCGCCATGAAGACCACCACGGCAACCAGCCCACCATAGGCTAGTGGCTCGATTAAATAGCGCGGGCTATTTCCACAAATCGGAATCTGCGGCATCAGCCGAGCTTGCTCCGCCGAATGCCTTGAGAACACCTCGATAAAGTAACCCGTCTTCCCCTGCACCAGCGAGGGCTTGATCCCACCAAAGAATTGCTGAGCCGTCACCATACTTCCCTGATTCGCCTTACTGAGTCCCTCACTGACGAGATGCGCACGGCGCCTGAAGAAGAAAAAGAGAATGAGATAAAAGGTTCCAAAAAGGAGACCTGCACTCACCGCAATGACCGGATCAACGATGAAGATCATCACGATCAACATCGCCAGCATCACAAGACGCGAGAACACCTCCAGAATTCCGATGAAAACAAAATCGATAAACTGCGTCACCTCCACCGCCACCTTTTGAATCAAGGTCGCCGAGTTGCGCTCAAGGAAAAAGCGATAAGGCCGCTTCGCAAAGGACTCTAGAAGATGCAGTCGTAAAAAGTGCCCCAAACCATGTGCGTAGCGGACGCGCACCACCTCGCTCAAGAGACTGATACCATTCGCGAGGAAAAGAACCGCGATCGAAAACACCCCCGCCCAGACCAAGAGGGTATTGTCATCCATCACGGGTAACTTTTCGAAAACCCAAGCGCCCATCGCACTCTCCCTCGCCAACTCTGGATTAGCTGCGAGTGCGAAAAATGGAAAGATCGAGGTCACCCCAAAGACCTGCATCAAGCCATTACCCAGAATCACGGCGACCACCACCACCATGCGCAGGCCGCCATAGGGACGCGCAATCGCAAGACAGCGACGGATCAGAGTAAGGAAGCCAGTGGGCATTATTTTAAAGAAGAGACGCTGCCGCCCTTGGTCGCTTGCTCATCAGAAGCAAAACCATTGAATAAGCAATTTAAGGATTTATGGGGGGCGAGAAGCAGCTCAGGAATGCTGCTCTAAAAATGTTCTTTTTGCGGTTTCGCAAAGGTGAGGTCGATCTCTTCTTGATCGTCTTCTTCACCATACTCTTGATAGGCATATCCATATGCCCCTCCTTTAGATCGCCTAGCGGAGAAGCCATTGAGAACGATTCCATCAGGAACAATTCCCGCACCATCGAGAAGACCAATCGCCGCCTGCACCGCCTTACGCGGGGTCGATTCTGCGCGAACCACCAGTGCGAGATTCTGAGAAAGAGGCGCGAGAATCCGAGTGTCAGGAACGGCAAGAAGAGGTGCAGAATCAATCACGATGTGGTCATAGGATTTCGTAAACTCATCGAAAAGTGCTCCCAGTTTTGATGGCTCCAAAAGCTCACCCGGATTCGGTGACTTTGGTCCCGAGAAAATGACGGTGAGATTCGGCAGCGCCTCATAGTTTGTCAGCGCCTCTTCCTGAGGAGCTGTCTTGGTCAGGATATTGACGATCCCAGGATGCGCATTACGGGCCTCGCCAAAAAGCTTATGCATCGCTGGCTTCCGGAGATCAAAGTCGATGAGCAGGGTCTTCGTCCCCTGCCTTGCATAGGCGATGGCAAGATTACCGGCAGCAAAGGTTTTCCCCTCACCCGGGAGCGATGAGGTCACGAGCGTGATCTTCCGCTCGTCATTGTTTCCGAGGAGAGAAATCGAAGCGCGCAGCACTCGAAAAGCCTCCGCATTCTCAATCTCAGGCCCCCAATGAGTCGCAGCTAACCGGGCTGACACTTTACTCAAAGAAGGCGGCAGCTGAGGAAATCCTTTTTTCCTCAGCTCATCTTCATCCGAAATCTGATGCACCACCGCGAGACCAGGAAAGCCCAACTCCTCGCTCACTTGCTCAAGATTGTGAATCTTATTATCGAGTAGCTGGAATACGAAGGCGAAGAGGAACCCCACAAAGAGGCCACCCACTCCCGCCTTGGTCAGAATCGATTTCACATTTGGTGAAAATGGCTCACGCGCACGGCGTGCAGGCTCCTTGGGAATCACCTCTGACTCCGCGCGCTCTGCTGTGACCTGCTTCGTTTGGACACGCTCAAGAAGAGTTTTATAAAGCGTGCTTCGGCTTTCGATCTCACTATCGAGTGTGGACTTTCGCGCGAGTAAAAGACGGCGCATTTCCTCGAAGCGATCCTCTTCAGAAAGCTCCACGAGTTGAGTGCGAAACTGCATCCAGTGATCTCCATCCAGAGGATTATCGATCGCCGAGGTCAGTTTTTTAAGAAGATCCTCTCGCTGAATGTCATGAGCACGTGTCGTATCCTTCATCTTAGGATGCTTGTGCAAGTAGCGAATGGAATGCTGGGCCACCATTTTCTCTACCTCGATGAGAGCCTTTTCCGCCTCAAAGGGAGCGGTGTAACTTCCCAAAAGCTTCTGCGAATTCTGGAGCTCTTTTCCCACTCGTTCAGATTCACTCATGAGATACTCTAAAGTCGTCAGAGCGCCGGATGATTTACTCTTCTCACGAATTGCGATGAAATGATGCAGGAGTCGATTCGCGACCACCTCAGCGACCACCGGTGAACTGTGCACCACTGTCACGGTAATAAAGCGCGTCTCCGGGATCGCTTCCGAGCGCGTCCAGCTTCGGATCATGTCCGCCAGCACCGCCGAGGGAGGTGCTTCTGTAATAAGAGCCGCCTTTTCATCTTCCTTACTAAAGGAGGCCAAGAAGGCAGGTGCTTGCTTTGGAATTAAGTCAGAAAGATCTCGTACTAAAGGATCAGAAGCCACTTCTTCAAATAGCTGTCGCCGCTCAAAGTCGGCTCGGACCATCTCGACTGCTTCTTTTCCCCGGAGATCGATATCCGTAGGATCGAACTTACCCATCACGGTCATGTTCCAATCCCGCACCATCAGCATCGCAGTAGAACTATAGAGCGGGACCGAGCGCTTCACCTGGAAAAAGCCCCAGACCAAGCCCAGCAGAAGCCCAAGCAGAAGCCAGTGCCAGCGCGCGATGATCCGAGGAATGAGATATGCCGGATCAAACATTCCCGGCTGACTCTTCACACTCGAATATTCTTCGTAGCCGGTCTCAGCGATAGGATCTTGGTTGCGCTTCTTTGCCATAGAAATTCAGATTAAAAACGACGCTCGGGGACAGAGATGACATCACTAGGCACCAGGTAAAATACTGCGACGTCCCCACGCGACATCTTCTTCAAATTCAAGGAATAGACATCCTTACGCTCTCCGCTGCGACGCGTCACCGTGACCTTTTCCTCATTGGCGAGGCGTCTATATCCCCCCGCGTGACCGATCGCATTAAGGATACTCATTTTGCCGTTGAGCGCGAATGCCACTGGCCCGGGCTTATTGACCTGGCCGACAATGGTCACTGTTTTCCCCACAAATCGACTCGGCGGAACGGTCACGATATCGCCCGGGGCGAGGCTCGTAGCCCCATTGGGGTTGATCGCCATCACCTTCGCTCCTCGCTTAATCGTCGTGCGCCCGAGGTCCGCCTCCCGGGTCACCCCTCCTGCCGTTCCAATGAGCGTCTTGAGATCAAGAATACCGCTCAGCGGAAAAGGATAAGCATTCGCCTTCGAAATCTCACCGATGATCGTCACGGTCGTATTCGCAAATCGATTGACCGGAACATCAATGCGGTCCCCATTTTGAAGAATCACCGGTCCATTCCCCGCATCCTGGAGTTTTGAAAAGACGAAGCTCCTCGTCGCATCTCCGCGGCTCAACCGAATCTCCTTCGTATTCGCGAACTCTGAAAATCCACCGGAAGCGGCAATTGCAGTCACCAAGTCAAGCAGTGAGTCAGACGGGATGTTGACTTCACCCGGATTATTGACAGCTCCAATCACGGTGACTCTACCCTGACGTGCTTTGATCAAAGTGAGCGTCACCTCAGGGCTCACAAGCCAGCCATCAAGATAGGCCTCGGTAATCTTCAGCTCAGCTTCTTCTAGGGTGAGGCCCGCCAGCTTGACCGAGCCGATGAAGGTGAAAGCGGCTTCCCCCGCCTGTGTGATGACCGTCTTTTTATCGAGGTCCTCTTCCTCTTGATAAACTGTAATCCCGATCTCATCAAGAGGTTGAAGTCGATATGCTGTCGCCTCAGCTGAGGCGAAAACAGCAGAGAACGCAAGCCCGAGGAAAGCCACGAGGAGGCGGATGGAGGTCATTTTGAGAAAGAGGTTATTAAAATCGATAGGTTAAACCTACTGATCCCGTAATTTGTTGAAAATTACGTCCTCCAGAATTCTCAGAATATGAGATATTTGTCGATAGCGAACTATCTTTCACGAAAGATGGATGTGAATAACTTAACAAGAGCACTTGAAAAGACTGGCTGAGAGAACTCGCCGACCCTCCACTTGCGACAAAATCTGTGCTGCTGTAAGAATAGGTAAAAGCGAGTTGCGAGAGCCCGAATGACCGACGGACTCCTGCGGAAAAGGTCGTATCCTCAATCGTCTCACCCACATTAATCAGCGACGGACTGTTGCGCAGCCGTATGCTCATCCAAGCCTCCCAAAGCTCGCTCGGCGAATAAGTAAGATTGATCGATGCGCTCACCGCCTGCCCTTGATCCTCTACCGAACCCGCATTTTGCTGAAAAGGATTCGACAGAAAATCTTGGCTAATCTGGCTGCTCTGTAGCTCATCAATCGAGATTGCCTCGTAGCTAATCATGCCATTGACACTCCAGATTTCATCCAGCTCGTAATCAAACCGCAATGAACCCGTGGGAGAAATCGACGAACTCACGCCCGATCCCCCAGAGACCACTTCAGTTCCGAGACTCAGCGAAAAATTCGTTTTTCCACTGAAGTCATAATCCATCCGCCCCAGAAAACTGATGCTTTGGAAGCTACTCGTGCTATCTGAACTCGTCCTTGCATAGCGCAGCGAGGGCCCCGCATTGATGAGAGGAGTCGCCTCCCAGAGCGCAGAAAAGACCGCACTTAGTCCCGTCGTGTTTCCGATGCTGCTGACGCTATTTTCCCGCTGAACATAGTCGAGAGCCGCCGTCAATTCCGTCCGCTCCGACCACTCATGCTTCGCAGAAAAATTCACCCCTCGATTCGTGCTCCGAGAGAAATTCTCAGCCAGACGATTCGAATTATTAAAGACACTGAAGTTCGCCCCCAGCGTCATAAAGGTCTTTGCCCCCTCGTAAGTCGCAGTGCCCCGGAAGCGCTGATCAATATTATCATTCAGATCCCCTCCGTGGTAAAAATTGAAGGTCGGAGAGTAACTTCCAGCCAGCACAAAGACCGCTCGCCCATTCGGTGCTGAGCGATAAGATGCACTCGGACTCAGACTCGTAAAAAAGACACCACTCTCCCCCTCCTCGGAGATCCGTGGGTTCGAGTTGTAAGTCTCCCGCCCCCGAAACGAAAAATCAAACCCCTCCGATCCATCCTCTCGGAACGCGCCACTGGTAAAGAGTTTGATCGTATCCTCAAGCGTCTCCGGCAACTCCGGGCGCTCTTCTAAAACAGGTGACTCATAAAAATCCGGGCTGACATACTCCTCATCCGCCTCGATCACCACACTCTCATCAAGCACCGTCTGCCCCAGCAATCCTGGGACGGAGAGAAAAGAGAACAGCCAAAAGAAACGCATAACCGAGACTACTCTTTCAAAAAGCAATTCGCCAAGACGAAGCTTTCAAATACCCCATCTGCTTCCTCTCCCTCCTCGTAACCCCTCACCATCGCGAGCATTAGACTGGCCGCCGGAATGCTTTTTCGATTCACAATAAAATCCACCCTCATCCCCCAACTATCAAAATCCGGAATCGGTCCCTCCAGCCAGCCCTCACTCCCAAGCCAGACCAATTTGTAGACAAAAACAGGACCTGCCTCAGACGGATGCGTGAACTCATAGCGCATGATCCGACAGTCGGAAAAAGAAACCTCAAAGGACGGCGCCACCGCTTCCCCCACCGGAATCGCTCCCGATGTCGGCATGCAAATATCCGGAGAATGTCCAAAGATATCGCGCCACACTCGCCCATTCCCCGCATCATACTCAAGCGCGATCACCATCAGCTGCTTCGCAGGGTCATCATCGATAAACAACTGCCGGAAACTCTGACTCCTGTGAAATGAAAGAACCTCGCCGGCCCCACTGTCCGACATTGGAAAATCGATGGTGTCAGGTGAAGCGGCTGGCCGCTCCAGCCTCAGCATCGCCCCATCATCACTGACCTGGGCGAACCAAAAATACGGCAGAGCCTCGCTGAAAGCTACCGCCGCCAGAACAACAAAAAAGAAGATAGATTGTGGCCGCTTCATTTTATTTTGCGTGAACCCTTCTACGAACCACCCTCGCTCTCCGGCGATGGATCATCCAAGCCGCGACCGATACCCCTCCGTAGACGATCAGAAGCACGAGAAATCCAAGCGGATCGTGAGCGGCCTCCACCGCCTCTGCCGTTTGCTCATTCCCAATTTTCCCTAACATGTAAATCCGGAGAACATTCCCTCCCACTGCCAAACTCAAACTCACGAGTAACAAACTCACTCGCTGCCAAAACGACCCCCGACACACCTCTCCGAGAAAAAGTGCCGCTGCCGCACTACTCTGAAACGAGCGGATTCCACTGCACCCATCCGCAATATCGAGCGGCAGAGTTTTCGTAAGAAGAAGCTGCCCCAGCCGCTCGACCATCTGACCGCTGAGCAGAAGAAGACTCTGCCCAGAATCGATCACGATCGCGGTAAGTGTATCCACAAGAGGATTTTCCACGAGACTCGGGAGAGGGACCGCAACGAGGCAAAAGAGCGTCGCTGGCAGGCAAGACCAGCTCGTCGCTTTCCCCGAAACCAGAATCAAAATTAGATGGAATGCACTGAGCGAGACCACCGCGTGGATCCAGAGCGGAAGCCGCCAAAGAGGATCCATCGATTCACTCAGGCGGAGAGGGATCAAAGCGACCAAACAAAATGCTAACACCCCAGTTTCTAGAGAAGTCAGCTTTTCGCCTTCCCCTTTCCACTCACTCCACCGCAGCCAAAAAAGAATCGCGCATGCCAGAGGCACCAGCCAACCAAAATCATAATAATCAGAGCCGCTCCAACTTGCAGAAAGAGCCCAAAAGAGCTGCACCGCCAGCGCAAGCAAAGCGAACACCGCCATCACCTGCTGAAGCTCGACACTCTTTTTCTGCTTGCTCATCACTTTAAAAAATCAGGCCAATACGTTCTCAAGTGGCTCAGCAAATAAGGAGGGAGGTCGTCGCTTTCAAGAAACTCAGAAAGCGCAGCCGCTTCCCTTTTCTGATCATTCATAAAGAGAACAGTGGCCATCACCGCCCGGTCTGGAGCCGCCAGCTTCTCTCCCCGATATTCAGAGAGCTGCTCAAGAGCCATCTCTGGGTTTTGGCCCAACTCGGTAAGCGCCAGAGCTGCTGAAAGTGAGGCCGCAGGAGAGTCATGATTGAGAGGAATGAGAAGCCGACGCGCACGCGAAAGATCTCCTCCGCTCACAGTCAAAAGCAACGCATAGCGATAGCGAGCAAAGCGATCGTGAGGACGCGCCGCATGGACCCGCTCGTAAAAATCAGCCCCTTTTTTGCCGTCATAGTCCAAATAGCGCTCTAAAAAGACAAGCTCGACAGCCGGAGGCCACTCATCAGGAGATAGTCGCATAATCGCCTCCGCTATTTTCTGCGCTCCCTTCCCATCCTTAAATCGTTCGGCCAGTTTCAGGATCACCTGGTGAGCCTGATATGTTCCATCCAAAGACGCTGCTTCCAGCGCCCGCTCTCGGTAGAAAATTCCCTGAATGCTATTCCCTGTCTGAAACTCCAATCCGGCCTTCGTTGCCTCTAGAAAATAATTTTTCATCTTAGAATGAGGGGTTTCCAGAAGCTTCAGAGCCTCGGTATATTGCTCATCGTCGATCAGACTCTGCACCTTGGCCAAAAAGGTCGTCAGATCTTCCTGAGCCCTCTCAGATGAGAGAGCTGGCAGACGCTCCGAGGCTTGATTCTCCAGCAGCCACTTCGCGAGCGCTCCCGGATCTCTCTGCTCATACTGCTCCACGATCTGCTCGAGCAGCTTTTCACGCTCCTCTCCCTCGAGCCTTCGCACATGAAGACCAGCGGCAAAAAGCCGCTCCTCTACCCCACCAAGTTTCCTTTGATCCAGCCACAACAGAAGTTGGTCTCCACGAAAAAGATCACCCGCTTTGTCCAAATCAGCAATCGCTCGAAAACCTCGGAGAGCTCTCTCATCTTCCCCTGCCATTTCCCGCTGGATCAATAGCACCGCAAGACGCCGGGCTGCCGGATCTTGGTCGAGTCCACTGAGAAGCTCACGAATCAAAATCCATTCTTCAGCGCTTGGGGCATCGGTCAACCAATCCTGTGTTGAGAGAAAGGCGGCCTCAAGACGCCCCTCTTGCTGCAAAACTCGGCTTTTTAAGAAACCAATTTTCCGATCTCCAGCCAAAGAACTAGGGAGTTCGCCCTCCACTTTCCGAAAGAAATCCAATCGCCCTAAAGAGAGCGCCCCTTCTAAGACTTGGCGGTAATCTTCACCAGTAACATCCACTTGCTTGAGCAAGGTATCCGCGATCGTCTCGTAGCTCGCTGAGCGAAGAGTTCGCGAAAGCTCTAGCAAGTCGCGGAGCTGATCAGCGGACCTCGTAGAGACTTCCCATGCCAGCACAAGCTGCTCATGCGCCAAGGATAAATCCTGACTCGCGAGCGCCTTCTCAGCTTCTTGAATCGTTTTCTCAAAGCGCCATTTCCACAGCCCTCGTTTTACAGGAATCGCTAAAAAAGCCACCGCCACGAAACCGCTAATAACGAAACTCCAGAAGACTCGACGAGAAATAGTTCGCTTGGCAGGACGCATTTACGGACGAACCGTAGCACGAAGTTCGGCACAAAAAAATGCAGGAAAATGACTTCCTGTATTTGACGATTGCGAGAGTCCCTAAGACCTCCGCTTTCGTAGGAATGTCCAAGGCATCAACATTACCAACAAGGGCAGCACCGCTCCTACCTCAGGAACTGTAATCGAGGTCTTGGCCAGCGAGATCGTCGATTCTCCGTAGACGATCTCATAGCCCTCAGGCAGACCAGAGACGTTATAAAAACGACCACGTCCTTCACCCGGAGCTACCGTAGCAAAGGTGTATGAATCTTCCGTGAGTTCACCCAGTTGGCTAAAAGTGATAAAACTACCATTAATCGCCATCGCCCCAGCTGCAAAAACCAGATCAGTTCCTCCCTCACCACCCAACTCAATGAACCAGTTATGATCGAGAATTTCCAGATCTCCATCCGTTCCATAGGAACCGATCGTTTCGTAGCCCCCGGGATTGATAAAGCCTGATTTTCCAGTGCTGGGCCAATTCCCGTCATCTGGCCACCACTGAGAGTCTCCCGTCGAAGTATCTCCGGTCCGCCCATCGTCTCTGGGTATTTCCTCCCTGGCGATCGCAGTTGCCGTTTTATCCACAGCAGTAGCGACCAAGAGACCCTGCTCTTGACTAGTGAATTCCTCTCGGACGAGATCATCTCGAACGGCAGTCGCAACCTGATCAATCAGATCACCGGCAAACTTGCTTTCGCCTGCTTGCTGCTGCTCCGAAATGATGCCCGAAATCCTTTCCAAGTATTCGGAAAAGGCGCGAGAAGGCTCCTGCCGGACTTCATCGGTAATTGTGGCACGACCAGAACCTTCCTCACCGCCCTTTTGTGCAAAGGCAGGCGAAGCAAGAACCAGCGCTAATAAAGCGGTCTGCTTAAATCGAGTTTTCATGTAAATTGGGGGTGAAACCAACGTGCTGATTACTAACTTAGCTAGCAATCCGCAGACGAGTGATTGTCAATCGACCCCAATTAACTCAAGTTTGAAAATATCTGACGTTGAGAGAATCTCCTCATTTATCTCTCGAAGCCTTTTAAAATAGAGGCTCATTGTGAATAACTCTGAGCCCAACCGGTTAATTTTTATAATTCGAGCCCAAAATCTTATTTTAGATCTCCTTATTAATAGCCGACTTGTCCCTTTCTAGGCTCTCGAACAAGCCCACCCAGACAGCTCCTTTCACTAAAAGGTCCTCAAAAAGCTCAACAAGTAGGGCTGAACCCGTGATTCATCCAGCGTCTCGGATAGCTCTTTCGCCTCATCAGCCTTCCCATTCTCAGATAAAATAGTCGCGTAGATCAGTTTCGCTGGATCTTGCAAACCACTCGGATCGATCTCCTCAATCTCGGCCAGTGCCCTTGCGGGGTCATCCCTTAACCAGGTCATCGCAATCGCACATGAAAGCGACTCGGAAGGATGAGTCCGAAGAAGAGGCATGAGTAATCGGCGCGCCCGCGAGTTTTCCTCCCCTGCCACGGTGAGCATGAGGGCATATTTTCTTCGGGTAAATGGCTCACTTGGGCGGCTCGCATGCAACCTTTCGTAGAAGGCACAGATTGCGTTCGCATCGAAATCCATATATCGGTCCAGAAATTCCAACTTCGTTGCACTCGGCAATAAGCCCGGATTAAGCTCACTCATTGCCATGGCAACCTTCTCCGAACTCTCCCGATCTTCAAATCGCTCTGAAATCATCAAGATTGCAGAGAAAAATTTATAGCGTTGAGAGAGCGCGGCCGCCTGAATCGCTCGATTCCGGTGGAACAAGCTAGCCGAAGAATCCCCCAACTGATAGGCCAAGCCCGATTTTAGGGCCTCTACGAGATGCTTCTCAACTCGGGGATGAGGAACTTCCAGCCACTTCCACGCTTGCTTGTAGTCACCCCGGTCAATCGCCACCTGAATTCTTGCAAGATAAGTATCTTCACTGACGGCACTCTCATCCGAGAGCATCTCCTCGAGAGCTTCAGCGGCGTGATTCTTAAGCAGCCAACGCACCACCTCCGCTGAATTTTCTTCTCCGAACTTGTCCCTCACACCCACAATAAAAGCTTGGCGATCTTCCTCAGGGATTTGACTCAAGACTAAGCCATGAGCAAAAAGAAGATCCTGAACCGTCCCAACAGTTGTCCGTTCCAACCAGTCAGCGATCTCATTGCCCAGACCGTGATCTTGCTCGACTTTGAATAGCTGAAGATCTCTCAAAGCCAAAAGGCCCACCTCAGAATCGACGGAAGCAAGATCCTCCCGAACAAGAGCCGCTGCCTCTTCGAAAGCCTCTTGCTCATTTCTATTCTTTAAGAGCAGCTGTCTCAACAGACTCCGTGCCTCAGGAACCTTTTGGAGATTGCTCCTCGCCCAAGAGAGCGCCTCTGACTCCCTTCCTGTAGACGCTAGGAATCTGCTCTGGTAAAACTGAAAGTGAGCCTCCTCCTGCAGCGCATCAGGCATCTTTTCATAAAGAGATGAAAAGAGATGGGGCTGTCCGAAATCGAGGCAAATGCCCAAAGCTCGATCATAGTCCTCTCGCTTGAGATCGTCCTTATCGAGGAATGCTGTCAGGACAGCAACGATCATAGGAGAGCGATTGTTCTGAGCAAGCCCTAGAACCTTGCGCAGCTCCTCAAGGGATTGGTCCGAGACATGCCAAGCGAACTTCAAGGAATGCTCCGCTTGCTGACCATTCCCCTCGCCAAAGTGGTCGACTGCTTCCGAGAGTGATCGCTCGAAGCGGAACTCACGAAGATAATTCTTCGCAGGCTTCAGCGCACAAATAGCAATGACAATCAGGAGAACAGAAATAACAGACTTCCGGCTGCGAAGGACTTTCTGAAACAGCGTTTTCATACTCGATCATACGAGCTTATCTCGCTCTCCTAAGGTTCCTTTGATCGAGTCCCTATCGGCGGCGGCGTGACCAGAACCAAGGCAACAACATCCCCATAAGCGGAAGAATCGTACTGACTTCAGGAACAGAGAGATTCACAAGGTAGACTTCATTCTGAACATAGGAGACCCCATAACCGTCCGGAAGGCCCGTCACCGTAGCAAATTGCCCGATACTGGTAGTGCCGCCAGCATCGGTGATGTTCCCGCTCCCGCTCGTGGCTTGGTAAATTAGAATCGAATTTGCGAGAGGCTCGCTGATAATATTGATTGCCAATGTACTACCAGTCAGGTCACCCGACACACTCTGCACATAATCAGAGCCATCAGAGCTTAAATCTATCAACCATCTTTGGTTCCCTTCAATATGGCCGTCGCCGATACTCGTCGCCACGATACCAACTCCACCAGGATCAATGGTGCCGCCCTTACCATCACCACCACCGTCAAGTTCATCATCGGCCCTCTGTGAGAAGCCTATCGTAGTAAGTGAAGAAAAGATAAGTAGGAATAAGGTCTTAATTGAGATCGAAGTCATTTGAGAATATAATTGGGGGTGAAACATCGGAGAAAACTTAGACCGCACGGCGGCGGCGACCAACGAAACACACTGAGGCCAATAGGGCCAACACGGCGCTCGATGGCTCAGGAACAGGAGCTGTCGCGGCGATCGCCTGACCCAGCGTGATCGCCGTCGCAGGAGAGGTGGAATCCGGATCGTAGACAAACGCACCAAAGGAAGGAGCAAAGAGATCAGAGTCCCCCGAAGGCCTCAACTCGAAGCTGATCCAACCGTAGTGATCCTGTGAGTCCTTAATAGCGGTCCAATTCGTAGTTCCGGCGACGTATCCATTGAGCAGAACGTTTGTGCCAGCAAATCCATACCAGTTCGTGAAGAAATCCACTTCCCTAGGAAAGGCCGTATCGGCTTGAAAACCTTCACCCGAGTTCTCAAAAAAATCTCCCGCAGTGTCAGAATCCCCGAAAAATTGGGTCGAGTTCAAGAAGTTCAATCCGCCAACGACGGTGGGCTGAGCAATTTCGAAGTCTGCGATGGAATCTCCATCAAGAAAGATAGCGGTGCCGCGATCGAGCGACGAGCCATTCTGCTCCGATAGATCAAACACAGTAATTTGCGCGCTCGCAGAAATTGCGGATAGAACAAAAATAGAGATGAATTTCTTAATTGTCATTTGGAAATTATAGGAGAAAATTGTGAAAAGTTTGTGAGTAAGACTGGGTGATGAGCCCGCTCAGGACCAACTTCTGGACTTAGAGTAGCGTAATTCACTATAATGTCACGGAGATTTAAATATTTATTTCCGCTTACCTTTCTCCGTGCTTTAATGATTGGGAGAGCAACATGAAAGCAAATCTCCCACTACTCTGAAGAGAAAGCACACTGTGTTGCTAATAACTTTATTTGAGATGCCCATATCAGCCTGCTTGCTGTGAATAATTCGGCCCTCTCAAACACGGCATCACACGAGAGCACAAAAAAACGTCTCTAGGGAAAAACCCAGAGACGTCTTGAAAATTGAATCGCTATTCTGACTTAGGAAGCATCGCGAGCTGCAGCTTCTTGAGCGCGCTTGGCGTCAGTTCCTTCAGAAATATACTTCCAACGAACTTTATTACGCTTAGGAGCGGTGCGCGCCTTGCGGATGTTCCGTGTAGTAGTGGATTCATGCGCACGGCGACGGCGCATTTCTTCGAGGATGCCCTCGGTATCAAGCTTGGTTTTAAGACGCTTGAGAGCACGGTCAACGGTTTCTCCGTTCTTGACATCAACGCCACGTGTAGGTTTCGACATAAAAAAATTCCCTTAAGGTTTAGTTGCGGGGGCGGGACGCTAATCAGACCACCCCAAGGGGTCAAGCATCCATTTGCGGAGTTTTTAGAATAATTTTAGAACCCTAGAGCTCTTCTTCCTCACCGTCGTATTCAGGGACCGGTGGCAAAAGATCCTCACGCTCAAGCAAGAGCGGAATCGAAAGATCATCAAGGAGGTCATCTGCCGTCTGATTCAACACACTGGCAAGGGGAACGATGCGATCAAGCTCCGCAATGGCACAGTGAACGAGAGAGGAAATGATGTCCGTATCATAGAGTTCCTTCTCAAAGATATTTGTCGCGCGAAAGACAATGAGGCTACGATCAAGGTCGTATTCGAAGTTTCCAATCGTCAACTGCTTGTTCGCGCGCATCACAAGCTCCAGGCCCAGCGGCTCGCGGAGATTGTCAAATCTCAGCGGGGTTTCGGCCACGATCGAAAGCGCATTGAGATTTGTAAAAACCTGAGCATAGAGTCGGATCTGAGTGTGGTGCGCCTCAAAGGCGGTTTCGAGAACCTCGCGCCCCTCAATAGGCTCAGAATGCCACCCTTGGCGGCCGAAGGTATCGATAACAGACTGGAACTGACGTGATGGACCCATAACGGCAGGAATGTGAGAGGGCTGAGCCCGAGAGGAAAGAGTTATTTTCCTCAGAAAGCTCAAGAGTCTGCCCCTCATCATCATGCCCAGACCATCACGGTAGCGCTGCCCTCGGAAAGACCCATTGAGTCCCTATGGTGAAAAATCTATCATACACATTCGCGTGAACTCAGGGACCTCTGTCTTTTTAAAGTTCCCTCAACACTATCGGAGATCACACACATACGATGAAACTTATTACTCTCGCGCTCGCTATCGCGTGCTCGCAGTTGCTGGGACAAACCATCTATAGATGCACCGGACTCGGCGACGGTGCGGGCTGGAACAATGCGGGATCTTCAGTCAATCAACTGGAGTGCTTTCTCTCTCAGAGAAGGGCTTCGCAGGAGAGATTGTAATCGAAAGCCTCACCTTCAATGAGAGCGGTGAATTTGAAATCAGCTTTCGTAACCTGATGCCAAGTGCCACTTATCAACTAAGAAGAAGCACTGACCTGCAGACCTTTGATCTCGATATTGAGGCCCCATTCTCGGGCAACACCACAAGAGTGGTAATCGACACGGATCCACTTGAGAAGGCCTTCTATCGCCTCCTTGAAGTTGTCGCCCCCTAAGCCAGGGAAGAATCACCTCCTTTTTCCTCCAAGGACTCCCTCTAATCCTCCTCTAGCTCCACCCTAAGAAGAGTTTTTTGCCGGGGCTTATCCGTAACATCAGCGAGCCATTGAAAGGCATGCGCACGGTAGAGGGGCACATCGTTACCTCTTCCTAAATGCTCAAGCAGAAGAGTGGCATTTGAACCCTCGCTCTCGAGAGTGAAATTGCACATCTTACGATGCTGGAAATATCCCTGTGTGATGATTTTTTGAAACCCTTCCTCACCATTGATGGTTTCAGCGGCTTCTTGGTTAAGAACCTCGGCATAAGTCACTGAGTCTTTCTTGTTTTTGGAATCCTTTGCAGGGTAAAAAGTGACCGTGGTCTCATCAATATTCTCGATGGTCTGTTTCTTCGCTTTCCCTTCCAAGAGATCAGGATCGCGATACCGCCCTCCCATGCGTGTCTGAATCACCATCTTGATCTCGCGACCGGTCAGCTCCTCCATATTTAGAACCTCAGGTTGCAAGGTAAGCTCACCTCTCTTGTCCGTGATCGCGTAGCGAAACTTAATGCCGCCCGCTGCTTCACCCTCGATCGTGGCATGAGAAAATTTGGTGCTCTTTTCATCCTTGGTCGTGAGGCTTTTCGGAAGAATCAAGTGCCTCCGAGTCCGGCCATTTTTCATCGTCTCTCGGAATTCAAGCTGTTGAGCGATCTGATAGTAGGCGGATTCCTTGCCCTGGGGTCCCATCTTGGGATGGATGGTGATCAGGCCGTCTGGATTGATCTTTAAAGTGAACCCCTCGTGCTCGTGAATAGCAAAGGTGCCAAGCAAGGGAGCCTTATCAAAAGAAGGGAGCTGACCTTGGACCGGCACCAAAAGTGAGGCCCAAAGAATGATTGAAGGGAAATTCATTTTCATGATTTTCCGAAAGTCTCACTTACACTAAACGCCAACAAGCCAATTCCCCTGAAATCAAATGAAACTGTGCGGGCAAGTTATATTATGCGCTGAAGTCAGTGTTAAGCATGACAATGACCGAAATACCATTGTTCAGCGCATGCATCGCGACGGGAACCCAGAGGTTTCCCGTCCACTCGCGCGCGAGGCCGAGCAAGATGCCGAAGACGAAGATGAAGCTGATGATCTCAATCTCATACTGCCGGTGTATCACCGCCCAGATTGCAGAAGTCAGAATGAGAGTTACCCAAAGCCCTAGCTGGGACTTACCTCGCCAACCGCGAAAGAGCACGCCGCGAAAGATGAACTCCTCCACCAGCGGAGCACCGATGGCGACGCCGAGAAAAAGAAGGATCGGATAGTCGGTCGTAGTCGCCATTTGCACCATCGATTCATGCATACCATCGATCCCTAAGGAAGGAGCCAGAAGTCCGAAGCCAGCCGCGAGGAGATAGGTCGCCGCAAGCCAAGCGGGCCACTTCCACCAGCGCACAGCAGCATTTCCGAGATACTCCCAACCACCCCAAGGCTTTTTCACTTTCCCGATAACCCAAGCCAGAGGACAGACTGCAAAAATAGCGGCGAAACTCATAATACCGACGAGATCTCCGTCCATCAGCCTACCTTCAAGTTCTGCTCTTTTTAACCCGTCCTTGCTCTTTGCTATCTCTTCGAAAATCCCTTCGTTAAACATATAAATAACCGCAATGACCCCTTGGACAGCGATAAAGGAGCAAAAAAGAGTCACCCCCCAGAGCAGGGTCCACCAGATATTCCACGGTGTCTTTTCCACCACCGGAAGCGGCGGTGGCGAGGGTTTGCTATCAGGTGAAAGATAGAGGTTTTCCATGCCGCGATTGAAATCCCTCCGCGACAGAATTGCGAGCATGGATCTATCTGAAAAATCACCTCCCCATCAGGGGCTTGAGCTGATTACCTTCCCGTCATGCGTCATTTCTCTCTCTTGCTGCTCCTCTCGCTCCCCTGTGCCGCGCAGAAAAAAATCGACCTCGTCGAACTGGGCCGGGAGACCTTCCACTCCGTCGGCTGCGCCGAGTGCCACTCGGAAGTGAAGAATGACACCGCCGTGAAAACCGGCCCCGGCCTCTACGGCCTTTTCCAAAAGACCGCCCGCAAGCGCAGCGTCCTCAGCGGAGGCGAGCAGCACCGCCAAGAAGTCACCGCTGATTTAAAATATCTCACGCAATCCCTGCGCAGCCCGATCGAGGATCTCGCCATCGCCGAGTCCGGCGCGACCAAGGGCCAGGCCTACCTCCCCATCATGCCGCCTTATGACATGAGCTTTCTCTCTGAGAAAAAGGTGCAAGCCATCCATCACTACCTCCTCACGCTTAATGACCCCGATCAGCGCGGCCCGAAAGAAATCATCGTCGACGCCAAGGGCTACTCCACCCACAAGCCCGCTCTCGAAGATCCCGGCGAGGTCCTCGTCACGGATCGCACCCGCATCTACCGCGCCCGGCTCGATGACCTCTCGGCGCGCGCCGTCTTCGTAGGCACGCCGGAAGGCCTCAACTACGCCTTTGACCCCCGCACCCTCTCCATCGAGAAGATTTGGTGGGGCGGATTTCTCAACATCGGCGAGGAGTTGAACGGACGCGGTAGAAAAAATGCCCGCATGGGCCAAGA
The DNA here is from genome assembly GCA_023299815.1 of Akkermansiaceae bacterium. Lineage (GTDB taxonomy): Bacteria > Verrucomicrobiota > Verrucomicrobiia > Verrucomicrobiales > Akkermansiaceae > SW10. The sequence goes on from JALZWA010000034.1 coordinate 64,284, forward strand.
AGCCTTCCCCATCAATCTCGGCGGCTCCCTCCTCAGACCCATCAACCCCTCGAATGGAAACCCCATCGACCTCTCCTTCAAGTCACCCGTCGGGATTGATGAAAAAGTCATCGGTAATGCCATCGATGGCCCCGGCGAGTTCTTCAACGAAGTCGCCCTCGCTGGCGGCAAGTTCCTCGGCTACCAGCATGCTGAAGTGCCCACCTTCCACTTCAAGGTCGGGATCAATCGGCTCGATCTGCAATTCACCATCTCGCCCGAGGGTGAAGCAAAGATCGCGCTCAGCGGCACCCTCAAAGAACCCCAGACCTTCGCCATCTCCCCCATCATCAAAGAGAAGGACAGAACATGGACCGTCACCGAACTTCCCGCCGAGCTCACCTTTTCGCTCCCCGTCAAAAATACCTGGCGTCCCGTGGGTATGGCCAATGCTCCGCTCACGCAGAAAATGGAAACCGGTAAAGCCCCCGCCACCCTGCCCGCAGGTTACACCGCCGAAGCCATTCTCCCACCCACCGATCCGCAGGGCCGTCCCCAGCTCTTCGAGCCCATGGGCATGGACCTCGCCGCAGATGGCTCCGTCATCATCTCCACCCGCACCGCCGGTCTCTGGCAGCTCAAAAATGGCATCTGGACCCAAATCGCCGAGGGCCTCCTCGATGCGCTGGGCCTCATCGTGGAAGAAGATGGCTCCATCATCGTCGCCCAGAAGCCCGAGCTCACCCGCCTCCGCGATACCGATGGCGACGGCTGGATGGACCACTACGAGACCGTCTTCGATGACTACCTTTTCACCACCAACTACCACGAATATCTCCACGGCCCCGCCAAGGGAAAGGATGGTAACTACTACATCCAGACCAACCTCGGCCACTACCGCACCAAGAAAGTCTTCAATGCCGGCGGGCCCTACATGGGCACCCCCGGCGGCTTCCGCGCTTGGGCGCTCAAAGTCACCCCGCAGGGAGAAGCCACCCCCTTCGCCCACGGACTCCGTAGCCCCGCCGGACTCAGCACCGGCCCAGATGGACAACTCTACTACACCGAAAACCAAGGCGAATACGTCGGCACCTCCAAGCTCTTCCTTCTCGAGGAAGGCAAGTTCTACGGCCACCCCTCCGGCCTCGTCGACCTCCCCGGAATGACCCGCTCTTCCCCCGAGATCGCTTGGGACGCCGTGAAGAACACCAAGGAAAAAGCGATCGCCCTCCTGCCCCACTCCCACCTCGCGAACTCACCCGGTAGTCCCGTCTGGGCTCCTAAGGATGACCTATTCGGCCCCTTCGCCGGCCACATGTTCGTCGGGGACCAAACCCTCTCGAACCTCTTCCGCATCCTGCCCAAGGCTGATCACGAAGCCGCCCTCATCCCCTTCGCTCATGGATTCTCCTCCGGCGTCATGCGCCTTCTCTTTGATGAAAAAGGCAGCCTTCACGTCGGCCAGACCGGCCGCGGATGGCGCGCAAAGGGCGGGAAAGAACACGCCCTCGTCCGAATCACCCGCAACGCCGACTCGCTCGATAACGAACTCATCGATCTCACCCGTAGCGGCTCTGATTTCCACCTCCACTTCAGCCAGCCGATCGAAAACACCCCTGCCGCAGACCAGCTCAACCTCCAATCCTGGACCTACCTCGACAGCCCCAAGTATGGCTCCCCCGAGAATGACAGAAAGAACCTCTCCCTCTCTGCACCCACCCTCAGCGCAGATAAGAAAACCCTCACCTTCCGCGCAAAAAAACTCAAGGACAACGGCGAGAACCGCGTCTTCCACTTCACCTCCAAGGCCCTCCCCGGCACCCGGGGTGACATTTGCGAAGCCTTCTACTCCATCGTCAAGAAGTGACAAAAATCACCCCGGAGACACGTAACCCACTCATCATGAAGTCACTCCTCCTCTCCCTCTCCCTCGCCAGCTCATCTCTTGCCTCAGAGTGGGTCTCCCTCTTCGATGGCCAATCACTCAAAGGCTGGACCGACGCCGCAGGCGAAGCCATCAAAGGAAACGGCTGGACCTCAAAAGACGGCGTCCTCGCCCTCGATGGAAAAGGCGGCAACCTCTACAGCGAAAAGGAATACGGCGACTTCGAGTTCCGCTTCGAGTGGAAGATCTCCAAGGCTGGAAATAGCGGCGTCAAATACCGCGTCACCCAGTATGGCAAGCAGCTCCTCGGGCCTGAATACCAAATCCTTGATGACGCGAACCACCCCGACGGAAAAAATGGCGAGACCCGCCAAACCGCCGCCCTCTACGACCTCCTCGCCGCCGATCCCGAGACCAAGGCCCTCAAGCCCCTCGGCGAATGGAACACCTCCCTCATCATCGCCAAAGGAAACCACCTCCAGCACTTCCTCAATGGCAAAAAAGTAGTCCATATCACCATCGGCTCCGACCAGTGGAAAATCTATCACGCCAAGTCCAAGTTCAAAAAACACCCCACCTTCGCCACCAACCCCAAGGGCCGCCTCATGCTCCAAGACCACAGCGATCCCGTCTCCTTCCGCAAGATCGAGATTAAAGAGAGCCCATAGCTCCCTCTTTCCCTCAATCTTCGCCCTTGAAAGATCAGCCGAAGACTCCCACCTTTCTCACGTGTTTACTCCTCGGTGGAAAAAAGAAGCGATCCTCCTCAACAAGGGCGCCAAAAAATTCGTGCACTACAAGCGCGACCTCCTAGACCCTTCAAAGATTGACGAAATCGAGTCCCGCCGCGACGACCTCAAGGCCGCCATCAAGGCCAAAGACCTAGACGCCGTCAAAGAAGCCTCCAAGCAGGTCAACAAAGTCTGCGAGAAATCACTCAGCCACTACCGCCCGCCCAACGCACTCGCCGAGAACATCGAAGTCTTCTGGGTCGCCATCGTCGTCGCCCTCGGCGTCCGCGCCTACTTCATCCAGCCCTTCCGCATCCCCACAGGGTCCATGCAACCCTCGCTCAACGGCATCATCGCCGAATCCAAAGCAGGCGACCCAAACTGGGAAAAACCTTGGTTCGGCAGCCGCATCGTCGACTTCGCCCTAGAAGGAAAAACCTACGCCGATGACGTCGCCGACAAAGACCTCACCCTTATTGATGTCAGAGATAGCAGCTTCTTCCTCTTTTCGCGGACCAAGCTCACTTTCGACGACGGAAGCACCGTCGTCATCGGAAGCCCTGTGAATGAAGCGCAGCGAATTCCCACTCTCAGTAGGCCCATGGCCCGAGTCCTTGAAAACAAGGAAAGGAAGAAAAAAAATGCTCCGCTCCTGAGAGCCTCCCGCCCTGACTTCAAAAAAGGCGACGCTATTTTCAAAGGAAGCCTCACCTCCGGAGACCTCGTCCTCGTTGATAAATTCTCCTACCACTTCCGCCAACCGAAGCGCGGCGAATCCTTCGTCTTCACCACCCAGGGCATCAATACCGGCGGCGATCCCAATTTCCTCGCAAGCCAGCAGCAAGGCACCCACTACATCAAGCGCCTCGTCGCCGTGCCTGGTGACACCATCCAGATCGACGCTCCCAACCTCGTCATCAATGGAACCCTGGCCAAAGAAAAAACGATCCAGCGCGTCGCCTCCAAAAAAGACGACTACACAGGCTACCGCTTCGTGAGCCGGGGGAACTCCCACGGCAGCGTCTTCTACAACTCCCAGAACAGCGTCACCCTTAAGGATGAAGAAGTAGAAAACCGCAACTACCGTGAGTTCTACGCCTTCGGGGACAACTCCCCCTCTAGTCTCGATTCCCGCTACTGGGGCTCGGTAAAACAACACAATCTCGTAGGCCCTGCCCTCTTCTCCCTTTGGCCCTTCACCAGCGGTCACTGGGGATTCATCGAATAAATGGCGCCCGATCCGACCTCTGCCGAAATCACCCGCAAG
>JALZWA010000035.1 GCA_023299815.1 Akkermansiaceae bacterium
ACACGGTAGAGCGGGCGGCGGAATCGCTGCATCTCTCGCTTTCCTTTGAAAATGGCGCGGCTCATTCTCGTCACCTCCGCCAGTCCGAACCCACGCTCGATCCTGACATCCTCCTGCGCTCGCTGCACACTCATCTCGAGAGCATCCGCGTCCCCGCGCCCGTGAGCGAGTGCCACTTCCGCCTCAGCCCCGCTCTTCCGCGTCACGCCCAGCATCAACTTTTCCAACGCGGGCTCAAAGATCCCCACCAGTTCGCCGACACCCTAAAGCGCCTCAGCGGCGTGGTGGGCATTGATCAACTCGGGATTCCCCAGCCTGCAGGGAGCCATCGGCCCGGGCAATTCGACCTCCACCCGCTGGAAGCTGATCTCAAATTCACCCCGCCAGAAGAAGCGATCCCGCCATCGGGCCAGCTCCCGCTCAAGCGACTGCGCCCCCCGCTCGCCGTGCATGTGGCAGCAGCAAAAGAAGGCCGTCATCCGCGCCCGCTCGCGCTCCTGAGCGGCCCGCACCAAGGCCGCATCAAAGACACCCGCGGCCCTTTCCCGATCTCAGGATCATGGTGGGAAGCCGCCTGGCAACAGAGCGAGTGGGACATCGAGCTCCCCAAAAACCTCCTTCTACAACTCACCCACACCCCTCCGCATGACTGGCACCTGACCGGGATCTATGGATGACCAGTGAAGAGATGATAACCGCTAAATACACCAAAGACGCTAAACTTCTGAAGGCTTGGTTGGGGAATATTTCTCACCACGAATCTCACGAGTCGACACGAATCACGCTTGATGACCTTTAGCTCTGATTCCTTAAAATTCAGAACCCAAGATTCGTTAGATTCGTGGTCAAGTTCCCAGCCCTCAAGTTTCGTGTTTTTGGTGTATTTAGCGGTTCAAAAACTCCTCAACCAAGCATCCTAAACCATGGAACTTTTAGCCAAATCCTCCTTCTCTTTTCTCCACGGTGCGAGCAGCCCTGAGGCGCTGATTGGCCGTGCGGCGGAGCTGGGGCATGAGGTGATTGCGATGCCAGATCACCTTGGGTTTTATGGCTCAGCGCGGGCGCACCAAGCGGCGAAAAAGGCGGGAATCAGAGCGATTGTGGGAGCGACTTTGACCGATTGGGCCCCGGTGGGAGGGCCTACTTTTGCGCAATTACCCGTGCTGGTGGAGCAGCGGGAGGGCTATCAGCAGCTCTCTCAACTCCTCACCGCACGGCACTGCGCGCCGGATCTCCCGCCACCGGATATTCTCACTTATTCACAAGTTATTCTCACCCCCGAAAGCGTCCGAAATCCGACCAAAAAACGACTCCTCGAAGCGGCGAAATCGCTCAAAAAGACCTTCGGCGACCACCATGTCTCGATCGCACTTTACCGACATCAGCGTCGGGGCGAGGAGCGGATGAACACGCTTCTGGCCGATCTCGCGGAGCACCTCAATTTGCCCCTTTTGGCGAGTAATGCGCCCCTTTATGCGAGCCGACAGGACCGGCTGCTGGGTGACGCTTTCACCTGTTTGCGCGAACACCACACACTCGATAGCGCCGGGCGTCGGCTGGAGGCCAATGCGGAGCGACATTTGAAGTCACCCACAGCTATTAACAAGTTATTCACAGATTATCCACAGGCTGTGGAGCATGCTTATCGGCTCGCGGAGCGCTGTGAATTCACTCTGGAAAATCTGGGCTATGAGTTTCCATCCTACCGAGATCCACTTACTCACAGGTTATTCACAACCGATGAGGAATGTGAATTACTGCGAATAACTACCCAAAAAGGCCTGAAATCACTGAATTTAGAAAAAAGTAAAAAACACATTCAACAAATTGAAAATGAACTATTTATGATTTTTAAACTCGGATTTCAAGGCTACTTCCTCATCGTCTGGGATCTCGTCCAGTTTGCGCGCTCTCAGGGCATCCTCTGTCAGGGGCGCGGCTCGGCGGCGAACTCGCTGGTGTGCTACGCGCTGGGAATCACGAATGTCGACCCCGTGGCGGGAGGCCTCCTTTTCGAGCGCTTCCTCTCGGAGAACCGGAAGAGCTGGCCGGACATCGATATCGACTTCCCCTCCGGCGAAAGACGGGAGGCAGTCATCCAATACATCTACCGGAAATATGCCCCGCGTGGCGCGGCGATGACGGCGAACGTGATCACCTATCGCCCGAAATCTGCTTTCCGGGAAATGTCGAAAGTTCTCGGATTTCCCGACTCGGTGGCGAATCGATTTTCGGAATTATGCGCCTCGGTGCAGATCCGCAGCGAGGGCGAAACGGCCTCGGAGGACAGCGCCGAGGGCTCGGTGGAATTAGCGGAGGTCATCGAGCGCTCGGGAGTGCCTTATTCACATCCGAGATTTGCTCCCCTGCTCCACCTTTATCAGGCCATTTTGCACTCGCCGAGACACCTCGGCCAGCACTCGGGCGGCATGATCATCTGCGATCAGGGGCTCGATCACATCGTCCCCCTCCAACCCGCGACGATGCCGGGGCGCACCGTGGTCCAGTGGGACAAGAATGACTGCGAGGATCTCGGGATCGTGAAGGTCGACCTCTTGGGACTCGGGATGCTCGCGGCGATGGAGGACGCCATTCACATCTGTCGTCAGCGCGGGAAGCCGGTGGACCTCGCCACGATCCCGAAGGACGACCCCGCGACTTACGACCTGCTCTGCCGGGCCGACACGGTGGGCACCTTCCAAGTCGAGTCCCGGGCACAGATGGCGACGCTTCCGATCATGCAACCGCGGAAGTTCTACGATATCGCCATTGAAGTCGCAATCATCCGACCAGGACCCATCGTGGGCGACCTGGTGCATCCTTTTCTAAATCGGAGAACTGGGCGGGAAGCGGTCGATTACATCCACCCGCTTTTCGAGCCGATCCTGAAGCGCTCGCTTGGGGTGCCGCTTTTTCAGGAACAAGTGCTGCGGATGGCGATGACGATCGCGGATTTCACCGGAAGCGAGGCTGATGAACTCAGGCGCGCGATGTCGTGCAAGCGGTCTGATGAACGCATGATGTCCGTGAGCGAGAAACTACGGGCGCGGATGACGGCGAAGGGAATCAGCGAAGTGGTGCAAGAAAAGGTGGTGCATTCGATCGGATCATTCGCGCTTTATGGCTTCCCAGAGTCGCACGCGATTTCCTTTGCGCTGATCGCTTATTCTTCGTGTTGGCTGAAGGTGCATCGGACGGTCGAATTCTACTGCGGGCTCATCAACAATCAGCCGATGGGATTTTACTCGGTGAACTCGCTGATGCAGGACGCGAGGCGCCACGGAGTGCGCT
>JALZWA010000036.1 GCA_023299815.1 Akkermansiaceae bacterium
GATGACATCTTCATCATCGATGGTCGTGTCACACCACCCGTCGCCCCAGCTTCACCGAATGCCGGCCTCAGTTTCGTTCGCGTGCAAGACATGCTCGTGATGCGGACCGATGACAATAAGCAGCGACGCATCGTAGGATATCAGGATGAGGAAATGCTCACATCCTATCTACTTGCGGCACTCGAGCCCAAGCCGCGCATCATGTATCTCATCGTGGATAAGAATGACATCGATGCCAGCGACTCCAGCTCCCCTGCTGATATGCTGGGGGATTCAATGGGTCGCTTGAACGTCCTTCTCGCGCCGATTCGCATCTCTGAGATCGATCAGATTCCTGAGAATGCCGAAGGTGTCGTCTTCGCGGCACCCCAGTATGATCTCACCACGAAGGAGCTCAAAATGATCGAGGACTACTGGCAGCGCCCGAATGCATCGATCCTCGCTTACCTCGATCCTTCCTCGCAGTTGGTGAACCTGAACTCCTTTTTCCGTCGCGCGGGTGTCACTCCTCGTGATGATCGGATTTTAAAAGTCACCAATGGGCGAACCGATAGCCAAGTCCAAGCCCTCTTCTCGGTCAATGCGCCGGTTAATAGCGTCACCGTCTCTCTGGAAGGAAAAGCAACCCGCTTTGAAGGTCGCGTCTCCAGTCTCGAGGTCCGTGAGGGTGCAGAAGATCTCGTCACTCAGGGCATTCGCTGTTTCGCGGTCATTGAAACCGCTCCGGGATACTGGGGTGAGGTCGATTACAAGAAGCCGAACCCGACTTATAGTGACTCGTCGGATCAACCGGGTCCCCTTTTCATCGGTGCCGGAATCATTAAGGGGAATGCAACCCTCGATGTGGAACAGGAGACGGTTTCAAAAATGATCATCCTCTCCACGAGTGACTTCCTCAACCCAGATCGGCTGAATAACGAGCAGCTCGACTTCATGAAGAACACGACGCACTGGCTTCTTGGCCGCGAGGAACTCATGGGAATTGGACCCCGTGGATTGGTGCGCCGGAAGCTCAACTTGATCCCAAGTGAGGTGAGCTGGCTTCAAAACATCATCGTCTTCTTTATCCCGACCGGCTTCCTCTTGGTCGGCCTCTTTGTCTGGAGCACTCGTCGTGCTTAGTGGAATTTGACCATGCGTCACCTCAGCTCTATCCTCCTAGTTTTCATCGCCCTTGCTTTGGGTGGGCTCGTCATGCTGCAGAGGCATGATGGAAATCTTTACCGTCTCTTCGGTTCACCTCCTCTGGGAGTTTCCGATAAGGTCTATGAATTCGACTCTAATGACGTGGGGCGGATCGAAATCCTGAGCGCGGATGGCGTGCAGGCGGTGATGGAGAAGATTGGTGGCGCTTGGGTCGTCGAGAAGCCTTGGAACGACATTGCTGATCCTCTTGTGGCTCAGGCCATTGTTAATTTTGCGAGTAATCTTGTCATCGAGGATGTCATTGATCGTGATGACGTCGATGATATCGCAGAGTTCGGGCTGCGGGAATCGAAGATTGAACTCCAGCTTTATGACAAGGGTGGCTCTCCTCTTTGCCACTTCAATCTTGGCCGCTATACCGCTTGGCGCAGCATCGTGATCGATGAAGACGACGGCCCCTCGCTCTACGGCAAGACGGAGAAAGAGAAGACAAACAGTTTCCCCACGGTAGTGATCTGGCCGGCGGAACGCGAGCAGCGGGACTACCTCTACGTCTGTGGAGATCGCGCTAATTCTGCGATTCGACGAGTCGGTATCCGGAGTCTTTTTGACCAAAAATTACGCCTCCTGCGGAACCACGGCGTCTTTTACCGGCCTCCTGCTTATGCGGCCGAGATCAGCCTAAGTCAGGGAACATCAGAAATCGTGATCGCGCGCGATCGTCTCACAAAGGACTCCCCTTGGCGTGTCACCAAGCCCTACGATCTCGCGGCCAATCCTGATGCGGTAAAGAGCCTTATCGGCGCGCTCACCACCTTACGAGCCACTGCCGTGCTTGATGAATCCAGCGAGGCGCTCGCCGACCCCCTTCCTGAGAACCTTTCGCAGACCATCAAGGTGAAGTTCTTTCTCCCAGATGGCTCCATTTCAAATCCCACCTCCGTCTTCGTCTATCCACCGGAAACGCCGGATGCCGAAGTGATCTCCAGCATCATAGGGACCGGGCCAAATCAAAAGCGCCCCGCTATCCTAAAGCTCCCGCGGGCCTCCCTTGATCTCCTTCCTAATAATGTCAATGAACTCAGAAGTCGCACGCTCACTGCGCTTGATATCGCTCAGATCAAAGAGCTCAAGATCAGCGATTCTCGCGGCCGAGACCTCAGCCTCTCTCTGGAATACGATCCCCACGAGCGGGCTCAACGATGGCACGCCACTCTGCCCGGCTATCAGGGGCCGGCGAACGAAGAGCAGGTTGGAGTCCTTTTCAAGGCGCTCTTCGTCGATGAAATTCTAAGCTTCAAGGATGATAATGCCATCGCCCTCGGGACCTACGGGCTCGACACACCTCAACGAAAAGTTGAATTACTCCTTAAAGACGGGAAATCATTGCAATTCG
>JALZWA010000037.1 GCA_023299815.1 Akkermansiaceae bacterium
TACATCTGCGGCGAAGAATCCGCGATGATCGAAAGCATCGAAGGCAAGCGGGGCATCCCGCGTCACCGCCCTCCTTTCGTGGCCCAAGTCGGTATCTTCAACAAACCGACGCTGGTGCACAACGTTGAAACCCTGCTTTGGGTTGCCCGCGTGGTGCGTGAAGGCCCGGAATGTCTGAACACAACAGAATTGAACGGACGCAAGGGGTTACGATCCTATTCCGTCTCTGGTCGCGTGGCAAAACCGGGTGTGTATCTGCTCCCAGCCGGATCAACGATCACCGACGTGATCGCTGCCGCTGGTGGCATGGCTGACGGACACACCTTCAAGGCATACCAACCCGGCGGCCCATCTTCTGGCCTATTGCCCGCCTCGATGCACGATGTCCCGCTCGACTTTGACACTTTGCAACCGCATGGCACCTTCATTGGGTCAGCGGCTGTCGTGGTCCTGATCCGCAAGCTTCACCAGACCGAGCACGGATCCACCATTTATGGATCGCAGGCTTTCTATGGCCTCATCTTTGCCATCCCCGTGAGTGGAAGCTCTACGATGGAACTTTCTCCTACAGCCACACTCCTTCTGATAGCAGCGGGATTCATCGTCGCGTGGGGTCAGCTCACAATGACCTTCGCTTATCGCCACCTCGATGTCTCGACAGGGTCTTCTCTGCAAATGCTTCTGCCGGTCGCGACCGCGCTGGGGTCCTGCCTGATTTTCGGCGAGCGCTTCGGGCTGATCGAAATCATCGGCGCCGCCATCACTCTCGGAGCGACTTGGAAGATCAATCGTGAGACTTCCAATCACTCCCAAACCATGACAAAAACCAACTCCAAGAAACCATGACCATACCAGAAAAGACCGACCACTACGTCCTCAATACCTACGGACGCTTCCCGCTCACCATCGCAAAAGGCGCTGGCACTCGCGTGTGGGATGAGACGGGGCGTGAGTATCTTGATTTCTGCGCAGGGATCGCGACCTGCTCACTGGGGCATTGTCATCCGGCGCTGACCGCGGCGATCACGGCGCAAGCGAGCCAGCTGATGCACTGCTCGAACCTCTACTACACCCCGCAGCAGGCTTCGCTTGCGGAGGTGATTGTGGAAAAAGTGGTGCAGCAGGACGGAGGAAAAGTCTTCTTCTCCAACTCCGGTGCGGAGGCGAACGACGGGCTCATCAAGCTGGCCCGTCGGCATGGGGTGGAGAGCGGGCGGCACGAGATCATCACCTTCAATCAATCCTTCCACGGACGGACGATCGGGGCGATGTCGGCGACGGCTCAGGGGAAGATCCACGATGGCTTCGGCCCCCTCTTCCCGGGCTTCGTCTACTGCCCACTCAATGATCTCGAAGCGCTCAAAGCGGCGATCACCGACAAGACGGTCGCCTTTTTACTAGAGCCGATCCAAGGCGAAGGTGGCGTAAATATCGTGACGAAAGAATTCCTCGATGCGCTCGCTCAGATCGCGAGGGAGAAGGACTGCCTCCTCCTGCTCGATGAAGTCCAGTGCGGCATGGGCCGGACCGGGACGCTCAATGGCTGGGAAGTCATCTCGCCTGATCTGAAACCCGACGCCATCTCATGGGCCAAGGGCATGGGCGGTGGATTCCCCATCGGGGCTTTCTGGGTCAAAGATTCCCTCGCTCCATTGCTCGGGCCAGGCAGTCACGGCTCGACCTACGGCGGAAATGCGCTCGCCTGCGCAGCTTCTCAAGCGGTGATCGAGACGATCATTTCCGAAGATCTCGTGAGCAATGTGCAAGCACGTGAAGCGCAGGTTCGGGAAGCGATTGCGGAGTGGAATCATCCGGCGATCACCGAGGTGCGGGGCGCGGGTCTTCTTTTAGGCATCGGGCTTGATGCGGGTAAACTTTCCATTCCTGAGGATGCGGTGGCTTCGATCCATCTCTGCAAAGAGCTGCTTGGCTTGGGACTCCTTGTGCCACCTGCGGGACCAGAGACGGTGAGATTTCTTCCGCCGCTGAATGTCACATCAGAGGATGTCGCAAGTGCGCTCGAACTCCTGAAGAAGGTGCTCGATGCGCACTTACGATAAGTCCGTCACGCCATCTCGATCGGGCAGCGGCGCCGGGGAAGTCTTCTCATGAAGGTTCGCTGGAGAAAGCTCCGCTCCGCTCGGGCGACGCGGTCGAAAAAGTGGTTTCGAGTGACACCGAGACTCGTTAGGCAGCGCCGGTGATCGAACCAGACTCCCCATTTGATCACTTGCAGAATGCCCTGGCACTGGAGCCGCCAGAGCCGCTTCGTGACTTGCGACCAACCTGACATCCAGGAGTGAAAAAAGGCGGCATGGAATCCGAGGTGCCCCACCTCATCTTTTAAAATGCGGCCACAGGCTTGCGTGATCACGGGATCGCCTGAGTGACGACGCAGGAGATCGTAGTAGGCCTCGGCAATGATCTCAGCGGTGAGAAACATCTGCAGATGAAACTCGATATTGATGAGCTTGCGGAAGCGACGAAAAGCTCCCGCGCTCCACTGCTTGGTGATAAGAGTCCCACCCAAGCGCTCCACCATCTGGGCTAGGAGGCGTGCATGCCGGTGCTCTTCCTCGATAAAAAGACGAAGCGCGGTCGGGTAGTCCTCGTAGCCAGAAGTCGCTCCCACCTTTTCCGCGTAGCGAAAGAGCGTGGAACCCTCGCCCGATTCTCCGAGCTGAAAAATGGCGAGACTCTTGCCGAGTTCCTCACGGACAGGAGCCGCCAAGTCCACCGGCACGGAGAAATCAAGGAGCTCCTCGTGGTCGTTCTCGCGGAAGCGCTCGATCCAGTGGGCGATATTCATTCGGCGACCTTTCCCCCGAGAGTTTCCAAGCGTGCGATCACTTGATCCACGCAAGTCCCCAGCGTCGAGGTCCCAGCTGTGACGCCCACTTTTCCTGCATCCTCAAGCCAGCGCGGGTCGATATCAGCTGCGGTGGCGATCCGATGAGCGCGGCAGCCGAGCTTCCGTGCGGTCTCAGCAAGCTGGCGGGAGTTGTTAGAGTTCGATCCGCCGACGACGATTACGAGATCGACCTGACGGGCGAGATCGTGAAGCGCGCGCTGTCGATTCTTCGTCGGCTGACAGACGGTGTCGCGGAAGCGAACTTCGCTAGTCGGATGGTGCCGCCTAATGAGCTCGACGAGCTCGTGAACCCGCGCGCTGGGCTGGGTGGTCTGTGAAACGACCCCGAAGAGTCGCTGGGGCGGAAGCGCTTTGATGTCATCCTCACTCAGCACGACCTCCGCTTTTGGAAAATCTCCGGTAAGCCCCCTGACTTCGACATGTCCCGCCTTGCCGATCACGACTGGGAAGCAGCCTTCTGCGACGAGGGTGGCAAGAGCGGTGTGAGCCTTCTTAACGAGGGGACAAGTGGCATCGGTCACGAGATGGCCCTTCTGCGCCCAGCGTTCTTTTTGGAAATCAGAAGCACCATGAGCAGTGACGAGGACCTCCCGGGTCTCCGCCTTTTCACCAAAGAGATCACCCTCGGCCGCGCCGGCCTTCCGGAGGCGCTTGCGGACGACTTCATTATGCACCAACTCACCGAGGATGGTGACATCCCCCTCTTGGGAGCTCTTCTCTGCGAGAGCGAGAGCATCCCGCACCCCGAAACACATCCCAAAGTGAGTGGCCCGATGGATCTCGAAGGCTTGAATTCTTTTACTTTGCGGCACAAAGTCACGAGATAAAAAAATGGACCGACACGAGGGAGTGGAGGTCATGACTGCTTGCTGGTTTTTACTTTGCATCACAAAGCCAGCGTCAGACGAGGGGGGAATCGTCTGAAAAAAATGACTTTTTTAGTAAGAGCGGTCGTAGCGCTCGATTCCAGCGACGATCGCAGCGGCGGCATTCGCCTGGTAGGACGAGGTCTTACAGCGAGCACGCTCATGTGAATTACTGATGAACCCACACTCTACCAGAACGGCGGGGCAATGAGTGGCGGTGAGGACAGTGAAGCGAGCGACTCGGGCTCCCCTATTCCTCACCTTGAGCCGGCTCACGAGTTCTTTCTGGATGGAGGAGGCAAGATAGTAACCCTTCTTCCCGCCAGCATAGAAAGTCTCGGCACCGTGAACTCGGGTGTTCGGGGTGGCATTAAAGTGGATGCTGACAAAGATGGCATTCTGATAGCGATTCGCGATCGAAGCACGCTTCGAAAGGGAGAGGAAGACATCGCTGCGGCGGGTCATGGAGACGTAGTAGCCACGAGCCTTCAGACTGCTCTCGACACGGCGTGCCACTCGGAGATTGAGATCTGACTCACGGACGCCCTGCCAGTAAGCGCCTTTGTCCTTTCCTCCGTGACCTGCATCCATGATGATTCGGAGAGACTTCTTGGTGACTGTCTTTCTGGTGACTGTCTTCTTAGTAGATTTCGTAGCAACCTTCAGGGAAGGAATCGAGAGGCGCTGTCCTATTTTTAAATTGTGCGGATCGCTGATCTTGTTGGCAGACATCAAATTATTGACATTCACGCCGTGCTTCTTGGCAATCGAGTAGAAGGTTTCAGAGGCTTTTACCGTGTGCGAAGCGGCAAGAGCAGGCCCCCCAGCAAGAAGGCTGAAAATGACCAGGAATTTTAAAAAATGAACGTTTCTCATGGGGTGAAGATCGTTGAGTTGACATCTTTTAGGCTTCTTTGTTAGAAACGTCAATTAATTTTTAAAAAAAATTAACCATCTAGTTCATCAGATGATTAACTAGATGATTACACCTCCTGCTTCTTTGGCTTCTTCCGGAGGAAAGGAATGAACAAATACCCTATAAACACAAGGGATGGCGCATAGAGATGGAAGCGCAGAAGCAGAGCTAGAATCAATGCTGCCCCAAGGAGCGTCCAGACGTTCACCTTGGTCTTCAGGTCGATTTTTTTAAAACTTGGATAGGTGATATTACTCACCATCAGCAACGAAACCCCCAAAATCATGAGCGCTAGAACATAAGACCATCCCCCTAGGGTGAGACCCTCTTTTTGCTCAGCAATGCTAATAATAAGATAAGTCAGAGAGGCTACGAAACCTGCCGCCATGGGAATCGGGATCCCTCGAAAGTCCGGTCCCCCACTTCCGGTGCGGGCAAGACAGTTAAAGCGAGCGAGGCGAATCCCGCCACAGAGGAGATAGATAAATGCAATCGCCCAAGCCACGCCATTTCCCTCTGGATCAAGCTTGGTGGGCCAGCTGAGGTCTGAGAGCACAGCCCGAGACACGAGCATCGCGGGAGCAATCCCGAAGGAGATCATATCTGCAAGCGAGTCAAACTCCTGCCCAAAGGGAGACTCCTGCCCCCCGAGACGCGCAAGGCGGCCATCGAGAAGATCAAAAAGACAGGCCCCGAAGATATAGAGCATCGCCTTTTCATAAAAGGGCTTAGCGGCGACGAGATCAACGGCCTGCATCCCCTTGAAAATCGTAAGAATTGCCAAGAAGCCACAGAGGAGATTCCCCGCCGTCATGAGATTCGGCAGCAGGTAAATCTTAGGTTCGTCATCGTCGTGCGAGTCCATAGGGCTGGAAGCTGGCAAAAGATGACCTCTTTTAAAAGACCCAACTCTTTGCGGCCCTGCCTTGCTCCTCGGTGATTTCGCGGTCATCTTCTCCGCATGGACGCAGAGCAAAGCATGGAATCTCTCCTAGAAAGCTACCCCGGCGCACGAAGAGCCCTCTTTTCAGCCTACCACATCGGTGGCTGCCAGTCCTGTGCTTACGAGCTCAGCGATACTCTGGCGGAGGTCTGCACCAAGCATGAACTCAAGGTAGAAGAGGTCCTTGCCTGCCTTACCGAGAGCCAGCAACACGATGCCGAGATGCTGATCAACTCAGCAGATTTTTCCGAGCACCTAAAGAGCGCCTCGCCTCCCATCATCCTCGACATCCGCACCCGCGAGGAGCACGAGTCGATCACCCTCCCGAATACCCAGCTGATGACGCAGGAGCTGCAGACGGAACTTTTTGCAGACGCAAAGGAGGACACACTCATTATTCTCTTCGATCACCAAGGCCGCTCAGTCCTTGACCAGTGCGCCTGGTTCCGCGGCCACGGGCTGAAGGCGACCGTGGGACTCGATGGTGGAATTGACCGCTATGCCCAAGAGATCGACAGCAGCATCCCCCGCTATCGTCTTGAGATGGAGTCCTAGGATTCTTTTCCCTTGCGGCGGCGATGGTCTCTGGCCATTTTCAGTTACTACTCGATGAGTTGGAAATTTTTAGTATTCACCCTACTGGTCACTTCCTCCCTCCTCTCGGCGCAAACCGCCGAGGAAGAGGAGGAGGTAAAGCAACCTAGCGCAGAAGAACTGCGTGAGCGCATCTCGATGGCCCTCGGCCATCAAGCTGGAGTCCGCGCGAAGCTCAAGCGCATTGAGAAAGACGATATCGTGAGCCAACACTTCACCGAAGGCTTCGATCTCGCCCTCAAAGGAGAAGCACACCCCTTCTCTCCCGAAGAAATTCGAGAAGCCTTTTCACTCCTCCAACTCGAAATCACCAAGCGCGAGGTCGCCCTGGCTAAGACCAACAAAGAAGCGCAAGAACTCTTCCTTCTCGAAAATGGTGCCAAGGAAGGAATCAACACCCGTGAGAGCGGCCTCCAGTATCAAGTGCTCGAACCCGGAAACGATGTCGTCGCAGGAAACCAAGCCGAGATCCACTACGTAGGAACTTTACTCAACGGCGTAGAATTCGAAGCGTCTGAGGGAGAAAAACCCACCCTCCTTTCGCTCGACGAAGTCATCGCCGGCTTCCGCGAAGCCGTCACCCTCATGCCCGTGGGGGCACGTTGGAAAATCTTCGTCCCCTCAGATCTCGCTTATGGCGAAGTCAGACGCAGCGACCTCATCGGGCCGAATCAGCTGCTCATCTTCGAGATCGAGCTCGTCGGCATGAAGGCTAAAGAGCCTACTGAGTAAGAACTCGCGCGGCTTCCTTCGCGAAGTAGGTCAGAATGATGTCCGCGCCCGCGCGCTTGATCCCCATCAGACTTTCCATCATCACCTTTTCCTCATCGATCCAGCCATCTTTGGATGCGCTCTTGATCATGAGATATTCCCCACTCACCTGATAAGCCGCTACCGGCAGCGCAGTGTGCTCACGGAGTTCTGAAATGACATCGAGATAAGGCCCCGCTGGCTTCACCATGACAATGTCCGCGCCTTCTTCCTCATCAAGGAGGAGTTCACGCACCGCCTCACGACGATTCGCAGGATCCATCTGATAAGTCTTCTTATCCCCCGCCTTCGGAGCCGACCCCAGCGCCCCCCGGAACGGCCCATAATAAGCCGAAGCATATTTTGCAGTGTAGCTGCAGATCGAAACCTGCTCATGCCCATGCTCATCGAGCGCGTCACGCAGTTCAGCCACGCGGCCATCCATCATGTCACTCGGCGAAATAATATCCGCACCCGCCTCGGCATGGCAAACCGCCTGATGACACAGCACTCTCACCGTCTCATCATTGATAATCTCCCCTTCCACCACCAGTCCATCGTGCCCGTCAGAATTATAAGGATCGAGAGCGATATCAGTCATCACGACCAGCTCAGGATGAGCAGCCTTCAGCGCCTGAATCGCCCGCGGAATCAAACCCTCAGAATTAAAGCTCTCCTCCGCTCCCGCTGTTTTTAAAGAATCCTCAATCGCCGGAAAAAGAACCACCCC
>JALZWA010000038.1 GCA_023299815.1 Akkermansiaceae bacterium
GAGCGCATGTCGGTCACCGCCATTGCCAAATATCTCGCGTGCCCTTTCCGCTATTACCTTGAGCGAGTCATTGGAATGAATCAGCCCGAGCCCGAGCGTGCAGAGTGGAATCATCGGGATTTTGGTAACGTGATGCACGAAGTGCTCGAGCGCTGGGGGCTGGATGAATCCGCCCGCGATCTTGAGGACGCTAAGGCGATCGAGAAGTGGGTGCATCAGTCGCTCGATGACGTGGTCGTGGCCCGCTTCGGCGAGGCGCTCCCGCTCGCGGTGCGCATCCAGAGCGAGGCGATGCGTCAGCGGCTCACGTGGTTTGCAGAGGCTCAAGCAAAAGAGCGCCAAGCAGGCTGGCGAGTCGTCGAGGTGGAGAAGGATTTCTCCATCACGATCGAGGGCGTCACGCTCACCGGACAGGTGGACCGTATCGATCATCACGAGGACGGCCGCGTCCGCGTCCTGGATTACAAGACGAGTAAGAAGGCCAAAAAGGTCATCGAAGAGCACGTCAAAAACCTCCCTAAAGAACCACCCGTTCATCTTGAGGGAGTGGATGAGGTGCTGACCCCTGCTGGGAAACTTTGGACAAATGTGCAGGTGCCATTTTATGCCGCCGCCCTCGAGCGGGTCGATGCCGTGGGCTACTTCGCGCTCGGCGAGACCGAGACGGATGTCAAAATTTCTCTCTGGGATGAGTTCGATGAAGAGGAGCAGGAATCCGCGGTGCGCTGTGCCGAGTGGGTCTTGGAGCAGGTCAAAAAACAAGTCTTCTGGCCGCCGGCAGAGAAGCCGCGCTACGATGACTTCGGCGGTCTCGCTTACGGGCGTCTTTTAGAAAAGGCAGTTGAGTGGCAGGGAGGTGCGGCGTGAATATCCTCGCTAAGAACCTCATGATTCTCGCTTCGGCGGGATCGGGGAAGACTTACCAACTCGGCAATCGCGTCATCGGAAAAATCGGGCTCGAAGGAGTCCCGCCCGAGCGCATGGTAGCGCTCACCTTTACTCGAAAAGCAGCTGGAGAATTCGCGGACTCGGTCCTCACGAAGCTCGCGAAAGGCACGCTCGATCCAGAGATCGCAGCAGCTCTCTCACGCGACCTCGGTGGGCCGGTTGATGTCCCCGCAGTCCTTGAGCAAGTGGTGAAGGCGCTTCCTCGGCTCCAGCTCACGACGCTCGATGGCTTCTTTGCCCGCATCGTCCGTGGTTTCCAATACGAACTCGGCGTGAGTGGCGGCACCTTTGACCTCCTGCAGGGCGAGCGCAAGAAATCCGCCGAATCTGAAATCCTAGAAGGCGTCTTGCGCGATGGCTTCAGCGAGCGCGAGGACTTCTACCACGCCTTCCGCCGCGCCACCTTAGGCCGTGGCGAGCAGGGCGTGCAGAAGTCGCTCGAAGAGTTTATCAAGGACTGGCACGGCATTTTGAAAAAAGGAGTGAGCCCCGCGATGTTCGGCGGTGCTCACGTCTTTACCGATCTTCCCGAGGTGGGTGATTGGGCCGCACAAAAAACAGCGCTCATCAACTCGCTCAAGCACGAGGGACTGACGAAGGAACTCACGAAGCAGCTCGAGAATTTCGAAAACCACAGCGTCGGCCGCACCCTTGCCACCAACTCGCTCGGGGCCCAGATGGTCAAGCAGCTGGGTGAGGAAAAGGTCGAGCTCCTCTTCCGCAAGAAGGAGGTGGAACTCGCGGAAGGAGATTGGAAGAAATGGCGCGCTCTTTTCGCACTCGCGATCCGTTGTGAACTCGCCGCCGCAGTGGCGCGCACACAAGCGGTGGGTGATCTCGTCAGTCAAATTGATCAAGAATACGAACGTCAGTTGAGAAGCAAGGGCTTGCTCAGCTTCGATGATGTGAAGCTTCTTTTGAGCGAGGGCATGAGTAGCGAAGAAGGCCGCCTGCGCCGCGAGTTGGTCGATTACCGACTCGATGGCCGCTATGATCACTGGCTGCTCGATGAGTTCCAAGACACGAGCTACGCCGAGTGGCAGGGACTGGAATCACTCGTTACCGAAGCTGTCAGCGACCCTGAAGGCGGGCTCTTCGTGGTCGGTGATCGGAAGCAAGCGATCTACGGCTGGCGCGGTGGAGATGTCAGCCTCTTCGATGACCTCACCAAGCAATATGAAGGCGGACTTGAGATCGAGGAAATGTCGAAATCCTTCCGCTCCTGCCCGGCTGTCCTTGAGTTGGTGAATGCCATTTGTGGCAACGGGAAGGCCCTTGAAAATCTCTTTGGAAAAGGCCTCAACGAGCGCTGGATCTGGGAAGATCACCTTTCCGCAAAGCCTGATGTCACAGGGGAGGCAAAGGTCACCACGGTAGCGCGCGGCGAATGCGGTGAGGCCATGATCGAGCAGATGAAGGCGATCGGGATCGGCGATAAGAAGCTCAGCTGCGGCGTGCTCGTGCGCAGCGGAAAGCAGGTCGAGGACTATGCCGATCTCCTGCGTGCTGAAGGGTTCGATGTCATCGAAGAAGGCCAGCGCAAGCCTTGCGAGGATCATGCCATCGGCGTGGCGCTCTCGCATTTCGTGAAATGGCTCGCTGATCCTGCCGATCAATTTTCCCAAGAAGTCATCGCGATGTCACCGCTGGCTGCACGCCTCGATGACCTCTTTGGTGACAAGTGGCTCGCGCGCTGGGATGGCGTCTTACAGCAGGTTCAGGAAAAAGGTTTCTCTGGTTTTATCGAAAATCTCGTGGAACCAGAATGGGCCGATCTTTCCGGCTACGGCCAGCGCCGTGCCAGCGATATCATCTCGGCCCTCGCTGAGTTCGATGCTGGCCCAGACTCAAGCCCCCGCGCCGCGCGCGACTGGATCTCGGATCTCGAAGTCAGCCAAGCCCCCGGTGCCGCCGCGGTGCAGGTGATGACGATTCATAAGTCAAAGGGTCTCGGCTTCGATGTCGTGATGCTTCCCGGGGTGGGCGATAGCCAGATTCCTGACGAAGGCTACTTCAAGGTCGCCCGAGGGGCCGACTGGCTCCTGCAGTCTCCTGCCAAGTGGGCGCGCGAACAGATCCCTGAACTGCAGCAAGCGCGCGCTTACTGGGCAGACGAGCAGCTCTACGAATCGATGTGCGTCTTCTACGTCGCCCTCACGCGATCAAAGCGTGGCCTTTACCTCTTCCTAGAAAACGAGCCGCCATCACGGAAAGAAAAGGAAGCATGGCGCTCACCGGCGAACCTCGTGCGGCTTGCCGCTGGGGAAGACTTCCAGTGCGGCGACCCCCAGTGGACCGAGGGAGTAGAGGATCGTCCTGAGACGAAAGAAATTACGCCGCCGACATTGGGCGAGAAGATCCCGTTGCGGCCTCGGAGCAGTCCTTCTTCTTATAAAGGTGACCTCGCTTCAGGAAGTGGCACGGGCCGGAAGATCGGCACTGAGGTGCATGAGCTCTTTGAGAAAATCGCTTGGCTTGAATCTGGTGAAATTCCCGATCAACCGCTCAGTCAGGCGGGCAAGATCGTGGAGGATGCGCTCAAGATTCCCGCGCTCCATGCGGTCTTTCAAGATCAGGGAGGGAAGCTTTACCGCGAGCAGCAGGTGGAGCTCATTCTCGATGGCAGGTGGATGACGGGTATCGTGGATCGCATGCACGTCTTCCGTGAAAATGGCGCAGTCACCCGTGTGGAAGTGATCGATTTCAAGACCGATGCGGTTCAGGCGGATGAGTTAATCTTACGCTATGCCGGACAGATGAAAAGCTATCGGCGCGCGCTCGCGCAGGTCTTTGAGGTGGATGTGGAATTGATTGAGTGTCGCATGTTCTCGACCCATCTCGCAGCCCTCATCGAGCCAAACGACCAGCTGAAACAAGGAGAGCTTGGGATATGATCGAAGCACGTTTTCAAAAACTCCTCGCCGGAGAGGAACTCGGAGCGTCATTCGTGGCGTGGAAGGACGGGGAGGAGATCTTCTCTCAGCACGGCGGCTGGCGAGATCGGGGTGAGACGATTCCCTGGGATGGCGAGACGCTTGCTCCGGTGTGGTCTGCCACGAAAGGCCCGATGGCGGTGAGCGTCCTCATGGCACTGCAGCGCGTGGGGATGGATTCGGAAAGCTTAGTCGAGCGCGTGTGGCCGGAGCTGAAGGTGAGCGAACTCAATTTTGGGGAACTCTTTTCTCACCAAGGAGGCCTTGCGGGCCTCGATGAAAAGGCCTCGATCTGGGACCGCGAGGCCGTCATTGCCTCACTCGAAAAACAGGAACCTAAGTGGCAGGCCGGAGAGCATGGGTATCACCCGCGCACGATTGGATTTTTAGCCGATGAAGTGGTTAGACGCGTCGATGGGCGAAGCTTGGGTCAATTTTTCCACGAAGAAATAGCCGCACCAAACCAGATCGATTTCTGGATCGGTCTTCCCGAGAGTGAGCATCACCGCGTGGCCGAACTCGTCCCCGCACGAGTAGGGAAAGGCGGAAAACCGGAAGCCTTCTATGCCGCGCTCCTCGATAAAACATCTCTCACCCGACAGGCCTTTTCTAGTCCTTCAGATCTCGCAGGTGTGAGTGAGATGAATCAACCCCGCGCTTGGGAGGCTGGATTTCCCGCGATGGGCGGCGTGGGCTCCGCGCGGGGCTTGGCGAAGTTTTACGACTGGGTCTTGAAGCAAGATTTCCTTGCCGAACTCACCACCTCTCGAATCAAAGGCCTCGATCTGATCCAGCGGATCGAGAACGAAATCGGCTTCGGCATGATGCTCCGTCAGGGGTCAAAGAAAACAGGCTTCGGCCACCCCGGCGCGGGTGGCAGCTACGCCTTCGCCGATCCCGAGACAGGAGTGAGCTACGCCTTCGTCATGAACCGCTTCGAAGCAAATCTCTACCCGAGCGAAGCACGATTGAGTCTCAGCGTAGGATAATCGTGATGAATTCCTTCGAGGCTGGAGTGGGCGCGGTGATTGAAGGTGCTGCGGTCTTTTTTTAGCACAGAGAGTCGCAGAGTTTTTAAGTAGGATAGAGGAGTTGTCTCCA
>JALZWA010000039.1 GCA_023299815.1 Akkermansiaceae bacterium
TGGTCATAGCCACATGAATGGTGCATCACATTCAGCGCTCAACGGCGGATCGCCAGCGCCAGTGGTTACGAACGGATCAGGCAATCCTGCTGCACAGGTGGCTGCTGCGGCACCAGCGGCTGCGCCGCCGAGACCATATTGTTGCTGAGTTTGAGTGCAGGAGACTAAGGCTCCGCCCGCGAGAAGAGTGACAAGGATTCGGGATGTTTTCATCAGTTTAGAAACGATTATTGGGTTGGATTTATTCGAAAGTTTAGCAAAATAAATAAGTGACGCCACTCCTAATTGCTATTTTTTTGGCATTTCAGTTATTTGGCTCGGGGGGAGCGGAGACAAAGACCCAGTAGTGCTGATGGGTTGATCCGGGAACATTGGCGTAGCCGATTCCATAGTTCGTCTGAAGGCGGTAGAATGTTCCGAGTGCTAAGACCTGACTCTCATGGGTCCATGATGTCATCCACTGCTCGAAGGTTTTCTTAGCATCAGATTTTCCGGCGGCGAGAGACTCAACCTGATTTCCTGATTTAAAAGCCATGTAGGCGGGAGGGAGGTGGTATCCGGCGGCGGCGACATTGAAGTTTGCGCCCACTCCCTCTGGGTCTTCGTGGCCGAAGTAATTACGGCGTGCCATGTCGAGCGCTTTTGACCGGGCTGCTGCGGCGAGACGCGAATCGTATTTGAGGGTTTTTCGTTTTTGCGAGGGATGCCCCCTGATAATTCCGATCATCTCACGCTCTTTGGCATTTCCGCCATCGGATGCAAGGGGCTGAGGGGTAAAATTTAAACCCGCATTCTTTACGCCGCCGCATGAACAGAGGAAAAGTGCGGACAGGCAACTAGTTGTGATTACCTTAAAAGTCATTATGGGTAACCTAAAGGCTCCCCTGTTAGGGATAAAGCAGCAAAATGAGAGATTTTATTGGGGGGGGCGATGTGCGCTCAGAGGCGCGAAGGATTCCGAGAGCTCAAATTAGGCACGTAGCCTCCATGCACAGGTCCCTATGAGAGCGATGACCACGATTGTGATATGAAGTCCGGGTAGTGATTCGAAGTTCAAGTCGCCCAAGAGCCCATTTTCAAGAGTGTGTTGAGCTGGAGTTTGTCACCTCTTAGGCTCTCAAGACTAGGATCAACGATTTTCATTTCTCCGTCTTCTAGATCGGATCTTGGCGGAGCCTCTGAAGGTGAAAATTTTCCAGAAAAACCATCTTCGGAAAAACGACGTTTTGCCCCAGCCTCAGTAATGATTTCCTCAAGTTGGGCAAATTCGATTTTAAGATCCCAGTCGAACCCCTTCAGATCTTCCGAAGTTTTATCGTCTAAACCAGCAGCATAATCTGCGTTGCTGAAGTCGAGATCAAAGCGATCACGGTAAGAGATAGATGACTCTCCATTCCAATCGAATAGTGGGGGAGTCTGTTCTTCTGCAAGAAGCCAGCAAGTGGCTGTCGCGAGGAACCAGATACTCAAAAGACGCACCATATCGCGTATTGGTAGAGGAGTTGAATTTCGGGGGAGAATGGTGTAGATGGATCTCTACCGAACCCTTTTTAGAGTCCTTACAACTGGTTAGTTTTTTAATAATATAAAAAATCCCATGAGAGCGTAGATGTTCTATGAGGATGAGAGGAAATTTTCTCGTAGCCTAGGGTGGGATTTGCTTCTGTTAACGATGATGTTTTTTTTTCGAAGAGTGGTTCCTCTTTTTCTAGTTTCTCCGGTGTTTGGGGAGGGTGCCGTGCAGGTTCTCTTGATTAGCCCACCTGAGCTTCAGGAAGCTTGGCAATCTTATGCCGACCTTCGCAAGGAGCAGGGGGTGGCGATGAAAGTCATCACGACCGATGAAATCGCGAAGGATTACAATGGGCCTGACCTTCAGGAGAAGATGCGCCTCTGCGCGCGCGAGCACATTGAGAGGAAGGCCTTCCACAGCATCATCTTGGGAGGGGATAGCGAGGGTGATGCGGGCTTAATTCCAGACCGTGACACCTTTCATCAAAATATGTGGGGAAATGACCGCGATATTCCGAGCGATCTCTACTACATCAGTTCCAACAATTGGGACCATGATGGTGATGGTGCCTACGGCGAATTTGTGGATGACCGTGAAGCCATCACTTACCCGGATGGCAGTGTCGCGATTGGCCGAATTCCCGTGCGCACGGCGGAGGATATCGCTGCCTACGGCGAAAAGGTGACCGCTTATCTCGCGGCGGAACCGTCCCCTCAACTCGCGCTCACCTGCACCGTCCGCGGGGCTTATGCGAAGGTTTACCGCGCGGGCAGCGAGATCATTCCTGAGGCTTGGCCGGCGGGAAAGGTCTCTTTTTTCTTCAATGACATGACCTCATGGGATGGCGATGGTGAAAAAGGCTCCTATGATCTCTCTCCCGAAAATCTTTCCGAGAAGTTCACCAGCGGAGAGGTTTCCAAGTGGCATCTCCATGGGCATGGGCTCATCGACCGCTGGGTCCTTGAAAACGATGAGTCGTTCACCTACTCCAACGTAAACGCGCTGACGAACGAAGAGCAGCCTCTCGTCATCACCACCGTCTCCTGCTTTACCGGCCACTTTGATGCCAAAAAAGACCCCTCCATCTCCGAGGCCATGCTCCGTCAGCCAAAGGGCGGCGCCGTTATCATCGTAGCCCCCGCGCGCGAGGGCAAACCGCACTTTCACGATCCTAAGAAGGATTTCCCGCTCATGTCACGTGAGGGCAAGCTCGATGGCACGACCCAGACCATGACCAGCTTCTGGATCGCCGCCCTCGGCGAAAAGAAGACCGCAGGACTGGCTCTCGCCACCGCCAAGGCAGGCCTCGCCGATGACGCAAAAAAATCAGCAACCTACCACCAAGGAATCAGCGAGCTGAACCTTCTCGGCGACCCGACTTTGCCGGTGCAGTAGCTTGATAAAGACGCTTACTTCCTCGGCGGGAGTGCGTCGTAGGCCGCTTGCTCTTCTTTACCCCACGCGAAGGGTTTGAGCTTGGAGCGGTCGAGGTCCTTGAGATGAGGCTCGTTCTTGCGCGAGGGGTGATCGGGGCGCTGGTAGACCCAGTCGTTTTCTCCGAAGATTTCTGCGCAGAGTTTTGCGATGGCGGGATCGTAAGCGATGAGCTCGGCCCGGGTGTTGACGTGGTTATGATCGTGGTCGTCCTCGCGGTTCGTGCCGAACCAGGATTGGACTGCTTCGGCCCAGTATTCATGGTGGTTTGTCGCGGCATATTTCTCGGCCCAGAGACCGCGTGCCATCGCGGATTTGTAGGTGGCTAAAAGGCGTGGGTTGAAGGTGGGATCGAGCGTCTTGAGCGCGGTGTCGTGGATCGCGTGGGCGAACTCGTGGACGCAGATAGATTCGGTCGAGTAGGGGTCTCCGGGGTTGGCGAGGAGGTTCTCGGTGCCACAGGAGACGGAGGGGCGCTGGGGCGTGGAGCCAAGTCCGCGAGCGCGGCGGTTCCAGTATTCGGGCGGGGTGAGATCGGAATGCTCGGGGATGTCGGTGGTCCGCTCAGCGAGGGACATGATGGAGTAGCGAATCTTATTCTTTCCGAGTTCACGGAGGATCTCGGGTCGATTCTTGAGCATCGTCTGGATGATGTGGCCCGCTTCGTAGAGCGATGCGTCAGGGACCTTTTCTGAGGAGAGGATGGGGAAGGTCTCGATGACGAGGGCCTTTTTGTAGAATGGCTTGAGGTCGAAGCTCTCCCGAAGTTCCGCTGAGATGGGTCCGACTTTCGGAGCCTTGGAGGTGTCGACGAGCCCGATGGCGGCAGCGATCGAGACGAGGGGGGCGAGGAGGATGAGAGGTTTCATTTTTTGATTCTGACGGCGTAAAAATTGATTTTATAAGCGCTCTTGCCACTTTTCAGGATGCTCAAGCTGGCTTCTCACTGCGATGATGTGAACTGCTTTTTCAGTTTCAAGAATCTCGAAAAATATTTTGTAGGGAAAGTGATGGCATAAGGCTCTTCGGTATTGCCGCCACACCGTCCGAAAGATCAGAGAACTTATTCTTGCGGATTCGATCACCTCATAAGATGTCATCCAAAAAGCGCTGTCCTAGTTCTGGGTCGATCTTGCTGTAATAATCGCGGGCTTACCTCAGGTCGTTTTCGACCTCCGGATGGATGATGAGGTTCGTCATGAGCCTTGGAGGCGATCCTTAAGTTCGCCGGGGCTGAGTGGCTGAACTTGACCGGACTTGATGCCTTCAGAGCGACGCTCTAGAAGTTGCTTTTCTTCGGGGCTGGGAGGTTCAGGTTCACCGAGGCTGCCGAGGAGTTTCTTGGCAAGATAAGAGCGATCAGATTCAGGCAATTTTGCGATCACCTGTTCGATTTCAAGAACGTTCTTCGTTTAGCGAAGGTAGCAGATTGAGAATGGCTTGTCTTGTTCAATTCTGAGCGGGACTAGAGCCCACGGGCGAAGACGGCTTCGCGCTCGTCTTCATCTAGCTCTTTCCAGGTGCCGATTGGTAAGTCGCCAAGTGGGAAGGCGCCGATACCCTCGCGGATGAGGCGGAGGGTGGGATAGCCGGCGGCGGCGGTCATGCGGCGGACCTGGCGGTTCTTCCCCTCGCGGAGTTCGAGCCGGATCCAGGAGTCGATGATCTTTTGGCGGACGCGGATGGGTGGGTCACGGTCCGGAAAATCGGGGGCCTGTTTGAGAAGTTTAGCGCGGCAGGGGAGGCAGCGGTAATGCTGGATCTCAAGGGTGCCGCTGCGGAGGGTTTCGAGGGCCTCTTCATCCGGGACCCCTTCGACAAGGACGAGGTAGCGGCGGCGGTGCTTGTAGCGCGGGTGGAGGAGTCGGTTCTCGAGCGCCTTTTCATCAGTGAAAAGGAGGAGCCCTTCCGAGTCCATGTCGAGCCGCCCGAGCGGGAGACATTTTGGAGGGAAGTTGAATTCCGTCAGAGTCCGCTGGTTGTCCGCATTCGGGTTCTCGTTGAACTGGCTGAGGACTCCGTAGGGCTTGTTGAAGGCGATGAGCATTTGGTGGAGTGTGGCTGGGAGGATGGAATTGACAAGAAGAGCGAGGTGTGGGAAATTCCCATTATGGCCGAAGTTAGAAAATTAGATTCAAGGAGGAGGGTTGTCTTTCCAGACTGCTTCTCACCGGGGGATCTCTTTTTGGAAGAGACGGTGAGGGCGGACGAGGTGATTTTTCGCCGAATCACGCCGGATGATGCGCCACTTGCTAAGGTGGTGACCAAGAATGGGCGGAAGATCATTAAGGCTCCTCTGGATCGGAAGCGTCTTGTGAATGCGATGCGGGCGGACCGTGATGCGCGATGAGGGATTACTGGGATAGCTCGGCACTGGTGGCGGCTTGTCAGGATGAGGAGGTGGCTGAGTGCTTCTGGAGGGCGAAGAGGGTGACTCGGACTCATGCTTTCGCGGAGATTTTTTCGACCCTTACTGGTGGGAGGCTCGGGTTCCGAGTGGATGCAGATGAAGCCGCTGATTTGATCGAGAATTTATCGCGGAATCTTGAGATTAAGGATTTGAGCCCAGAGAAAACTCTGGCGGCACTAGCGGAGGCACGTCAGCGAGGAGTGAGAGGTGGACGGACTCATGATCTTCTTCATGCCGTCACAGCAGTCGCGGCATCTTGCGATCGAGTGGTGACTTACAACCTCTCAGACTTCGTAGATCTCTGCGAAGAACTGGAGGTATTGGTGCCGGAGGAGAGTTAGTTTTTAAACCAGCATGAGCGCTGGGTTCTCGATGAGACGCTTGATCTCGCCGAGGAACTTGGCGGCTACTGCGCCATCGACCACGCGGTGGTCGCAGCTGACGCCGAGGTTCATGCGGAGGCCTGGGACGATCACGCCGTCTTTGACAACGGCTTTCTCACTGATGCCGCCGACGCTAAGGATGGCTGCTTGTGGCGGGTTGACGATGGCGTCGAAGGATTCGATACCCCATGCGCCGAGGTTTGAGATGGTGACGGTGCCGCCATCAAACTCATTCGGCATGAGCTTTTTGTCGCGAGCGCGGACGGCCATTTCCTTGATCTCCTGAGAGATCTCAAGGAGGGACTTCTGCTCGGCATTCTTGACGACGGGGGTGACGAGGCCGTCTTCGACAGCGATGGCAACGGAGATGCCGACGTGGGCGAACTGGACAATGTGGTCGCCATTGTAAGAAGCATTCGCTTCGGGGACGGCAACTGAAGCATTGATGAGGGCTTTGACGACGAAGTCATTCACGGAATATTTGTTTCCGTGGGTTGCTTCCGCTTGGGCATTGATCTGTTTGCGCAGGGCCATGAGCGGAGCGGCGTCGACCTCGAGGTGGAGATAGAAGTGCGGGATGGTCGTTTTAGAAATGAGGAGGCGATCGGCGATGATCTTACGCATCGAGGAGAGCTCGACTCGCTTATCTTCTCCGCTGGCGACAGGGGAGATGGCGACGGGTGCGGGAGCTGCTTTGGCTGGTGCGGCGGCAGGAGCGGCGGGCGCTGGGGCCGAGGCGGAACCACCTGCGAGGTCTGCTTTGACAATGCGTCCTCCTGGGCCGGTGCCAGTGACGGTCGCGAGGTCGATGCCTTCTGCGGCGGCGATCTTACGAGCGAGTGGGGAGATTTTTAGGCGTGAGCCATCAGAAGAAGTGGTAGCTGCGGGAGCAGGTGCAACGGCGGGTGTGGCAGCAGCAGGTGCGGATGTTTCTGCGGGAGTGGCAGGTGTTGCCGAGGCAGCAGGCGCGGCGGAGGCTGCTCCTGCTTCTTCGCCATCTTCGAGGAGAATCGCGATCACGGAGCCGACGGGAGCTTTTCCGCCTTCTTGGACTGAGATGGAGGAGAGAGTTCCTTCATCGAAGGCTTCCATTTCCATCGTGGCCTTATCGGTTTCGATCTCGGCGATGATGTCTCCGATTTCTACTTCTTCGCCTTCTTTCTTGAGCCAGCGAACGACGGTTCCTTCCTCCATGGTGTCGGAGAGCTTGGGCATTTCAATACTGATAGGCATAATAAAAGGGAGAGATATGGAGAGACGCCAGTGAGGCAGAGGAGAAATAGCGGGGGATCTCCCATTTTAAAAGGCGAAATCAAGGGAATCACGTTCCCTAGGCTCTTTCTCGGGGCAGACTCATCTCGTGATGAGGGAGATGCCGAAAATTAGTCTCGTTGCCGCGCAAGCCTCTCAAGAAGTTCGCGAGTTTCGCTCGTTCCTGCGTCCGTGAGGCGGAAGGACTTGTGGGCGTGGAGGCTATCGCCCGTAATCATCTCCATGTGGCCCTTCTTTTCGAGGTTTTCCACGGTCGTTGTGGTGTTAGAGGGCTTTCGGCCATAACTATCGAGGGTGATATTCAAGGCGCGGGTGTCGAGGGCGTCAGCTCCCTCGAGTTGCTTATAAAAGGCGGCGATGAGGACAGATTCCGGCCCTGAGAGAGAAATACTAGTATCTTCTAGAGCGCGTCTAATTTCACGTAAATCGTCGGCCGCAGCGCGATCTTGGGAAACCACGCTTCCTTCCTCTGCGGAGCGCAAAGTGCACTTTGTTTCGAGTATCTTAGATACTACGTCGCTAAAACCTTCAAGCTCTTCCACACTAAGTTTCCACAACTCGTCTGCGAGATTTGCTAATTTTGAGGACTGCGCCATGCCCGGAAGCTAGTATTTTTTAAAAAATAGCGCAAGTTTAATACGTAAAAGTTGAATTCAAGGGGTAAAAATTAGAATTAAACTAAAAATTACTTGTCCGAGTTAAGAGTTTTGACTAATTTCTCGCTAGTGCTGATCCGGCGCTAGTCAATCCAAACGAAACCCCGATGAAGAACCCCAATTCTCCCTTCTCGATGTCTCAAAATCCATCCCCTTTTGAAAACCCCTTTTTAATCGACGATAGCTCAGCCTCTCGTGTCGCCTCGTTAACCGAGCGCATGACAGAGAGTTTCAGTAATGAACCTGATCTGCCAGTGCGTGCTTGTGACGAAATTCCAGACCATGCCCTTACTACTTGTTTGGAGCGCTGTCGTGATGTCATCGGGAATGGGCAGGTGGGTGAGCGCGAGTTTAAGTTAGTCCAAGAAGCCCTGAGCGAAAATCTCACAGGGATCCAGTCTCTTAAGGTGGAGCTTGCTGAAGCTGAGAAAGAGTATGTGCGTCTCAAGGCGATGGCCGAGCCCTTCTTTGAAATGATGGCTCCGCTTCTTGGCGAGGATGATCAGCCGCTCTCGGGGCTCGACGCTCAGCGCATGAGTTCACTTCAAGAGACTCTCACTGAGTTAGTGCAGGGCCTAACTTTTGCGAAATATCGCAGAGACCAACTTCTTGGCCGCATGGAAGCTCTTGCGAGCTACGTGACAGACCAAGTGGTCAAAGCGGTGCAGGCTCGTAATCTAGGCAATCCCTATCTTGAGCAGATTCGCCAGCAAGTCTGGCGCGCGATCTCGGCACTCTAGTTCTGCTCGTAGGCAGCTTTCACGCTGTCTCGGCAGAGCACGATGAAGGTGCAGACGGCGAGCGCGATGCCCGGAATGTTTCCGAGGCAGTTCAGCCCAGCGGTGACCATCGAGAAGGTTCGTCTTTTCTGCGCCGCGAGATAGCGGGCGGAGAGTATGTTGATGATGACCAGGGTGAGGGCGATGAGAATCATGGCACCGTAGAAGATGCCTATCACGGGCACGAAGACACGAGGGACGCCGTCATTAGCCATCTCTTCCTGGATCTCCGGGTTCATGAAGATGGTGGACATGAGAGCAAAGTGGAGAAGGATGAAGAGTAAGCCTGCGCCGCTGAGCCCCGCCATGACGTTATGGCAAATGACGAGGGTCTTGAGGTGGCTTTTATCCTGAGGGAAAAGGGGCGGTGGCATCGGCTAAGGAGAGCAAAAGCGCCCACCGCTGTCACGGACATCCTTTCATGAACAAAGGTGAATCGTTTTTTGCTTTCTTAAGGGAAATGAACTATCTTCTGCTCATGCAAACTATTGCGAAAGTCATGATCCCCTCCCTCGTGGCTGCTCTCACACTTACTTCGTGTCAGCAGACTACCAATCCCTTTACCGGAAATGCTCAGCCATCCAAAACTTTCAATGGTGCTGCGATCGGTGGACTTCTGGGAGCGGGCATCGGCGCGCTCACCGGAGATGGTGGCACGGATAGCCGTCAGCGTGCGCTGATCGGCGCGGGTATCGGTGCTTTGGCGGGTGGTGGAATCGGGCACTACATGGATCAGCAGGAGGCGGCGCTTCGTCAAGAGCTCCAAGGCACGGGAGTGAGTGTCACGCGCCAGGGAGAAAACGTGCTTCTCAATATGCCGGGCGATATCACCTTCCCGACCGGCGAGTCGCGCATTACGCCTGATTTTTTCTCGACTCTCAATTCGGTCGCGAAAGTGGTGAACAAGTATAACAAGACTTTGATCGATGTCACCGGTCACACCGACAACGTGGGCGCTCGTAATTATAATTACAGCCTCTCGCAGACGCGCGCGGGGAACGTCGCAAATTACCTGAAGGATCAGAAGGTCGATTCTCGTCGCTTCCAGGTCACCGGCGTAGGTCCTGATCAGCCCGCTGCTGACAATAGCAGCGAGAGCGGTCGTCAGTTGAACCGGCGCGTCACGATCCAGCTCTCTCCGCTGAAGGGCTAAAACATTTCCCCACAAAAAAGCCGGTCCCGCTTAGAGCGGGACCGGCTTTTTCTTGAAGTGATTGATTACTTAATCGAGAGGAGTTCGACATCGAAGACGAGCAGGCCGCCGGGGCGTCCACCGCCGGGGTTATTTCCGTAGGCGAGATCGGCAGGGATCCAGAAGCGGCGCTTTTCGCCGACTTTCATGAGCTGGACTCCTTCGGTCCAGCCTTTGATGACGCGGTTGAGCGGGAAGCTTGCGGGGCTGCCGCGCTTCACGGAGCTATCGAAGAGTTTGCCATCGGTCGTCCAGCCTGAGTAGTGGACGGTGACGGTGTCGGTGGCATTTGGCTTTTCGCCTTTTCCTGCCTTGAGGACCTTTGACTTCAGTCCAGACTTGGTCTTCTCCGCGTCCTTTGGAGCAGCGGCGACATCCTTAGGAGTAGCCGGAGTTTTTTGGGCAGAAGCTGGAAGTGCGGCAGCAAATAAAGCGGCGCAGGTGGCGATAAGAAATGATCTAGAGTTCATGATATGAAGATATTTACGGAGAAATGGTCACCCGTCTAGCGATTATAACGGGATTAATTGTCTCAATATTCAGAGGATTCTTCCTGAATCATCAGTCTACTTGATCGTCACTCCATCGAGGAAGAAGGTCTGCGGCTGACCGGTCGAACTTGTGGTGAAGTAGAGAGCAGACTTGATTCGGGTGAGGTTCTTACCCGTGAGATCGATCTCGAACTGCTGCCACTCGGTGCCGAGGGTGAGTTCCTTTTTATCGGTAAAGGTGTCGTGGTAGACCTTGTCGTTCCCGATGTTTCCGATCCCGATCGTCACCCTTTCGCCTCCGTCACTCCCGCGTGCCCAGAAGCTGAGCTTGGTTGCACCGGTGAGGTCGAACCCACCGGGAGCATCGCCCCAGTCGCCAGAGGGATGCTGCCAGACGACTCCCGCCCAGCCGGAATCACTCTGGAAGCTTACCTTGGTGCACTCTTTGCCGACCTTGGTATTCTCGGTCCAGGCTTCGTCCATCGTGAGTTTTTCGGTGTTGCCCATCCATCCGCTGGGAGCCCAAGGGCCATTCTCAGCCGCGCCCGTGATCTCCACTGGGGTAGCGAGTGCTTCGGCGAGGATTGGCTTGCGCTCGCCCTTGATCTTGATGGAAATGTTTCCGGTCGCAGCGGAGCCCTTGCCATCGCGGATGAAGGCGTAGATACGGTAGGTGCCTCCGCCATTGGGGAGTTTGATATTCGCGGTGCGGTTAGTGGAGTTCGGCAGAATTGCTTCCGGATATTGGGGAGGGGAGGCGCGGTGGTCGCCACCCTCGGCCACTTCTTTCCAGTCTTCGGTGAGGATCCACTGCACTTCGAGTGGATCATCTTCGGGGTCTGAGATTTTAAGATTCACCGTGATCGTCGCGCCAGGATCGAGCTCTTCATTGGGCTGCACCATGGCGAGAGATTCGATGACTGGGCAGAGGTTCTCCGATAACTTTCCGGTCCAGAGTTGGGTGAGTTCATCGACAGCGGCGACCTTTTCTCCCGTGGAGAGAAGCATCCCGAACCATGTTGCGGAGGCTTCCTGCTTCGTGCCCCACATGAAGGCGAAGCTGCCGAGGCAGAGCGGATCGGCAGCGAAGGCTTCGTAGGACTTGCGGTAGTCGGCGGCCTTTTCCGTGCTCGTTGCTTCATTTGGCATGCCCCATTTGTTCTTGGGTCGCTCCCAGGTTCCGGCTGGGCCGAACTCGGTGATGACGTAGGGTTTTACTCCGCCGCCTGCTTTATATCGCTCGGGGATGGAGGGGCCACCACCGTAGGAATTGATCCCGTGGATATCGACGCTGGGGCAGAAGCGGTTGAGTCCTTGAATCTGCTTTTTTCCGATCTCCGCGGTGATGGTCATGATGGGGTGATCAGGGTCGATTTTTTTCACCTCGCGGGCGAGGTATTCGATCTGGGTGTAAATGGCGGGGTTGGAGGTCTCTTTAAAACCTTCCATCTCATTGCCAAGTGCCCAGAGGAGGACGGCAGGGTGGTCTTTGTGCTTCCGGACCGCAGCGAAGAGTCGCTCGGCTTGGTCGATGTTCGAATCCCAATCGGTGTAGCTGAATCCGTGGCGCTCGTGGCCGAGCCAGAAGCCGAGAGCTACTTTGATTCCCTTTGCCTGCGCCTCATCGAGAAGTGCTCCGGTGTTCTCATCGATTGCCCAAGTGCGGATCGCGTTGCCGCCGCTCGTCTTGAGCTTGTCTAGACTTCCACTACCACCAACTCCGTGGATCTCGAAGGGCTGGCCATCGACAAGAAGCGCGGCCTGACGACCCTCTTCTTTTTGGAGGATCACTTTTCCTGCCAGCAAAGGCGCGGCGAGAAGGAGGGAGAGGCTGAGCAAGGAGAGAGTTTTCATGAGGTTCTTCGAATATATGTGCATATAATTGCACTAACTGGAAGTGGGTGTCATTGATTAAATAGAGAGCTTTGACCCATTGGAATAACCGAATTCTAATCGTGGATTGCTAGCCTTTACGAAGGAGCAGAAACTCTTTACCTGATCAGAACATGAAATCGGTGATTTTTTTCGCATGCACGGTCCTTTCGGCAGCGGCCTTGGATTATAAGAAAGACGTCATGCCGATCTTAAAGGAAAAGTGCTACGATTGCCACAGCGACAAGGCCAAGAAAGTGAAGGGCGGTCTTCGCTTTGATGACGAGGAACATTTCTTCAAGCGCTTCGCGAAAAATGACGTCGTGATTCCCGGCGATTGGGATGCGAGTTATCTCTTCGTTACTGTCGTCTGGCCAGAGCACAAGAAGGGCGCAATGCCTCCGAAGAATAAAGGTGAGCGTCTCACTGAAAAAGAGATCCGGACGGTTGCACAGTGGATTCACGAGGGAGCCAAGATCGATGGCGAAAAAGGAAAGAAGGGGTCAGATGAACTCGATCCTGAAAAGATTCTCAAGTTTCAGGATGGCCGTCTCGTCACCGAGCAGTTCGGCCCAGCTCCGAAGATCGTCGAGCCTGAGTGGGAAGAATGGACAAATGCCAAAGGTGTCTCTCTCACTGCGCGCTTCCGCGGCCTCTCGAAAGGGAAGGCCACACTCGAGTTAAAGAATACGGGCAAGCGAGTGGCCTACCCGTTCGATCAACTCTCTAAAGAGAGTCAAGA
Organism: Akkermansiaceae bacterium; assembly: GCA_023299815.1. Lineage (GTDB taxonomy): Bacteria > Verrucomicrobiota > Verrucomicrobiia > Verrucomicrobiales > Akkermansiaceae > SW10. Next base: position 12,745 of record JALZWA010000039.1, read on the forward strand.
AAAGGCGAAGAAACTCGGAGCTGATTCCGAGATGATGAACGGGAACTGAGTTGCTAGGTCACTCGATGTGGTGCTGGGTCATCTTTTGTGAGAGTTCTTTTAGGATGGCTGCGTGGTCGGCATCGAGGGCGAGAATGATCCAGCAATCTACCGGACATTGCACCACCATGTTTGCGATTCTAAGTGGATTGTGCTTTAGCGTGCACATGGTTTTGGGACTGAGTGCAACCTCGTGGTGAATGGGAATGTCGCCTTCGAGAGTGGTTTGATTTTGAGCATTACTTCAGCGGGGGCGCTCTGGACTTCTTGTGGAATAGCTTGGAGGGAATGGAGTATGACTTGGTCAGCACGGATGATCTCGAAGCGGAACAAGATCCATCACTTTGGGCACCCTACAATGATGACGCCCTGACTTACGAAGTGATCGAAAGCACGGGAAGCGGAATCCAGACTTTGACTAGGGTGGGGATCGTGGCACCTAAGCGCTTTTTCACCCTGATCGAGCGACCAATTTCGAAGTCACCAACGGTGGCCAGACGTTTGCGTTAGCGATCCCAGAGCCGAGCTCACTGAGCCTTCTTTGCTTGAGTGCTCTCTTCCTTGCTCAACGCGGCTCACGTAAGTAAGTGCAAAGCATCTAAAATAGATTAAAATCGAAGGGTGGCTTGATGAACAAGCCACCCTGCTTATCTTTACGAGGAGGATAATCCTGACCTCAATTTAAAATCCCCCCCCTTTTTTTATTGTGAACTTCCTTACACGCCTGACTTTCCGTTTATCACTGATTCTTGCTGCGGTCTCTGCGGCGCAGGCTGCCGATATTCTTCTGGTCACTGATGACAACGTTGAAACACAAAGTCTGAATGATTTTTTGGTAACAGAAGGTCATGAGGTGACACGAGAGAGACGTGTCGATGGCCCCGGTGATGTGAGCGCTTTTGATTTGATCATCGTGGCTCGTGAGACGAGTAGCCCAGATTACGATGGCGGTAGTAAACCGGCTGATTGGAATGGGCTGAGTCTCCCGATGATCAATATGGCTCCGCATATTATGCGCTCGACTCGTTGGGGTTGGGTCAACGGGAACAATACTCCCTTACTGAGTCTTTCTACTTACGATAACTTTCTCGTCCCTGCTCATCCTATTGTTCAAGGTGCAACGACTTCGATGCTCACCCCAGCATTTGCAGCAAGCGGACTCGATAATGATTTACCGGCAGGAGTAGAGGAGATTGCGACATTTGCGAATGGTGCAAGTCATGGGGTTTTTGTTATTCCGTTAGGCACTCCTTTTTTTAATGGACGAGGAACGGCAGGGGATGTTCGCATTGGTTTTCTCCGTGGGAATTCCGAGTCTTGGGATAATGTGACTGCCAATGGCGAGCTGCTTTTGAGGAATACCATCAACTGGGCGCTGGGCACGGTGTTTGGGCCGCCAACTCTGACTAATATTCCAGCAGCTAATATTCTGTCGAATTCAGCCACGATTGGTGGGGAAGTTACGGATAACGGGGGCAATGCTCCAACGGTCACCCTCTATTACGGGGATAACGATGCTGGCACGAACTCTGCGGCGTGGGACTCCAGCGTGAATCTTGGTTCCCAGGATGGGACTTTTTCTACTTCACTGTCCGCTCTCACTCCGGGAACGATTTATTATTTCCGTGCATTTGGCAGCAATGTTTCGGGAGAGAGCTGGGCCACTAGCACCGCTAGCTTTGCCACTCTGCCACCGCCTAATCTGCCGGTGGTCGTGAACCGCCCCGCCACGGGAGTGGGTTTCACGCTCGCAGAACTCAATGGCGAGGTCACTTCTACCGGTGGGGAGCCTCCTCTGGTCACGATCTACTTTGGCGTCGTCGATGGCGGGACAAATCCGCAATCGTGGAACCAGTCCATCTCGATCGGCGCGCAATCCGGCGCCTATACTCGAGAGGCTGTGGGACTCACCAATGGCACCACCTACTTTTT
>JALZWA010000040.1 GCA_023299815.1 Akkermansiaceae bacterium
CAGCGGACTGCGCCCCGACATTCTAAATGGCGACTCCGCGAAACAATTCGAAGCCATCCGCGCCTACCTTCAGACCTTGAACAAAAAAACCACCCAGCCCAAAAAGGACTAAGTGGTTGCATTACTAAGGAGCAGACCTACTTGCCTGTTCCTGTGATATATCCATCTGTGGAAGTAGACGCTCCAGGATTTGGAGCAGATCCACAGCTTGTGAGCATTCCAAGGGCGGCAGTCGCAATCGCGACGGTCATTAGTTTCATCATTGTTTTCATAAGATTTTTTAGTCAGTGACCACGGTCCGAGCGCGATAAGTCGGCTCTTCTGCAAAGGCTCTCGCCCCTCCGCGGCGCTGAGCTTCTTGCCAAGTCGGGAACCAAGGGTCAAACCCCTTCTCAGCAAAAACCGCCAGTCCCAGCACCCCGACATTCCGAGTTTCACCGTGACGCAGATTGGCGTAGGAATTCCCCACCGAAGAAAATTTGAAAGCAGCCACCGCCTGCTCACTCGTCCGGAAACCTTTCACCTCAAGCGTCTTGCCCGGATAAACGAGGTAGCCCCGCTTCTTCGTGCTCGCCGTTTTGCCATCGATGACATCCAAGCCATCAACACTCAGCACTGCTTCGAGCCGCGATTTACTCCGGTTCTTCACCTGCAGCGAGTAATTGCTCCCCTTCTTGCCGATCACAAAACGGCTTCCCCGTGAGAGATAACTTGAGAGAACCTTCCGGCGACTCTTCACCCCCCACTCCACATAATCACCCTTCACCCGCTGTAATCCCGAGCGACGACTTGATTTATCGATGTCCATCGCGGCCGCACCGACACTGTCATTGTAGCGCAGCGATGAGAGCGCCAGCGGTTTGGTGCTCGCACGATGAAAATCGGTGTAAGCAGTCGATGACTCCACGCGCTCGCCAAAGCCCGTCGCCAGACCCGGCCGATTTTGAGGCGCCGCAACTTTCTTCGATTTTGCAGCTCGGCCCTCGCTCACCGTCATCGAAGCAGGCGGAGCCGCCAAGGGAACCGCCCCATACGAAGAGCCCACATCACTTGCACAACTCGTCAGCATTCCCCCGAGGGCGATGAGAAGCAGCTGCCCGCTCCCCTTCTTAAGGATCTTCTTCATCTTCATCACCCTGCTAGAAAAACAGCAATTAAGAATCCCGTCAATTCTTAAATGCTATTTTTCCAACACACAAAAAATTACCACTTGCCCTTTTGTTCAAACGAACCAAAGATATGCTTCGACAACGTTAAGCAAATTCTCCCCATGTCTGCCCACCCCCTCCTTGCCGCCACCGCCGCCCTATTCTCCGGAATCATCCTCTCGAGCTGTAGCCTACTCCCTCAATCTGAACCTGCGCCTGAGGTCGAAAAAAAGCCAGCCACTGTTGCGAAAGCCGAATTCGTCAACCCCTACCCAGCAGGAACCTATGACCACTTTAAAGCTCAGAATTACCCCGGGACGACACGCACATGGAAGAACGACTCCCTCTTAGCACAGGCGAACTCCTCTAACACCAAAGTGAAGATCGACATCTCCGACCAGCGAGGCTTTCTCATGGTAGGTGACCAAGTTGCAATGGACTACCGCGTCTCTACAGGCCGCCGCGACAAACACGACACCCCCACCGGGCAATTCCGGATCACCGAGAAGATCAAAGACAAGCGCTCTAACCTCTACGGAAGCATCTATAATGCAGCCGGAGCCAAAGTGAAAAGCAATGCTGACTCCCGTAAGGACAAAGTCCCTCCCGGGGGCAAGTTCGAGGGCGCTCCCATGCTCTACTGGATGCGTCTCACCAATGACGGCATCGGCATGCACAAAGGAAACGTCAACTCCCGCTACGCCTCTCACGGCTGCATCCGCAGCCACTACGGCGCCGTTCCCACCGTCTTTGCCAAGACCCGCGTCGGCACCACAGTCTCTGTTCAGCCCTAATAATTACCCCAAAACTAAACACACGTCATTACATACCGATGAAACGAATCATCTCCCTCCTCGCCCTCGCAGCCAGTGCTGCTTTCCTCAGCAGCTGCTCAGATACTGGTGGATCTTCCTCCAGCACCAAAACCAGCTCCTACAACTCCTTCAAGGCTCGCTCGGACTACAAGCAGACCTCGGCCGTCTACCGGAACCAAGCTCTGTATGACTCTGCCACTCAAGGTAACAATTCTGTCCGTATCGACCTCTCAGATCAGCGCGCCCAGCTTCTCGTGGGCCCTGATAAGAAAGTTGCCATCGATACCCCAGTCTGCACCGGCAAAGCTGGCAAGCGCACTCCTACCGGAACCTTCCGAGTTCAAGAAAAGATCGCAGACAAGCGCTCTAACCTCTTCGGCACCACTTACTACAAGGGCAAGCGTGTCCACGGTGGCGACCGCCGCAAGTATCGCGGACCTAAGGACAAGTATGTCGGCGCTTCCCTCCCCTACTGGATGCGCATGACAGGTGACGGAATCGGCATGCACGGTTCCGGCTACGTCCACCGCTACCCAGGTTCAAATGGCTGCGTGCGCACCCCGCACACCGTCGTAGATGACATCTACCGCAAGATGGCCAAGGGCGGCACCATCACCGTCGTCCAATAGACCATCGCTCAATCAATTCTCAAAAGCGCGTTCCGAAAGGAGCGCGCTTTTTTATGTCGCACCACCCTCTTTCCTCGACTCCCCTCCCTCAACCAAGAAAGGAGCCGTGGCGCCCTCGCCGCTGATCAACCAAGCCAAAACCATAGGACAAATAAGACCTCTCTCTCTGACCAAGCTCAGCCCCCCCTTCATCTCAATCCGCCTCCCTGCCGCCAAAACCAAGTCATGATATCCACCCCATTCCCTGAGAGCGAAAACCTCCCCGCAATATCCCTGATATCACACTTCTCAACCCATATTCTCCTTGTAGCTACAGGAAAACCCACTATTTTAAGGAGGTAGGATTTTGAAAGATATCAGCCTCTAAAGGCCTACGAATAAACACTGTTCTGCTAAGAAATGAAGCCAACTCACGA
>JALZWA010000041.1 GCA_023299815.1 Akkermansiaceae bacterium
GCCTCAACCTCGAAGCTGAGGATGAAGCTGATCGTCCACGCCAACTCAGCCTTCTTGATCCAGAAGGAAAGGTCGCCAAGACCATCTTCATCGGCAAAGCGCGCGAAAGCTCCGGCGGTCAGCGTGGTAATACCGCAGGCCGCTTCGTCCGCTTCTCGAGCGATGACTCCGGCGTCTACATCGTCCAGCAAGACTTCAGTCAACTCAAAGCCGAGCCCACCAGCTGGATCAGCAAGGTCCTCCCTGGTATCGAAGGCATCCTGAGCATCGCCATGAAGCCAGACAACGAGCTCCTTCCTCCCTGGACCGTCTCGCGCCCCACCGCCGTGGGCGATTTCACCCTAGAAGACTTAGTCGAAGGCCTTGAGACAAACACGACTGCCGTTGAGCCCCTGAAGAACCTTTTCGCCTCCAGCGCTTTCACTGAACTCCTCAGCCCCGAGGAAGTCGCCAAGCGTGCCGTCGTGGAAGACGCTCGCGAGATTACGATCAAGACCGCCTCTGGCATCTCCTACCTCTTCACCATCATTCCTGAGAGAAAAGATGCCCCACAAGAAGAGCCCGCAGATGACCAGGCGCAGAGCACCGATGACCGGAACTACATCGTGAGCTTCAAGCTCCTCACCGGTCCTGCCGACCCTGCAAAACCGGCCGATGACGCCAGCGATGCGGACAAGGCTGGCTATCAAGCTCTCGTTGCCAACCAGCGCATCACCGAAGCCCGCTACCAAGAACACAAAGCCTTCCAAGGCCGCCACTACCTCGTGAATAATTTTGTCGTCAACCCGCTCCTGAAGAACCGCCACAAGATGCACAAGACCAAGGCCAAGCCGAAACCCGCGGTAACCACGCCTCCGATTCAAATACCTCTCCAGGGAGAGGGTGCCACCTCCCCCGCTCGGCGGCCCGCACAACTCCCTCCCGGATTTCCAGGCGGTGCTAATAGCAAGACGGCTCCACCGGAAGGAGAAAAGGCTCCCCGCAAGCGCATCACCGCTGTCACGAAACCCATCGCAATTCCGAGGCCCGACGATAAAGCCGAGACCGCTGAGGAGGAAAAGCCAAAGGCGGAAGAATAGCCCCGCTGCGGGGGAAAAATTTCCTCACTCACCAAGCACCTCGCTTAGTGAAGCTAGATCCCGAAGTCTCTTTTCGAGCAGACGAGGGAGCGAATTCCCACCACTCCGAGAACCGTGCCGATCGGAAAGAGCGGCAGGAGAATGATCGAAAGCACGAGCCCGTAATAGTAAGCCCAGCGAAAGCGGAAGATGACGGCAAAGGAGCCGATGAAAAGCAAGGAACTCAGAAAGACAGCGACATAGGGCAGCAAGAGACTCTCAGCTTCAAGCCGCGGTTTTCCATCAAGGTTCAAAAACGAAATCAGCCCATAGACCAAGGCGCAGATTCCGATAGCCGCCCATGAGAAAGCCACAATGTAAACCCAGAAGAAATTACTCGAAGCCCGTTGAGAAGCGGGTCGGTAGGTTCCGGGATTAGACCTTAAGCCGGGCCGAGGCTTCTGATAAGTAGCTGACATTCAGTGAATGGAATGGAGTGGTTACGATTAATTACGCATTAACTGACAATTTATGCAAACTTTTTCACTGTTCAAATGAGTTCCTCAAGAGCTCACGCAACAAATCTCCAGAAAAGACGGGACAATCAGCCCCTCCAGCACCAAAAAGCCCTATGAAGAAAAATTTCCCCACCACCGCCGGAAAACACGCGCCAGCACGCGTGATCGAATCCATCAAGGGCGAGGTGAATAAATACATCAAGCGCGAGCGCAATAAAAAGCTCCCAGAGGGAGTCGATTACTGGGACTTCGATTGCCGCGTGGGGACAGCCGCTGACGACGCCAAAACCGCCCACGTCAAAGAACTCTCAAAAGCGATCGATACCGCCGCAGCCGGAAGCCCCGAGGCAATCTACATCGAGATCCTTTCTAAAAAAGGAATCCGCTCAAGCAAGAGCGAGAGTTAATCCGTCTCAGGCGTGACCTTCTTCTCGGCCTTTTTGGGCTGAGCCTCGTCCCTCGCATCGCTAACGGCCTGAGTGCTTTGACACAGCGCCATGATGCTCCGCGCGGGAGTGCCTGAGTGAGTCGTGAGCAGGATCGAATTCTCATTACCCCCCTTGTGCGTCTTGATCTGGGCGACGTGCCCGATGACATTTCCGCACTGATCCAGCACCGCTGACCCGCTACTTCCCGGAGCCCAGCGCGAGCTCACGTTCATCTTGAGATAGGCCAGCTTCTTAATGGAGGCCTCGTCCTTCACCTTTGAACCACCACTCCAGAAGAAACGATTCACGATTCCTTTGGAAAAATATTCCCCCTGCTTCAGCGGACGGCTGAGACAAAAAGCAGGATCGCCCGGATGCACGCGATCGCTCATAGCCAGCGGAACGGTCTCGGCCTCGATCTTGACCACCGCGGCATCCATTTGCCGGTGATACCGAAGGATATCGGTGATCGGGTGCACCTTACCCTCTTTGTCCACCGCGATGAGTAACCCTTTTTTCATCAGCTTGCGATCCGGCTCCACCACATGAGCGCAAGTCGCCAGCAGGCCATCGTCAGAGATTGCATAGCCTCCCGCTAAGTTCACGTGCCAGTTGTCGCACTTGTGACAAAGATAGGCCCAGCCCACTCGGTAGGAACTTTGCTCGGCCTTTTCCGCAATCTGCGCGGCCGTGAGGAAGCGGCGCTCGGGCTCCGCCAAGGTGAACTTAGTCTGAGTTGGCTCCTTCATCTTGGCCGCGACCGCCTCCAGCGTGACTCCGATATTTTTCTCGAAAATCTCAGACGCCTGCTTCCCCAGCTTGCGTCCCTCGCGGTTCAAACCCTCGGGAGATTGATCAAAGATCGCAACACCCGGCGCCTGTGCGCCAAGATTTGCGAGAAGAAGAACGGATAAGAAAAAAGAGGCTGCTTTCATGAGAGAAGTTGGGATGTTCTTTTAAGGTGAAAATCTCAAGAACACAAACCGAGAGCGCACTTTTCTAACTGACTTATCACCTCTGGCGAGAGCGCTGCGCCCTCCACTGCGGCGATCGCACTTTCATAATCCGGGAGATTTTTAGCCCCCAAGCAGACGCTGTGATGCGCAGGATTCGAGAGCCCCCACTTCAGCGCCGCTTGCGCGAGAGTGACCCCTTCCGGCAGAAGCGCCTGAAGACTCTCGAAGCGCGAGAGGTCTTCATCAGCAAGGTGCTGCGTCCGGTTATCGTCCGCATGCCAGCTCGGCTTCTGCATGAGATATTTCCCAGTCAAGCGACCCTGCGCCATGATACCGCGCAGCTGAGTGCCCACGCCATACGTCTTCACAAACTCAGTAATCTCTGGCTGAGGATCGAGCAGGCTGACGGGAAACTGGAGGACATCAAGAAGGTCGTTTTCCTGCAGCTCCTTGATGAGCGGCAGGTCCGCTCCCGAGATGCCGAAGAAGCGCACTTTGCCATCGGCACGTGCCTTTTCTAGCACCTCCAGAGCCGCTGGAAGATCAGCCGAATCAGGTGCGCAGTGGTAGAGAAAAATATCGAGATAGTCCGTGCGGAGCCGATTAAGCGAACCCTCAAGACTGGATAAAATAGTGCCCGGCGAGGAGTCATCGATCCGGGTATTTCCGGGGCCGATACGGTAGCCGAACTTCGTCGAGATCACCCAGTCATCTCGATCCGAAGCAAGCGCTTCCCCCGTGCGGCGCTCAGCCTCACCACCACCATATTGCTCGGCAGTGTCGATGAAGTTCAGCCCGCGATCTTTGAGCGACCGGATGAGACGGATGACGTTTTCTTTACCCGGATCAGGGTGACCATCTGGCTTACCATCGAAGGTCACCGGCCCAGCAAGCTGCCACGTCCCAATACAGAGGGGCGAGACTTCGAGCCCAGTTTTTCCAAGGATGACGCTCTTCATGAGACAATCACGGCAATGTCTTGCTGCTCGGTAATTACTCCGATATCGGCCACGATGGCGACGCCTTCTGCGCGGAGGAGATCTTGCGCTTCCTGATAGTTCTCCGGTGAGACAGCGAGCAGGAGACCACCCGAGGTCTGCGCATCTGCGAGGAGGACCTGAAGCTCTTCCGAGACCCCATTTTCAAAGCGGGTGAACTCACGAGCGAGCTCGAGGTTTTTACGCGATCCGCCCGGGACGCAGCCAGACGTGATGAAGTCGATCACAGTAGGATCAAAGGCCGGGACCTGCGAGGAATCAAGACGTGCGGTCACGCCCGACTCACGGCAGAGGTGGGAAAGGTGACCTAGGAGACCGAAGCCGGTGACATCTGTGCCAGCCTTCGTTAGATCAGCCTCAGCCATCGCAGTGCCACAGGTGTTGAGCGAGGCCATATGAGCAGAGACTTTTTCGATAAGCTCCTCAGAGGCGAGGCCTTTTTTAATCGCGGTAGAGATAATCCCGGTGCCGATCGGTTTAGTGAGAAGAAGGTGATCGCCCGGCTCCGCTCCCGCATTCGAGATGACTCGGTTTGGATTCACAAGACCCGTGACCGAGAGGCCATAAAGCGGCTCGGGGTTCTGCACGGTGTGGCCGCCCGCGAGCGCACAATTCGCTTCCGCGACCTTATCAGCGCCGCCCTTCATAATCTGGTTGATGGTATCGAGCGAGATTTCATCAGTCGGCATGGCCACGATGTTCATCGCAGTGATCGGCTTGCCGCCCATCGCGTAAATGTCCGAGAGTGAGTTCGCCGCCGCGATCTGCCCGAAAAGGTAGGGATCATCCACGATCGGCGTGAAAAAATCGAGCGTCTGGACGAGCGCTACATCATCGCTGATGCGGTAGACAGCGGCGTCATCCGAGCTAGCGGAGCCGATGAGAAGATCTGGATCGGAGATGGTCTGAAGGCCACGCAAAACTTGCGTGAGTTCGGCTTGGCCGAGCTTCGAGGCTCATCCGCCGCAGGAGGCGAGTTCTGTGAGGCGCTTACGTTCTGCTTGTGACATGGCGATACCCTAGCCGCACTCGCTCATTTTTCTAGTAAAAGACGCCACATCAGAAAGATGATATAAAAAAGGTCATTGAGCAGCTCCCCTCTCTCGCGTAGTTCTTTATCAGATGCCGAGCGAAGTCCCTCCACGCTGCCTTTCCGTAGTCGTCCCCATGTTTAATGAAGCAGAGACCCTGGCGGAGGTCTTAGAAAAAATCTTCGCCCAAGAAATGGTCGGCGAAGTCATCCTTGTCGATGACGGCTCATCCGACGACACAGCAAAGGTCGCCAAAGAGTGGGAAGCCAAAGAACCACGCATCCGCTTCATCACCCACGAGGTCAATCAGGGAAAAGGCGCCGCCCTCCGCACCGGATTCCAATCCGCCACCCTCCCCTACGTCATCGTGCAAGATGCCGATCTCGAATACGACCCTGCCGAGTTTGAGAAAGTCATCGCCCCCCTCGCCCAAGACCGTGCCGATGTCGTCTACGGCTCGCGCTATTTGAAGAAAGACACCCGCACCGTCCTCCGCTTCTGGCACACCATGGGCAACCGCTTCCTCACCCTCTTCTCGAACATGACAAGCGATCTCCACGTCACCGACATGGAGACCTGTTATAAAGGGTTCCGCCGTGAAGTCATCCAAGCCATCTCCATCGAGGAGAACCGCTTCGGCTTCGAGCCAGAGGTCACCGCAAAGCTCGCCAAGATGAACCTCCGCGTCATGGAAACCTCCGTCTCCTACTACCCACGCAGCTATGATGAGGGTAAAAAGATCGGCTGGAAGGATGGTGTCCGAGCCATCTTCTGCATTGTAAAATACAATCTCATCGACCGCGAAGCCACCGAATGGCAAAGATCCGGTCATGAGTAACAAGGGACTCGGCAAATATTTCTGGATCGGCTGGACCGCCGCCATCCTCTGGTCCCTCTACCGCCTCCTCACCAATGAAGCTTGGGTGCTCGATGACGAGATCGCCCACTACCTCATCTCCGCCGATGTCTGGGAAAACCCCTCCGAGCTCTGGCACCCCTGGAGCCGCCCCGGGCGGAACCTTCTCCAATTCATCCCCGCGCACTTCGGCCTCACCCCCGCGCGCCTCTGGACTCTTTTACTCGCCGGCCTCGCCCTCTGGCTCACCGGCCGAGAGGGAAAACGTCTCGGCCTGAAAAACCTCTGGGCCCTCCCCCTTCTCGTCGGCTTCCAGTGGTGGTTCCCCGAGCTCAGCTACCCCGTCCTCACCCAGACCCCCTTCATGATGGTTTGGGTCGCCGGCATGTTCTTCGCCATGCGCAAGAAGCTCGTCCTCGCCGCCCTCTGCTTCGGCTACCTCGGCCTCGTCCGTCATGAAGGCCTCGCCCTCACCGGCCTCTTCGGCCTCTGGGTCATCTTCGCCGGAGGAGGATTCGCACGCCTCCTCGCTAAGGGAAAGTGGAAGGACGCCGCCTCCGCCTTCCCCCACGCCGTCTGGATCGGCGCCTGGACCATCCTCCCCATGGTCATCATGAATATCGCCAGCGGCCTCACCCGGAACGAATGGCCCGTCCTCATGTTCTTTGAGTCAAAGCCCACCGAAATGTATGGCTCGGGCCCGCTCTGGCTCTACTGCCAGCACCTCGCCACCGGCGCCGGATTCCCCGTCCTCATCCTCCTCATCATCGGCGCATTGAAAAAGTGGAAGACCCTCAGCTGGGACCTCCTGCTCTACGCCACCTACCCCGCCTACTTCATCCTCCACAGCGTCATCTACTGGCAGGGCCTCTTCGCCTCCGGCGGCTACTACCACTTCATCATGCCGATGGCCCCCTTCATCGGGCTCCTCGCCCTGCGCGGTTTCAACACCATCCGCCCCAAGCTCGCGAACTGGGGCGTTGCCCTCGTCATCATCGCCGTCGTCTGGACCGGTCTCATCATGCCCCAGCAGCAATACACCGTCGGCGATAGCCACATCGATGGCATGCCGCCCAAAGCCAAGTCCCTCAAACCCATCGCCCCGCCCCTCACCCAGAGCCGCTTTGGTCAGGGCTTAAAAGACGCCGCCGCCTGGCTCGAAGAAACCGCCTCACCAGACCAGCAGTGGCTCACCCACCACGCCTCCATCGCCTTCTGGAATCACAAAAAAACCATCGGCAAAGAACTCGGCGCCTGGGACCACCACACCCCCGCCAGCCTCCCCCCCGGCACCCTCCTCATCTGGGACGCCCAATACTCCGTCCAAGAAAGCTTCCGATTCTCCCTAGAGTCGCTCGAAGAAACCGGTTGGCAGGAAGAAAAGCGCTGGGCCCACGGAACCGTCCGCGCCTTTAGGAAAAAGTAGCCCCTCCCAGAAATATCCCCCAGTCAGGAGAAATCCGTGTTCAAAAGCGCTTTTCAATCAGCCTCAGGAGCTTGCGCTCCCTTTCCCTCGGGGATCAGACCTTTGAGTCGCTCGTCGTCAAGCACCGCCACCGCAGAGTCACGAATGGCGACCGCCGCATCTCGATCATTCATCGATTCTTGGTGCTCGGGTGCGTGCTCATGAAACCTGATAAATCCCTACCCCGCGATCTCTGCCGGAGCTTTCCTCGCGATGATGCATTAAATTCATGAATATTGGCATACTTTAAGATTCCGATATGGCCCTCTCCATGACAGACTCAAAATCTTCACATTCGAATCAGCCAACTGTATGATAACCAATAATTTCTCTAAACTCACTTTCCTTGCTATCGGTCTCTCCGGCTCAGCGATGGCTCAAATTGTTTACCAAGACACTTTCGATGAAGACGGCTTAGACACCAATACCGGAATCGGGGGCGGAAGTGATGCCGCCCAGTTCAACACTAACGGCGGCTATATTTGGAATGACAACGCCGATGACGACGAGAATCTCAACACCGGACCCGGCGCAGGAGCGGGGAGTCACATCACGACCTTTTTTACCGAAAACTCGTTCAACGTCAGCAATGGATTCACCTTAGAGATCGTCTTCGACATGGACTCGAATACCACTGACGGTCCTTTCCCTTCCAATCACTTCAGCTTTGGTCTCGTTGCCAATGCAGAAACAGCCCTCAATGGTCTTTTTTCATCGAGCTCTCAAGTTCCTTTGACTGACGGAATTGGTTTCAGTCTTGGAATTCGAAACAACTCTGTCGAGGAAGGCCTACTCGAATGGGATGCCGATGGCAACGCCGGTGCCGGACTGCAGTCCACCTTGAATGCCTTTGCCTTTGCCACCGGAACAGACCAAACCCTCACCCTCGAAGTCGAAGATGATGGATCCTACTCTTATACCTACGGTGCTATCACGGGAAGTGGAACCACTGCCATCGACTTGAACCAAACCTACTTTTTCAAAGCGAGAACACAGGGATCAGCTGAGAACGCCATCCAGAGCATTACTCTCACCACCAATAGCGCGCAATTCGCCGCTCCCACCATCGCAACTGACCTCTTGGTTCACGACTTGGGACAGCCCATCGATTTTACCATCACTTTTGACCCGAGCGCCACCAGTGCGGAATTGGTCAACTCTACTGATCCCGGCACGAGCATTGACCTCATTACCATTGACTCAGGTGATGCCACTCCCAATGACGGCCAAGTGACCGTCACTGACTCCCCTGCGATCGTCGGCTCGAACACCTATGAAATCACTGCTTCCCGCCCCAATATCGCAGCCCTCTCCGGAAACATCGAATTAACACTCATCGATCCCGCTGACGAAGCGGCCGATAACGACTTCAGCCTCGCGATTCAAGCCGATTCACCGCTCTTCTACTATCGCTTTGAAGACGCCGCAGGGAGCACCTTTGTGCGAGACTCTTCCGGCAATCGCTTTCACACGAACGACTTGACCTCCAACCTGCCCGCAAGTGCCTTTGGGGGCGCTCCCAGCCCAGGCGGACTTGGCAATGCTGCTGACTTCGTCCCCATTGCTGGAGCCCGCGGCATCCGGGTCCCAGCCACCTCAGAAATATCTGAGAGCTTCACATTCACCTCCTTACTGAATGTCTCTCCAACCACCTTCACCAACGCCAGAAACCTACTTTCGATGTCCACCGGCACGGGAGCAGGAGCGAATATCCTAAGCAGGCTAGGCTCCTTCCGCAGCCAGCTTGATGGCACCATCGACATCTTGAGCGCTGACACTGATTTACCTCTCGAGACCACTTGCCTGATCCACTACGTCTTCACCGCTGACGATGTCAATGGAGGAGGAACCCATGTGCTCTACATCAACGGTGAGGCCGTAGACACAGCCACTACCGTAGATTCCTTCGATGCCAACGAAGGCAACTGGATTATCGGAGCGAACTCAATCCTAGGAGACCCCTCTTGGTTAGACTGGATTGATGAAACCGCCATCTTTGAAGAAGCTTTGAGCGATGCTCAGATTACGGCCCACAACGACGCTCTCCTCGCTGCCGCAGACCAATTCCTCGGCTTCTTTGCCGACTCCACCGAAATTACCGGAGGCGATCCCGTGACCTTGAGCTGGAAAGTCTCAGATGCTGCAACTTCTGTCTCTATCAACGGCACCGCCGTTGATGGAAGCGCAGCTGGAGGAATTTACTCTCAACAATTCTTCCCTACCGCGGACACTTCTTACCTCATCTCAGTTGATGGACCCGATGGGGTGCAAACCGCCGAGGTGAATGTCACAGTGACTGGCCCTCCCATTCCTCTCGGACCACCGGTCATCACCTCGATCAACTCAGATAATGCGGCCCCTCCCAACATCACGATCACAATGCAAGGACAGCCTGCTACCGAATATATCCTCAAAGCATCGGTAGATCTCAATGACCTCTTCCTTGTCCAAGTGGAGTCACAAACGACCGATGAAAATGGGATGGCAACATTCTCATTCGAAGGTTTGGGAACAGAGGAGTTTTACCGGCTCGAGCTACCAACAGCAGAGTAGGAAATACGTGACTCAACCTCATGAGAGTCATCAACCTCTCAAGAAACAATCCCCTCAAGCCACTGCTCCTCGGCAGTGGCTTTTTTTGTCAATAACCTGTCTCTCTAAACAGACTGTTTCAGGGATCTTCCCAAAAGAGCAAATTTCTATCACTGTCAGCGCCATGCCCGACTATCAGGCCATCCTACAGGACATTCACAGCCGGAACCTCGCTGAAAAATCGGACGGACAGGTCGCATCCTACATCCCAGGTCTCGCCCAAGTCTCTCCAGACCAATTCGGTATCCACTTGCGCACGGCATCGGGTGAGGACTTCTCGATGGGTGACAGCGAGACCCAATTTTCAATCCAAAGTATCAGCAAAGTGCTCCTGCTCGCGATGGTCGCATCGACAGAGGGCGATGAAATCTGGGAACGTGTCGGTGTCGAAGCATCAGGCGACCCTTTCAATTCACTCGTCCAGCTTGAGTATGAAAAAGGCATCCCTAGAAACCCTTTCATCAATGCCGGCGCGCTGGTCATCTGCGATATTCTCCTCGGTCTCTACGACGACCCAGAATCAGATTTCCTCAACTTCGTTCGCCAGATTTCAGGCATTCCGGACGTTCGCTACGATCAGTCGGTGGCAGAGTCCGAACGTGAAGTTGCTTTCCAAAACCTCGCGATGCTGAACCTGATGAAGGGCTTTGGAAACATCCATCACGAGGTCGATGCCGTCATCCGCTTCTACTGCGCGGCCTGCTCAATCAGCATGTCTTGTCACGGATTGACGCACGCCTTCGCGCTCTTCATGAATCACGGAAAGCTCGATAGCGGTGAGGAGATCCTCACCATCAACAAGGCGAAGCGCATCAACGCCCTGATGCAGACCTGCGGGTTCTACGATGAGTCCGGCGAGTTTTCCTTCTGCGTAGGTCTCCCCGGAAAGAGCGGCGTCGGTGGCGGAATTGCCGCCGTCAATCCGGGCCGATATAGCGTCGTGGCCTGGAGCCCACGGCTCAATGCTAAAGGGAACTCCGCAGCAGGCCTACGGGCCCTCCGACGACTCACAGACCTCACGGGCAACTCGATTTTCTAATCACTCCCCTTTCCGTCAAAAACAGACTCCTCGCAGTCTAGATTTCACCCTCTTTCTTCTCAGGCTCCTTCTTAAGTTTCTTTTTCGGTTCCTCTTCCTCTACCTCGATCTTTTTCTTCAGCACCAGCATCCCGGTCTTCGTCTCAGAGACCATGCGATCCTTTGGCACTTTCGCCAGCGGCTTGCCTTTCGAATTTTTCGGATCTTTGGCGAAATAGTAGATCGTCTGCACCTTATTCGAGTTCTTGCGCTGAACATCCTTTGAGAAAAGGTAGTAAGTCTTCCCCTTCGAATTGGTGTGGGAATAGGGATCAGCGACCTGCGAGGGATCGGAAGCCTGCAAGCAGGGCGTAAAGCTCACGAGCAGCAGCAGGACCAGAAGGCTTCGGAAATGATTCATCTGTCGATGATACCCCCAATTCCTTCAAAATGCGAACACCACTTCGATCGCAGACATCTCTCACTCATTGTAAACCAACTAGCAACCCGCCGAAATCCCCCTCGATGACCGCCGTATCCTAATCCTCGATAACTCATGAGAGGCAGTTGCAATGCCAGCCACTCAAAAAACAACAATCACCGCCGCTGAAATCGCGTCTCTCGAAAAAAAATTCAAAGCAGCTGTGCAACAGGAAATTTCCACCCGCCGATTTACCCTTTCCAATAAGCAAACAGCTAAGACCCTCAGCCTCCGCGCGGCTGTCACCGAATTACAACCAGGAAACCCAGCCCTCTTCGGGGCGGGCTACCTTCCCTATGTGGGGACCGCCATCACCGCCTCGAAGGTAGCCACCGGCAGCAAAGGAGGAGCTGGAAATGCCATCATCCAAGCTGAAATCCTCGACTCAGTCACTCGCGAGCGCTTCTACGCGATCATCGATGAGCAGACCGGAACCCTACTCAACGTGCGCAGCGGAATGACACGCTGGGGGCACGTCGAACTCGCCTTCCGCCAGTGGTCCAAAACCATTCGGGAGGCGATCAGTAAATAGACACCTTCTCCGAGTTCCATCGCGAGACCGGTATCGTCTACAAAACAGCAGACGGTCGCAAACTCAAGCTCGTGCTCTTTCTGCCCGAGTCCAAAAAATCCCCCTCTCCAAACACTCAAAAAAGGTCCCTCATGCTCTTCACCCATGGAGGCGGCTGGAGTAGCGGCGACGTCAATAAGATCGTGAAGCCAGCCTTCATCGGCACTCTCCGAAAACTGCTCGATTCAGGGGTAATGTGCGCGGCCTTTCAGTATCGCCTCACGAGAGAAGAGAGCACTGCGGTGGAGTGTGTGGAAGATTGTAAAGATGCGGCCAAGTGGAATCTCGATCCCGATCGCTTCGGGGTCTGGGGTGGCTCCGCAGGTGGGCACTTGGCCTTGATGACAGCACTGGCGAACGACGATCTCTTTCCGGGCAGCCAAGACCTGAAAACAGTCACTCCTCGCTTCCGCTGTGTCGTTTCTTACTATCCCCTCACCTCCTTCGTGCGGGGCGGGACTCTCGGTGGGCTCGAACTTCGAGGCACCGGAGAAGCTCATTCCCATGCTCAGCGGTTTGGCCAAGGACCATCCCGAGCGAGCTCAGAAGCTGAGTCCGCCAACCTATCTTTCCGCCGAAATGCCTCCCACCCTTCTCATCCATGGGAACCGCGACAAGACCCTTCCTCTTTCGCAATCAGAGTTCTTTTTGAAAGAGTCCCGCAAGGTCAGCAAAGCTGTTTCGCTTCTCGTCGTAAAAGGCGCGGGCCATAGCTTGGGCGGAAAAAAGACCTCTCCTACCGTGCTCGAGGTCAACGAAAAGGCGGCCGCCTTCATGCTCCAGCATCTCGCCCCCTCCAGTTCGGGTGCACCCAAGCGGCGGTAATTTTACACTCGTTGTGGAAGCTGTTGCTTAGAGAGTCAGTCTGCGAGTCGTTTTCTTCTCTCCATCAGTCCATTCGATCTCAACCGCGAGAGCTTCGACATTTGGCCTCTCGCCCACGTCTACTTTCATGAGCTTGCATTCATATTCCTTCTCACCAAGCGACACCGTGAAAGATTCATTCTCGCTGACCGTGTAGGTTTCACCTTCCTCACCAGGAGCGCCTACACGAAATGTCACGTCGTGATCAAAGCGACAATGCTGTCGCTTCTCCGCTGCCCGTGGACGGGGAAAAACCTTAAAACGAACCCCTGCCTTGTTAGGAAGCTGGTCTTCGATAATCGCAAATCTCGGGGCCACATTCCTCTTCTGACCCTCCTCCACACTGATGAGTTTAAAGCGCTCATTGACCGGATCTTCGTCAAAGAAAAGATCGCCGATTTGCACCGTGTTGATAGCGCTCATCCGGAGGCTATTTTTATTGGTATCCTGATAACGGAACTGGAAATGATTATTCCCAAGGGTCGAGTTCAATTCCAAGAGCCAAAACACCGTATCAATCTCTTCGAGCTGCACATCCGCGATGGAATAGACGAGACCCGTCTCACTGGGTTTCGAGCATTTGCATCCCGTGATCAAAAACGCGATGGTGAAGATCGGCAAAAGAACGATAAATTTTTCCATGGATCCCTATTCAACATCGGGACCTCAGGACGGTTCAATCTCTAAAACTTGGTGATGGTCCCAATGAAAAAATTGAAGAGAGGTCAGGCGTGCCTCAGAAAATCAGATCCAACGCCCCGCCTTGTCTCAATTGCTCAGGAGCTTGACCAAAGGGCTGCCTGCAGGGACTGTGCTGAGGTAGGGCCTCGTCACCTCCATTATTCTCCGTCCCCCTCTGTCAATTATCCATTGGCACGACTTGGATTGAGAGCATCTCTCCCTGCTGTATGATCGGCGTATTTTTTGTTTTTCCGCCGTTTTTACCCTGCGGATTCAACTCGGAAGGACTTCAAAACCTGCCTCTTTCCAGACTCGTTCGTGATCTCAAGCTTGTCGTCATTACGATTTGTTAAGCTAAAGCGATCGCCATCACGTAAACCTGGCCAATAGACACTCCCCATCTTCCACTCATGAATGACATCCGCCATCGCAATAATGAAAGCTCGTGTCTTGCTCCTCCCCTCAAGCTTCGATTGCTCGAAGAAATCTTGCGGCGTGCCCTTCATCGAAGCTCCCCACTCGGTCACAATCGCACGATGAGCATTCCCTTCACCAATGCGTTCTTTAATCTCCCTCACCCATCCCTCGCGGTTCCGGTGCTGACCTCCAAACCACGCGTAGAGGTGAAAGCTAAGATGACAGCCCTTGAATCTTTCATCTGCACCAACATGACTCAGCCATTCATTATAACCTGAACCGCTAATTAAAATGCGAGCTCGATTGGGCATTTTTGGAAGCACTTGCTCAAGCCACCCCGCTGCGATCTCGCGCCACTCACTTTCAGTATACCCGTAAGGTTCATTAAAAATCTCAAAATGAACGTGCTCGCTCTTGCTCAAATCACGCAACACCTGCTCCCACATTTTATGGAAAACCGGAATATTATCGATCTTCCCATCACGCGTGCTCGCCCCCTCCCAACACGCCAAGATGACCTTAAGCTTTAGCTTCTTGGCCTGCGCGATGATCGCTTGGTATTTGGGCCAATAATCAGCATCGCCGACAGTATCAGGATTGATGCCAAGCCGCACCGTGTTAATCCCGAGGAGTTCCTTGAGCTGGCTAAAAATACTGTGAGCCTGCCGCTCGACCTCCGCGAGAGGGGCTTCCTCATCAATTCCAGACGGGATGATTTTTCCATCCACGAAATTATCCCTAGCATCAGCCCAATTCACCCCTTGGTATGCTGAAGAAGGCTCTCCAAAAGAAAGCACAGTAAGAATGAGAAAGAAAAAAGAGGTCCAAGATTTCATAGTAATGAGACGCCTTTAGAACTCCCCGAAACTCCGCAAACTTTCAAAAAAATTACGCCCACCTACGAGAGCCTGTCTCGCCCAGTAAAGCCTCTACCATCAAGCACAGCGTCGACTCCGGTCACCTCAAGAAACAGAGAGAAAAGGCCCTAACCCTCTGGGGGAAATCTGCGTTAGAGATCTCCCCATTTACACCATTCTAAAGCCCCGCCATCAAATAACACGAGCCCTTTAGGGCATGCACGTCAACTTAAGGAAGATCACGACACTGTTCGAAGAAGTTTTTACAAGTTCGTTTGTCGTAGCAACAGTAGCGCTCAAGGTGCTCCCATGTTCCCGAGAAATTGTCGGAGGCTTCTCCAAGTGCCTCATTGATCATTCCAAAAAAATCAGGGGTTCTCATCAGTCGTTCCAGGAATTTCTGAAGGCTAAGACCTCAATCATAAAGCGCTCCGACCTTGAGATAACAACGCCGATAAAGGCCCTTAGTCCCTTCGGCAATCAAGAGAAATCAAACTATCAAAAGGGGCTTCAATTCCACCTCTGAGACACGGTGTAGCCGGTTAAAACTTAAGTGACTTTTCCATGTCTTGAAGATCGTCTCAATACGCCACCGGAGTCCGTAGATTCTCAGAATCAGATTGAAGTCTCTTTCTTCAGAAGGCAGAGGCTCCAGACCCTCCTGATCCTGGGACTGTTTGAGTTCCCGCTTCATTTAGTTGATAAAGAGTCCAGTCTCCGGCAAGCATCTCAGGGTCTACTGCTGAATTAGATGAGAATGAAGGGATCGAAGACATGCCCTGAGATTACGACGCTCGTAGAGCGACACTACAAGGATAGAGATGGAAGCCTCGGCAAGGCCTCCTTATCGGAGGAAGTCGTGAGAAGCTCAGTGCTCTGAGGAAATCTCACCCAGCGCGAGCTTCTCGATTGCGGGGACTTGGCAGCCTTCTGCGGGGTAGCCGACTACGAGGAGGAGGAAGGGCTTTTCTCCGGAGGGGCGCTCCAGAACTTCATTGAGAAATTTCATGGGGCTGGGGGTGTGGGTCAGGGTGGCGAGACCTGCTTGATGAAGCGCGGAGATGAGGAAGCCGGTGGCGAGACCGATGGATTCCTTGGGGTAGTAGACTTTGACTTCCTCGCCTTTTTCATCCGAGACCTTGGACTTTTGGAAGATGGCGATGAGGGCGGGAGCGGATTCGAGGAAGGGTTTCTGGGCATCGGTCCCGAGGTGATCGAGGGCGTCGAGCCATTCCTGCGGGGCGCGAGATTCGTAGAACTCGCGCTCTTCGGCCTCGGCGGCTTCTCGGATCTTGCGCTTCACTTCCTGGCTGCGGACGACGGCGAAGTGCCAGGGCTGTTGGTTCGCTCCGCTGGGCGCGCGGCCTGCGATCTGGAGGCAGCGCTCGATGACGCCGGCTGGGACTGGGTCGGTGGAGAAGTCACGGACGGACCTCCGCTTTTTCATGAGCTCGAGGAGCTTCTCGGCACGCAGGGTCATTTCTTCCGAAGAGACGCGCTGGAAGTTGAGAGGGACTTGCTGGGACATGCAAAGACGGTCGAAGATTTCACTCCCGAAACAAGCACGAATCACTAATCAAGCGAGGGAGAAAAACTGGGCGGAAAGGTTCATCCATGCGGGTCTCGGTGTTGACGCGGACGCGCTCGAACTCGCGGGTGAGTTCCCAGCCGTGCTTGTCGGGACCCTTGGGCGCGCCGATGGACTGGAAGAATGAGAAGGTGAAGGGGAGTCGAAGCTCAGGCGTAGATCTCCTTACTCTCTTCCTCTGCACGGAGCATTGCACTACTAAGAAAAGCTGGGATGAGAATGATCTTTTGCCTAAGCTTCGACTCCCCTTCACCTTCTCATTCATCCATTCAATGAAACTCCCACGCTCTCTCTTCACCCTCCCGCTCGCCATTCTGCTTCCGCTCAGTAGCGCGAGTGGCATCGAGCCCCTGCTTGATGCCACCGAGGAATATGTCTCGGCACAAATCGACCACAAGATGAGTCGTTTCGATACGAACAAGGATGGCAAAATCCAAAAGACAGAAGAAGACGAGCGCAGCTGGAAACGAAATGCCCGCTACGACACGAATAAGGATGGCGCGCTTGATGCCGAGGAGCTGAGGAAGATTCCGTTCCCGAGCATCGATGGCCCCGGGAAGAAACTTCTCAACGTCTGCTATAAAGTGGTGGACGACAAGAAGCTCTATCTCGATTTCTATTTCCCAGATGAGGACACAAGCACTGATAAGCCGGTCGTCGTTTTCACTCATGGTGGGGGCTGGGCCGCGGGCAATAAGGCGAAGGCCGGAGCAGCTTCCTTCAACACGATCCACCGCGCCCTTCTAAAAGAAGGATTCTGTGTCCTCTCGGTGGGCTACCGTCTGGTGGACAAGGGCGGGGAGAGCGCGATGCGCGACTGTGTGATCGACTGCCAAGACGCGATCCGCTTCGCCTCAGCCCACCAGAAGGCACTCGGGATCGACCCGAAGAAGATCTACACCTTTGGCGATTCTGCCGGAGGTCACTTGGCGCAAATGCTCCTTCTTGCGCCGACCGACAGTTTCTTAGGCGACGCGGAGCTTGCGAAGCATTCCTTCGAAGCGCGTGCAGGAGTCTCGTGGTATGGGCCCTGCGATTTCCAAGACGTCCAGCTCTTCAATCACGATGACCGAGACGGTTTCCGAGATCGCTTTGGCCCAAGAATCATGGCAAAAGACTCCAAGCCCGAGGACAAGGATGCGCGCTACCGCGAGATGAGCCCGGTGAGCTACTTGAAGGAGAGTAGCCCTCCTCTCCTGATGATTCAGGGGGACAAGGATACCACAATTCCCGTGAAGCAAGCCTACCGGATGCAAGAAGCGCTCAAGACGATCAAGGCTCCGGTGGAGATCCTGATCGTGAAGAATGCAGGCCACAACTGGCGCAGCGTCGGGGCAGAGATCGCGCCTTCCCGGAAGGAGATCATTGATGCGACGATCGCCTTTTTCCTGAAGCAGAGCGCTGTGGAGTAAGGCGGGCGAGGCTTAATGATTACTCGCCGAAATACTCAGTGAGCTTGTTCCGACTTTCCAGGGACAGCTTGGTGAGAGGATATTTTACGGTCTTTCCACTGGGGAGACGGAAGGTGACATCGAGAGTATTCACGGAGAGAGGCATCGCTTCGATTTCTTTGCCACTGGTGTTGGTCCACTTGGAGAAGTCCGCATCGGGCGCATCATCTACGGCAGGCTTTTTCTCGGCAGCGGGCTTCTTTTCAGCGGCAGCAGGTGCACCGCCGACGTCTTTGCCCTCTAGGCCAGCGGTGACTCCGCGAACGGCTTTGCGCATGTCGCCAAGCTGCTTGTAGGTGACGGCAGTGAGACCTTTTTCAGCATCTGAGGTGGTGACGAAAACCATGGGGATGGTGCTTCCGCCCTTGGCGCGAACTTCACGCACACCTTTGGGATAAGCAGTATCAGCCTTGCTGTTGATGAAGACGACAGGACCTACCTTTTTAAACGACTTGAATGCTTCCACACTGGTAGCAACGCAAGGTCCTCATGTGGTGCCTGGATCGGTAAGAACAAAGACGATAGGCTTCCCTTCTTCGGCAGCCTCGGCTTTCGCTTCGTCTAAGGCTTCCATTTCGAAGACTGAACGAGGGATCTTCATGTCAGCGAAAGCTGATTGAGCAAAGATGACTAATCCGCTTAAGAGTGTAATAAATCGCATTTCTCAGATCTAACTGATTCAGAGATCAAGGCAAGATCGTTTCCGATGAGGGAGCGGTGAAGCCCCCGCTGGGAGGAGCTGGGGAATAAGATCTGTGCTTCAGGCTCTTATGATCAATGAGGCCTTTCTTTCTTTTAATCGCCCTTTTCGTATCCTCCTGCACCGCGAAGAGCTCACTCACTTCGTCCGAACTCGCTGGACAATCGACGAGTGAAATCTATCAGCACCTGATTGAAGATCCTCAGAACTTGTCCCCCCAAGCGCTCGAGGTTCTGAAGCAACGCTGGTCTACAGGCCAAGTGCCGCTTGCGCTGGAGCTCTCTCGTTTTTCAAGAGACGAAGATCTCGACCCGCTTTTTGATCTTGTGGTGAAGAAGACGGGCCATCAGGGCTTTCTCAACCGGCGCACGCTCAATTCTTGGCTTTGGAAACAAGACTACAAACCTCTCCCCGGATACCCAACTTTCAAAAAGCAGCTCTACGAAAAGATCGATCCCAAGTTTGCCGCTTATTTTAACCCCGAATACAAAAATACCATTCGCCTCGATCAAGTGGAGTGGGGCGGCGTTCGCCAAGACGGCATCCCACCACTGCACAATCCAAAGATGATTGCTGCGAGCAAGGCGGATTATCTTTCGGCAAATGATGTTGTTTTTGGGATTGAAGTCGACGGAGAGACTCGCGCTTATCCTAAGCGAATTCTCGCGTGGCACGAAATGTTCACGGACACCATTCAGGGAGTTCCACTTGCGGGCGTCTATTGAACACTCTGTGGCACCGTGGTTCTGTATGAAACACGTCATCAAGGTAGACTCCACCAACTGGGCACAAGCGGCTTTCTCTACCGCTCTAACAAGCTCATGTATGATAAAGCGACCTCATCCATGTGGAGCACTCTTCACGGTGAGCCTGTGATCGGACCACTTGTCGGGAAAGGCATCAAGCTGAAGCGACGTAGCGTGGTCACCACCACCTGGGGGGAATGGCTCAAGCGTCACCCCAAAACAACCGTCCTATCACTCAAGACAGGTCATCGCCGCGACTACCGAGAGGGTGTTGCTTACAAGGATTACTTCGAGTCAGACTTCGTCATGTTCTATACCCCATTTCAAGATAAGCGCCTTCCCAATAAGCGGGAGGTCCTTGCTCTCAGAACAGATGACCCTGCCTCCGCGGTCGCCATTGATACCAATTTCTTAAAAGGGCACCCGGTCTATCAACTGAAGGTCGCGGGTGACTCGGTCTTGGTTCTGACAACCGCTGGCGGAGAAAGCCGAGCCTATCAAACCAATGGACAGATTTTCAAATCGTGGGACCAAAAAGAAACCGCCATTGATGAAAAAGGACAGCTCTGGAAACTCGATGAGGAATCGCTGCAAAAAGTAGACTCTCCCGTGAGCTTCCCTCGCTACCCCTCCCATCAGTCCTTCTGGTTTGGCTGGTTGGCGCAGTTCCCAGAAACCAAGCTCATCAAATAGACTCTTGAAGAGCCTAAGACTTCCGCCGCGCCCGTAGGATACAATGCCGCGAGCGCTTCGATTTCTCGTGCGGCTTGGAGGCGAACTCCTCCACCACAAATCCCGCCTTCACCAGCAGCTTCTTAAACTTCGGCGCCGGCTCGGAAAGCCAGTAAGCGATGCACCCCTCAGGCGTGATCACGTTCTTTAGCTTCTGTAAAAAAACCGGCGAATAAAGCCGCGCATTCCCCTTCGTGATCAAATCATCCGGCGTGTTATCGATATCTAACAGAAGTGCATCGTAAGAACCCGCCGACTTCCCCGAGACGATATCGAAAAGATCTCCCTGAATAATCTTCGTCCGCGGATCTTCTAACAGCGGCCCATTGTGCTCCACCAGATGAGTTCGATTCCACTCGATCAGCGGCGGCATCAGCTCGGCGACATCGACGGTGGCGGGACTCCCCACCAGCTCCAGCGTCCTTTTCAAAGTGAACCCCAATCCAAGTCCGCCGATCAACACGCGCGCGCCCACTTTTTCCAAAATCCTCTCACAACCCACATCCGCCAGCTGCTGCTCAGAAAAAGTCAGCGAGGTGCTCATCAGCTCAAAGCTATTATATTTCAGGTAAATCCGCCCATCATGCTTATGGAGCGAATAGATCGTCCCATCCGGCATCACCGACTCCGCTAGCTTCACGTAAGGTTTCATAAAAGAAACCTCACCCTCTCGAACCGATGCAGGAAGCCTAAAAATCAATCGGAGGCCAGAAGTCAGAAACCTAAAAATCTCATCCATCCCATTCATCTACGGTTCAAAAAACTCCCCAACCAAGATTCGTGCCCCCTCAACCCATTTTCGTGGTTCCCCACCCTCCTCAACCAAGCCACAAGTTTAGCGTCTTTCGTGTATTTCGCGGTTCAAAATCTCCCTCGAAATAGTTTGGACTTATTCCAAAAATAGATTAAATCCAACCCGTGCCCGTCACGCCTGACCACCCCGCCCTCCTCCGCACCCACGACATCCCCGTGACTGCGCAGCGGCTTGCCGTCATGCGCTCCGTCTCCGCCAACCCCCACGGCACTGCAGAAATCATCGCCCAGCACGCCCGCTCAGAGATCGGCACCATTTCACAGCAGTCCGTCTACGACACCCTCTCCCTTCTCAGCGAGCGTGGCCTCATCCGCCGCATCCAACCCTCCCGCTCCCCCGCCCTTTTTGAAGACCGGGTCGGTGACAACCACCACCATCTCATCTGCCGGAGCTGCGGCATCACCCATGATGTCGACTGCGCCACGGGCGAAACTCCCTGCCTCACCGCCTGCGATCATCACGGCTTCCAGATCGATGAAGCAGAAGTCGTCTACTGGGGCCTCTGCCCCAAATGCGCCCCTAAAAAATCTCAAACCAAAAAATAATCATGAACACAGAACCCAAATGCCCCTTCGGCTACGGTAGCGCTAGCAACAGCAGCGGGACCACAAACACACACTGGTGGCCTAACCGCCTCAAGACCGAACTCCTCAATCAGCACTCCACTAAGTCTGATCCCATGTGCGCCCAGTTCGACTACGCCAAGGAATTTGCCAACATCGACTACGCGGCCCTCAAGGCAGACCTCACCGCCCTCATGACAGACTCCCAAGACTGGTGGCCTGCAGACTTCGGTCACTACGGCGGCTTCTTCATCCGTCTCGCATGGCACAGCGCCGGCACCTACCGCTCCACAGACGGACGCGGTGGCGGTGGCCGCGGCCAACAGCGCTTCGCCCCCCTCAACAGCTGGCCTGACAATGGCAACCTCGACAAAGGACGCCGCCTCCTCTGGCCGATCAAACAAAAATACGGCGCAAAAATCTCCTGGGCCGACCTCTTCATCCTCGTCGGAAATGTCGCCCTTGAAAGCATGGGCTTCAAGACCTTCGGCTTCGGCGGCGGACGCCCCGACACCTGGGAGCCAGACCAAGACGTCTACTGGGGCCGCGAGACCGAGTGGCTCGGCAGCGACAAGCGCTTTGAAAACAGCAAAGAAGGTGAGCGCGAACTCGAGAACCCACTCGGAGCCACCCACATGGGACTCATCTACGTCAACCCCGAGGGCCCAGAAGGAAACCCTGATCCCGTCCTCGCAGCGCACGACATCCGCGAGACCTTCGGCCGCATGGCCATGAATGACGAAGAAACCGTCGCCCTCATCGCAGGCGGCCACACCTTTGGCAAAGCCCACGGAGCCGCCCCTGATGGCAGCAATGGACCAGAGCCAGAAAGCGCCTCCATCGAAGAGCAAGGCTTCGGCTGGACCTCCGGACACAAATCCGGCGTCGGCACAGATGCCATCACCAGTGGGCTCGAAGTCACCTGGACCCAGAAGCCCACCGAGTGGACCAACCTCTTCTTCGAGAATCTCTTCAATTACGAGTGGGAACTCGTCAAAAGCCCCGCTGGCGCAAACCAGTGGGTTGCCAAAGACGCCCCAGAAGACGTCCCCCATGCCTTTGACCCTGAAAAGTCACAGCGTCCCAGCATGCTCACCACCGACCTCTCGCTTCGCTTCGATCCTGAGTATGAAAAAATCTCCCGTCGCTTCCTCGAGAACCCGGATCAATTTGCCGACGCCTTCGCGCGCGCCTGGTTCAAGCTCACCCACCGTGACATGGGCCCCGTCTCCCGCTACGTCGGACCAGAAGTGCCAAAAGAAAACCTCATCTGGCAGGACCCCATCCCAGCCGTCGATCACGAACTCGTAGATTCTTCCGACATCGAAAGCCTCAAGGCCAAGGTCCTCGCCTCCGGCCTCAGCACCTCCGAGCTCGTCTCCACCGCTTGGGCCTCCGCCTCCACCTTCCGTGGCTCTGACAAGCGTGGTGGTGCCAATGGCGCCCGCATCCGTCTCGCACCGCAGAAAGACTGGGCCGTCAACAAGCCCGAGCAGCTCAGCAAAGTGCTCACCGCACTCGAAGCGATCCAAAGCGAGTTCAATGCTGCACAAAGCGGAGGAAAGAAAATCTCCCTCGCAGACCTCATCGTCCTCGCCGGATCAGCCGCTGTCGAAAAGGCCGCAGCCGATGCCGGACAGAGCGTCACCGTCCCCTTCACCGCCGGACGCATGGACGCCTCAGCAGAAGAGACCGATGTCGAATCCTTCGGAGACCTCGAACCCTTCGCCGATGGCTTCCGCAACTACCTCAAAGGCGAGTCCAGCATCCCCGCTGAAGCACTCCTCCTAGATCGTGCCCAGCTCCTCACCCTCACCCAGCCGGAACTCACCGTCCTCATCGGCGGCCTCCGCGTCCTTGGTGTAAATGCGGATGACGAAGGCTACGGAGTCCTCACCGAAAAAGTCGGAGCTCTCAGCAACGACTACTTCGTCAACCTCCTCGACATGAGCACAAAGTGGCAGTCCGTCTCCCCCTGCGGGAACGCCTTCGCCGGGATCGATCGCGCCAGCGGCCAGCCCAAATGGGCCGCCACCCGCAACGACCTCGTCTTCGGCTCCAACTCCGTCTTCCGCGCCGTCGCAGAAGTCTACGCCTGCTCGGACTCCCAAGCGAAGTTCGCCAGCGACTTCGCCGACGCCTGGACCAAGGTCATGAACCTCGACCGCTTCGATCTCGCCTAAAAAAGCGAACTCAACTTCAAAAAGCCCGGGCGCCCAAAAAGCCCCGGGCTTTTTTTGCGCCCCAACCCCACAATCGCTGGTCCAAAAAATCTGCGCAAAGATCAAGAATTCAGAACCCAAGAAAAATCCGTGTTAATTTTCCGTTGGCTATCTCCACTCCGTTCCGATTGTGAAAATCCTCTCCTATTCTAGAACCCCAAAACCCAAACCAGAGATTCAGAAACCGGCAAGGCCGGCCTCGCCGAGGCCTCCGCCAGCACAACCCAAGATTCTCAACAAAATCCTAAATTCTAGATCTAGAAATTCTAAACAAACCCCAAACAGAAAACCCAAAAACCAAGCCTTAAAAACTTCCCGTCTTAGCGGTTCAAAAAATCCATAGCCAACCCCCTCAACCAAGATTCCATCCATCTGCGGTTAAAAACCACCTCAACACAAGCTCTGCGCTCCTTTGCACAGATCTCAACCTTCCAGAACTCACGCACTTTCTAAACTAAGCTCCTCCCCACTCCTAAGACGCCACGATTCATACCACCCCAGAACCAGTGCGAAGCCGCTCTTTTCTTGAGAGGTCAAATTTCTTGATGCTTCTAAATCGGAACGTCAGTCACTCTTTTCCATAAAAATCAATCAATTGAACGTGCTTTTGTGAACATGTAAATTTAACTAGAGAACACAAAAACAAAACTAAAGAATACCAGTAACCTCCTGGAAATAAAAACCTTTGGAGGTCACACCAATTTCCGATTTTTCCTCTAGCCGTAATTTATCCACTCTCCTGTTAAAGAATAAAACTGTTAGACCGAAAATATGCACTTGATTGTCTTATGGTTTTCGTTCTTTGGGCTACTCTTCTATTTTTCAGGTAGAGTGCGCCTCAGGCGTCTCCCGATTCCCGTTTATTCTGTGATCAGAGCATTTACCTTATCTCAGCTCATTTCTCCGACGATAGTTGAATCTTGGTCGGGATGGTTTCCGGCACCGGCCGCGGTAGTGGTATACTATGGAATATGGACGAAGACTTTTGGTGAGCCAGATAGATTGGTGTCGAAGAACCTAGTAGGGCCGCTTGTTATTTGGGGCTCTATTTTCACTGCGTGTTTCATCGTTACCTGGATTGTAACTTTTTGGCGAGAGCGGCAACAGCAGCCAAAAGAACCAGAAGCCTAACAAAACGCTGGAGATCGACGCCCCTCGCTCTAGGAGTTTGTTTTTGAATTCAGAGTTTTATGTTCGCTCAGCCGCGTCTCGGCTCATACGTTCTGTCTAAATGGAACATATATGGCCAATATGAATATCACTCTCTTCAACGCTTTGTTGCTCGTCCAACTTACTTCGCTCCTCGCCGCCGCTGAACCCACTCGGAGCGAAAAACCCGAGTCACCCTCGTATATCCTCTCCGACGAAAATGGCGAGCGGTTGAAGTATGCTTTACCCGTCCAGCCAGACGAGAACGTCGCCTACGGCAGTCACCGAAAGCAGATGATCTACTTCTGGCGAGCGAAGTCTGACCGCCCCACTCCTCTGCTCGTTTACATCCAC
>JALZWA010000042.1 GCA_023299815.1 Akkermansiaceae bacterium
TATCAGGTCGATTGCTTCTGCTATCAAGATAGCCCACGACGCGCCCACTCAATCGCCGCTCAGGGTGGAATCAATGCGGCAAAGAATTACCAGAATGACGGGGACTCGGTTTTCCGCCTGTTCTACGATACGATCAAAGGCGGCGACTTCCGCTCACGTGAGGCAAATGTTCATCGTCTAGCAGAGGTTTCCACTCAGATCATCGACCAATGCGTCGCTCAAGGAGTGCCCTTCGCCCGCGAATACGGCGGCCTCCTTGATAACCGCTCCTTTGGTGGAGCCCAAGTAAAGCGCACCTTTTATGCCCGTGGCCAAACCGGCCAGCAGCTCCTCATCGGATGCTACCAAGCTCTTTCAAAGCAAGTCGCTACCGGCGGAGTGAAAATGCACTCGCGCACCGAGATGCTAGATCTGGTTGTCGTCGATGGCCACGCAAAGGGCATCATCGTCCGAAATCTCGTGACCGGTGAGATCCAGTCACACGCCGCAGACGCCGTCATCCTCGCTACCGGCGGTTACGGGAATGTCTTCTACCTCTCCACCAATGCCATGGGTTGTAATGTCATGGCCGCCTTCCGCTCCCATAAGCGCGGCGCCTACATGGCGAATCCCTGCTACACGCAGATTCACCCGACCTGTATTCCTGTCAGCGGAGACTACCAGTCCAAACTCACTCTCATGTCCGAGTCCCTCCGAAACGATGGACGCATCTGGGTTCCCAAGTCAAAGGACGATGCCAAAGAAATTCGGGAAGGCCGCAAGAAGGCCATCGACATCGCAGAAGACGATCGTGACTACTACCTAGAGCGCAAGTATCCCTCGTTCGGCAACCTCTGCCCGCGTGACATCGCCTCCCGTGCTGCGAAGGAGGCCTGTGATGAAGGTCGCGGCGTCGCCACCAGCGGACTCGGAGTTTACCTCGACTTTAAAGACGCCATCGCCCGCGATGGAGAAGACGCGATTCGCGCCCGCTACGGAAACCTCTTCCAAATGTATGAGAAGATCTCGGGCGACAATCCCTACGAATCTCCCATGCAGATCTACCCTGCTGTCCACTACACAATGGGCGGTCTCTGGGTGGACTACAATCTCATGTCGAACCTCCCCGGACTTCACGTCCTCGGAGAAGCGAATTTCTCAGACCACGGAGCGAACCGACTCGGCGCATCCGCCCTCATGCAGGGCCTTGCTGATGGCTACTTCGTCATCCCCTCCACCATCGCAGTTTATCTTGCCACTCAAACAGCCGGATCCGTCACCACCGACCACCCCGAGTTTAAAAAAGTCGAGAACGAGGTCAAAGACCGCCTCAAATCCCTCATCGAAATTAAAGGCAACCGCTCCGTCGACTCCTTCCACCGCGAACTCGGACTCCTCGTCTGGGACAAATGCGGCATGGCCCGTGATAAAGCTGGCCTTCAGGAAGCGCTCGATAAGATCCCCGCGATTCGCGACGAATTCTGGACCAACGTCCGCATCCCCGGATCTGCAAACGGCCTCAACGTAGAACTCGAAAAAGCCGGACGCGTCGCTGACTTCATCGAATTCGCCGAAGTCCTCTGCCACGACGCCCTCAACCGCGAAGAATCCTGCGGCGGCCACTTCCGCTCCGAGCACCAGTTTTTCGATAACGACCCCGAGGTCCAAGCCGGCAAGACCCAACCCGGTGAAGCCCGCCGCCACGACGAAGAATTCCAATACGTCGCCGCCTGGGAGCACACCGAGCCCGGCGCCCCTCCCATCCTTCACAAAGAAGACCTCGTCTACGAAGAAGTCCAACCTTCCATACGCTCCTACGCCTAATCGTCATGCCTCTTCTCAACCTTACTCTCAAAGTCTGGCGCCAAGACAATCCGTCCGACTCCGGCCGCATCGAAGAATACGAAGCCAAGGAGATCCCGACTTCCGCCTCCTTCCTAGAAATGATCGACATCGTGAACGAGCGATTGATCAAGGACGGTAAGGAGCCGATTCACTTCGATCACGACTGTCGCGAGGGAATCTGCGGCATGTGCTCGATGACTATCAACGGCATCCCTCACTCCAAGGAACGAGGCATCACCACTTGCCAGCTTCACATGCGGAAATTCTCAGATGGTGAGACCATCTGGATCGAGCCCTTCCGCGCGAACGCCTTCCCCGTCCTGAAGGACCTCGTCACAGATCGTTCCTCTTTCGACCGCGTCATTCAAGCCGGTGGCTACATTGGTGTCCGCACCGGTTCCGCCCCAGACGCCCACGCCGTCCCCGTCCCTAAGGCGGATGCAGATGCCGCCTTTGATGCCGCTGCCTGCATCGGCTGTGGAGCCTGTGTCGCCGCATGTAAGAATGCCTCTGCGATGCTCTTCGTCTCTGCGAAAGCCTCCCACCTCAATCACCTTCCACAGGGACAGCCCGAGAAGGACAAGCGCACCCTCGCCTTAGTCCGCCAGATGGACGCAGAAGGCTTCGGTAACTGCACCAACCAATACGAGTGCGAAGCCGTCTGCCCGAAGGAGATCAGCGTCCAACACATCGCCAAGCTCAACCGCGACTACCTCGCCGCGAGCGCACGCGAAGGCGTCTCCTAGACTCGATCGCGTAAGAAACCTCTTTTCCAAGAAGCGCCCTAACCAGGGCGCTTTTTTTCGTCCCAAACCAACTTCCATCAAAAACTAAATGCTGGAAAAACAACATTACTCTTGTCATCTTCCATTTTAATTGCTGCTTTTGCAGCACAATGAAGTTGCTTCTATTTCTCCTACCTGCTCTCTGTCTCATCTCTTGCTCCTCAGTTCACTCTCCTACTGCGTCCTCTTACACAGCAGGAAGCTCCGTGACGCGCCAGATCCAGCGCACAGGGTCGATGTCACTAAGGAGCAATTCCATACAGGAGAGCTCTGAAAAATCCATCGCTCTCGTGACTTCCCACCACGGCATCCTTCACGACTCCACCCTGACCGAAGACGACTTCACCGCCACCTTCCGCGTCCCCTCTGCCTCCCTCAAGCCCGTCATGGCGGAACTCGGTGGGATTGGAAAAGTGACCCACCAGCGCGTCAGCCAAAACGATGTCACCGCACAATACCGGGATATGCAGGCGGAGCTTAAAAACAAAATAGCCCTCCGTGACCGCCTCCGCATTCTCCTCAAAAAAGCGACCAAAGTCTCCGATGCCCTGAAAATCGAAAAGGAACTCGCGGAAGTGCAAACCGAGCTCGATCAACTCAGCGGCCGCCTTAAGAGCCTTAAGTCTCAAGTAGCGCTCTCAACCCTCTCACTCGATATCGAGAGAACCCGCTTCCTTGGCCCTCTTGGATTAGTGACAAAAGGAACAGGATGGTTCTTAGGGAAGCTCGTTTACCTAGACAACTAAGAGCACCACACTCGGGCTCTTATTCCGCGAACTCGACTTTCGCCCGCATGAACTGCACTGGCTCAGCGATATTGGACGCGTCTGCTTCAAAGCTCACCCACTCAAGACAAGAATCATCAGGATGAGCGATGGCTCCAACTTCAGTGACACCAAGCGTGACCCAGTCTTGCAGATCACGTGAGGCTTCAAGTGCATAGAGAAGGTTGTGCGAACCAACGATCCGCCGTGGGACGGACATCTCAAGCCTCCCTGAAATCGGATTAAGAACCGCCTGAATCACCATTCCAGAATCGATCAAGCGAGGGTTCGAGCCGAAGGCATATTCCGCAAGACGAGTGAGGCCATCTCCATCGCCATCCAAGGTCCAGTCGATTGCCGCAGGGCCGAAGTTTGCCCGGTGCCACGCAGCGGCGTCTTGGTTTTTACCATCGATCACTGCTTGAATTTGCGCCTGCGTCAGCGCAGTCGAAAAAATGCGAAGTTCATCAAGATCTCCCGCAAAGCTATATGCCTCGCTGTGATTTGATCCTCCCAAAATCGCAGTGGTCCCTGCTGCGGTATCGATATCACGAGAAGAAGACGAAGCCACCCCATCAAGAACTCCATCGACGTAGAGCCTTGTCTCGTTGACGTCCATCGTCCCGCTGTTGTCAAAATCATCGCATACCGCGACAACGTGATGCCACTGGCCATCATTAAGGTTTGTCGAGCCCACAATGGAACCACCCTGCACCTCGATACGTAAGCCTTGGTTATTAGGACTTCCCCCATTGCCATTGGTTCGGAAGGAAAAGCGCTGGCCATTCGTGTTTGCGCCATATCCGAGAATTGTCTGATTTTCCACCGCAGGCGCTGTGCGAATCCACGCCATCACCGTGCGCGGAGAGGAGCCGCTCGGAAGCCTAGCCGAAGTCAATCCACCTAAGCGGACCTCGTCATCAGATCCATCAAAGGTGAGCGCCTTGCCATGAATTCCATCGATCCGCGCTGCTGCATTATTTGCAAAGCCGTTCATCGTCCCGATCACCCCACCGCCAGCTTCGAAGACCGACGCTCCACCGCACTCGTTCAGCGGGATCCAAATGTCAGCCGCTTCATAAATCACCGTCACCACCACTTGGCCGGTCGCGGTGAAGGCGCCATCGCTCATCGTGTAGGAAAAACGATCGCTCCCGTAAAACCCCGCCTCAGGAGTGTAACTTATTTCACTACCAACAATCGCCGCGACTCCATGCGTAGGCTGATTTACGGAATCGATCGAGAGCGCCGCAGGAGCGCCGTCATCGGTGTCATTATCGAGCACTGCGATCGTCACTTCCGCCCCGGAAGTCGAAGCAGTGTCATCATTCGCAGTAGGCTCTGAAGAAGGCGCGATTTCACGAAGGAGCGCAGAGGAAGGAATCACCTCCTTGGTAATCCCTGGGCCTGACCAAGAGACATTGAGAGTGTGATTTGCACCCACACCGTGACGATAGTGAAGACGAATCGGATGCTTACCTGCCTCTAAATTGATCGAAGCCGAACGTTCGCTTCCGGTGTGATTAAAGTCGTCATCAATCACGTGCGCATCGTGCACGAAAAGATTCGCGCCGGAATCACTCACAATGAAAAAGGTATAGCTTCCTGCCGTGGGCACTTCCACAAGCCCTTCGAAAAGGATTCCCACATCCTCATCCCGCGAGCGAGTAGTGAGATCGAAGCCCGTCGTCATCGCCGTAGAAGCCACTGGCAAATCGCGGAACTCGGGAACGTAAGTCCAGATCCCCTCGTAAGAAGTCGCGATGAGCCCCTCCTCGGTCTCTACGGCGAAAGCCGGAACATTCGTGCTGTCATAAGGGCGAGACACCGTGCCGGGTCGACGACTCTGAAGCGCGAGCTCCTTCATCCGTTTTTGCAAGTCTGGCAGCGAGCTGGCCAAGTTAATCGCCTGACCTGGATCCATCACCGCGTCATAGATTTGAAAGTTGTCCGTAGGAGAAGAAATCGCAGTCCGGACCCCCATGTAATCATCCATGCGGAGACACTGCATCTGCCCTTTCGCATCGCCCGCGTGATTGGCGAACTGAGTCCAGTTCGGCGTGCTTCCAGTCGTATTGAACTCAAAATAGAGGTAGCCTTTATCCCGCTGAGTTCCCGCTCCGGTCAGAGTAGGCACCAGCGAAACTCCGTCACACCAAGATGGCGCCGGCACTTCCGCCAGCTCTGCAAAAGTAGGCATCCAATCCCAGATCGATGACGGGTAGCCGATCTCTTTGATGTTATTTTCATCATCAGTGCTGCCCTCAATATTTCCCGGCCAGCGCACCACCGTAGGAACCCGGATTCCGGCCTCCCACATGTCGCGCTTGATTCCCTCCATATTGGCATAGGATTCGAAATAGCGGGGATTGTTTCCCTCATTGTGCGGCCCGTTATCGGAGGAGAAGACGCAGAGCGTGTTGTCATCGATATTCAGATCCTTGAGAAGCTGAATGATGTCTGCCACCGAATTATCGATCCGGCGGATCATCCCCACGTGCTGCTTCTGAGCAGTAGGCCATGAAGCCCCATTATCAGGGTGATTGAAGGCATCTGGAGTGCCGGTGCCCGTCGCCGTGCTCGCGTAGCGCGTATTGCCTGACCCATCAGTCGCGGTGGTCCACTGAACTCCGCCATTGAGACCACCTCCTTCCGGATAAGCCACCGTGGGACGCTGCATCTTGAAGTGCGGAGTTTCATAAGCGAGGTAGAGGAAAAAGGGCTGTCCGTCTCCGTCGTTCGTCTCTTCCACGATCGCCTTCTTGGCATAAGCAGTCCACGCATCTGTGGTATAGAGATCAATCGAGGCATTCTTAACCTGCTGATATTGGTCATAAATGTGAGCTGTCTTATCAGTCGTGCCATTTGTAGGATAGTGCTCGTGCCCATCACCGTGGAAAAGGTAGCCAAAGAAATCATCAAAGCCGCGGTCGAGAGGATGGCCTCCCAAGTTTTGCGAGCCCGTGCCAGTCAAATTCGTCCCTCCCTCACCGCCAGCGAGGCCATTTTTCCCCACATGGATCGTGCGGTAACCCGCGCGGCGCAGAGTGTCCGCCATTCCATGATTACTTGGTAAAGCGCGATCGAACTGCGAGTCCCGCACATCGGCGTGCCCTTGGTGCCGACCCTGCAAAAGTGACGCCCGCGATGGCGCACAGACCGAAGCGGAAATGTAGTGGTGCGTCAGCTTCGCCCCCTCAGCCGCCATCGTATCGATCCCCGGCGTATCAAACTTCTGCGTGCCCGATTTTTGGTCCTGCCAAAAACATCCCAAATCGCCGTAGCCGAGATCATCGACAAAAAAGAAAATGATATTCGGCCGCTGCAGACCATCCGAGTCATCAGTCGGATCGAGCCCCTTCTCTACTTCGAGCCCATCCGGAGTGCCATCGCCATCACTATCCCGCAGATTTGGATTCGTATTCAGAGCGCTCTCCGCCCCGTTGCTCAGGCCATCGAGATCATCATCGCTACTCGCCGGAGTCACCGTGCCCAGCGTCAGCGCAGTGCCACCAGTAGACGCGGTGACCACGACATTCTGACCAGCGCCTGATGACACCGCAGCAGCGCCATTCACAAAAATCTTAGAAAGGTGCTCCGAGTTCACATCCGCCACCGTCTCATCACGGAAAATGATTATAGCTGGGCTTCCCGAAGTGAAATTGACCGTCGAGCTACTGATCGGGTTGCCCCCCGCGTGGAGATCCAGCATGCCTCCTCTCAGCGTGACCGTCCCGCCATTCACGAATTCCGAAATCAAGGTGCCCGCATTCAGGATAATATCTGCATTATCGATGCCAGCACCATTCCCGACATTCATCTTAAAGGTGCCTACATTGATCGTCAGCGAGCCACTTCCCAAATCAAGAGTCGAGCCCGCACCACCTCCACCGCCGGGATTTCCCGCACTCACGATCAAGTCATGATTCACCGCCGTATTCCCATTAATCACCGGGATCGTGCCACCCGATCCATCTGCATTTTCCGTCCAATTCGCCTCCAAATAAACCGAGGAATCCTCTGCAAATGTCCAATAATAGGTCGCGGCCCCAGAGGAAAAAATAGGGAGAGAAAAAAGGAGAATCGAAGGGAAAAGCTTCATCATTATTATAAACAGTGTGAAACCGAAGATCTCTACACCCGCGGCATTTCAGCCTACTTCCAGCTCCTAACCTTCCGCAGACGGGCGATTCACCGGAACCTCCGTAGCCTCCTCAAGAACGAGCTTCTTCGGAGGACCGGCGACTCCCTTATGCGCACCATCGCAAAAAGGATAATTCGCTGACTTCCCGCAAGTGCACATCCAGTGCGTCCCTGCCTCTAAAGTGATCGTCTCTTGTCCCTTATCCTGATTGTCTTCGTTCGTCATTCCCGATCCTAGCCCAGCTTCGCCGAAATTCAAATCACTCATCCCCAGATCAGCAACCCAAAGCCGTGAAGCAAGAGCCCCACGCAGCCGCCGATGAGCGTGCCATTGATTCTGATGAACTGTAAATCTGGGCCCACGTGAGCTTCTAGCGTGCTGATGAGCATGTCCGCATCCCAGCGCTCCACCATCCCACTCACCAGCGACTCCACCTGGTCGCCGTGCTTTTGCAGAATTCCCTCCACCAGCTTACCCAAACTCTCCTCCCACTCGCTCAAGAGCTTGTCATTTTTCGCAAGTCCCACTGCCGCCTCGCGCAGCATCCGCACGACCCGTGGGCTCTCCTCACCGGCCAGTAATTCCTCAGATAAAAGATCGCCCGAATTCCTCAGGAAGCTCTCAATCCCCGAGCGAGTCTCGGGATCACTCAGAAGCCTCTCTTTAAACCCCTCCCACTCGCTGAGTGTTTTGCTTCCGCTCCCCAGTTCATCGATTGCTTCGCGCAGATTCTCCTCGATCCGATCGTAAAGTGGATGCGCCTGATCTTGTGAAGCTTCCGCAAGCTTCGCTCCTGCCTTCTCTACCGCGCGGCCTGAAAAAGCCCGCGTCACGCCACGAGTGAGCGCGCCTAAGAGTTTCGTTTCTTGAAAAGGAGCCTCCTTTTCCGCCTCCGAGACAAAGAAGCCAGACTGTGACTCCACCATCTGCGCTAGACGTCCTAAAATCGGCGCAAGCAATTCCCGCCGCCGGGGATTTTCTAAGAGTGTCTTAAGCCCTCGGCTAATCACCTTACCCACCGGCATTTTCTGGAGGCCTTCCTCGATCAGCTCACTCGCTGATTGCGCGAAGCCACTCCGACCCACCGCCGCTAAAAATTGCGGAGCGATCTTTTCCACCCGCAGCGCCAGAGCTCGCTCATTCTCCTCCTCCGCCGCCATCCTCACCAATTGGTGCAGTGGCTGATGCTCTCGCCATTGCTCCCGCACGACTATCGGACTCAAAAAACTCCTGCGCAAAAAGCGCCCAATCATCCGACCCACCCGCGCCTTCTCCCGCCGCACGATCGCCGTGTGCGGAATCGGCAACCCCAGCGGATGCCGAAAAAGCGCCGTCACCGCGAACCAATCCGCCAGCGCACCCACCATCGCCGCCTCAGCAAAGGCGAGCACCCAAGGAAATCCCGACCAACTCGCCTCATAAGTCCGCGAAACAAGATAGACCACCGCCATCAAAACAAGCAGCCCCGTCGCCCATCCCCTCATCCGCCGCAAGCGCGAGTGGTCTCCTCCTAAATCTAGTTTCATAAACATCCAGAACCCCCGCCGCAGCGAGCGCCATGGGCAAGACTAGCGCACGATCTAAGAAACATCAAACCACTCACTGAACCTAATCAACGCATCGCCCCCAGCGGGCGATCGCCCTTTTTAGCCCGCCGAGCTGAGCATTAAATACTTTAGAAAACCGAATTTTTTTTACATTCCCTCACAGCTAATCGCGCCTATTGTCCCGCCGATGAGTTACCCCCCTACTCGATTGTTAGGAAGCTGCTTAGCAGCTTTATTTTTATCCCTCTCTTCTGCCTCGGCAGATCAAATCATCGTCATTGATCCCGGACACGGGGGCAAGAATATCAAAGGTAAGACCGACGGCTCCCAAGGAAGCGCTGGAGCCTCTTGGAACAATGCCACCGCCGCAAAGTATGGCATTCTCGAGAAGGACCTCTGCCTTCAGTATTCCGTCGAGCTCGCCCATGCCATCGTGAACGACCCACGGGCTAAAAAGCTGGGACTCATGCCCGCGCTGACCCGCTCAGACGATAGCCATGTCAGCGCGATGCGCCGCGCCGCCATCGCCGTCCACCACCAGGCCCGCATCTTTTTGAGCATCCACTTCAATGGCTCTCCTAAGAATAATGCCCATGGCACTCGCGCTTACTACGTTTCAAAAGACCACCCCGAGTGGGAGTTCGTCCACTTCACCAATCCCTACGTCGATCGCGACAAAGCCTTTGCCAAGCGCCTCGTGAAAGACGTTTCACTAGCGCTCAAACCCTTCGGCGGTGACCCCAGTAAAGGCAAAGTAGTAGGAGACTCCAAGACTGATGGCGGCCACCTCAAAGACGGCATCCGCGCCCTCGGCTACACCCGCCAAGACACCCATCTTTTTAAGGCCAACGTCGTCCTTCTCGAAGTCGAGTTTATCGACAATCCCGAGGTCGCCGAATGGCTTCTCAGCCCCGGCACGCGAGACGCTGCTCGCAAAGCCGTCTGCAAGGCCATGACCAAGTCAATCTGCGATCATATCGAGAACGACACTCCCCCGAAAGCACCCGTCAAATTTCGACCTTAACATCAGCTCATGGCCGACGATACCTCCACCATCGCCAAGACCCTCAATCTAGGAAACTACGAGAGACACATCTTTCTCTGTGCCACCTCGGAGAAAGCAAAGTGTTGCGATGACATCGCGGGTGCCGCCTCTTGGCAGTTCTTAAAATCTCGCCTCAAGGAACTCGGCCTCAGTGATCCGCAGGCCACGGTGCATCGCAGCAAAGCCGACTGCCTCCGCATCTGCATCCAAGGTCCCATCGCCGTCGTCTATCCCGAGGCGGTCTGGTATCACTCGGCCACGCCCGAGAACCTGGAGCGCATCATCCAGGCGCACCTCATCGGCGGGAAGATCGTGCCTGATCTTGTGATCAAGAATCCCTCGGCAAGCGATGAGCGACGCCCCGAATCACCCTAGTAAATATCGCTAGGCACCGG
Organism: Akkermansiaceae bacterium; assembly: GCA_023299815.1. GTDB lineage: Bacteria > Verrucomicrobiota > Verrucomicrobiia > Verrucomicrobiales > Akkermansiaceae > SW10. Next base: position 10,505 of record JALZWA010000042.1, read on the forward strand.
ACCGATGGACTGGCCGTCTACGATATGGGCTGGGATTTCCGAGCAGATCGTATCGGTGTGCCCATGGCTGATTTTTTTGGCCCAGCGAACCACCCTGCGAATCAGATGAGAGAATTCCCAATCGAGATGGGCAATCGAGGGTTGGCACCATAAAAAATCCGGAGAAGACGCACAGCAAAAAAGTGACACATTTCCCGGAACCTTAAGTCCTTTAGAGTTTAAGAACTGCATCGCGGGAAGTAAGTAACGAGACTCTTGGAAAATCAATACCGTGGGAGGGGTCACTAAGAAAAGAGAATCCAGAAGCTCCCGAAATCCCGCCGCACTCTCCTCCCAATCTGGAAGATTGTAGTCACCCACTGGAATTTCATGAGAGGTGAGGGTATCGAGAAAGCCCCTCTCGAACGTCCCTATCTTTGGTATCCGGCGATCACTACGACAGATCATCACCATCCGGCGATGTCCTCTGGAGATAAGACCCTCAGTGACCTCCTTGAAGGCACCCTCAGAATTCACACTCATTCCCGCAATCGGAAAACTCTTTCTCCGTCCAAAGATCGCGAAAACAGGGATCCCTCGGTTGGAAAACCACTCCAGCACCGGAAACGAGCCCGAAAAGACGACCCAAACATCGGCATCGCTGCCCTTCACCATGCGAGCGAGGCTAACGACGTTCATCTTTAACTCCGTGATCGATTTCCTTGCAAAGGTGACCTCGTGTCCCGCCTCGATCAGAGCATGCTGGACTCTCACAAGATAAGATTCCTCACGATCCGAAGCTTCATAAGTGAGCACCACGATCCGCATAGGGCGAGGTCCGGCCTTCAAACCAGGCGCAATCAGCCGTCCCCGCCGAGGTCCCTGAGAAAGAAGGACACCCTCCGCTTCAAGTTGTTCCAAGGCGCTTACCACTGTTTTATGATTCACCCCAAGATGTCCGGCGAGGCTCGTGACACCCGGGAGAGTTCCGGAATAGATCCCCTGCGCAATCTGGGAGCGCACATGGGAAGCTACCTGAGCTGAAGCGGAGTATATTTTGAGACAAGCCACCTTGATGCAACTAAACCCCTTAGGGGGTCAATTGTCAATAGATAAGGAACTCGCCGAGAAGGGTTCAGGAATGGTTACTGCTCATGGCAAACGATGAGAAATTTTACCGGCTTGAGCGACCAACTCCGTGAGCTTTCATCAATGGCTTTTTTATCCCTAAACGACCTCTGAAACTCACCTAGACTCCGATCAGAAGAGAGCTTAGAATTCCACTGCACGATTTCATCCTCAAGCCCCCCAACGACCACCTTTTATGAAAATCACCCTCGCTTTGCTATGCTCTCTCATCGTGACCGCCTCTGGCCAAATCTCTCTCTCGAACAATGCGCCAACGAGCAATATCATCGCGACGAAGACTCTGGGAGGGACCAACACGACGCTCTTTCCTCTCGCGGGGACTGCCCCTGCTCCCATCGCAGGAAATGCGAATCATGCGCGGGGCCAGTTATTTTCACTAGGAGACGGATCTGGAAATGCATTCGAGCTCACGGCAGTTACGGTTCAAAAAAACCACGGGGAAACATTCTCTAATGATTCTCTGACCCTCCGCATTTTCGAGGGAACCGAGTCGCAGTGGACTTCAGGGACCGGCCACACCGCGAGTGATACCAGTTTTTACAATGGGACTGGAGTCACCCAACTTTACACAGAGGTTTTTACGCTCAATGGAGTGATTGAAGAAGAGCAATTCGTGACCCTCACGCTGGCGACCCCAATTGCTGTGAACGAAAATTCAGACTTTGGATTTTTCCTAACTTACGATCCCTCATCTGGGACCAGCCCTGTAAGCTTCACCCATCTGGAGGCAAGTAATGGAGGCCGTATTTCCATCACCACCACTGACCATGGCACCTCATCGAGAGGGATGAATCACTTCGTGCAAGGAAACGAAGTCACCAGCGGCGTCTCGGTTCTTCAACTCGCATCGCCCTTCCAGGACCGCATGGTGCTCCAGCGCGATAAGCCGATCACGGTATGGGGAACGGCGAGTGCAGATGCGGACGTCTCGGTGTCCCTCAATGGCATCAGTGCAACCACCACCGCAGATGCTATCGGCAAATGGGAAGCCAACCTCCCTGCCTCCTCCGCGGGAGGCCCCTACACTCTCGATGTCACGAGTGGCACTGCCAGCAGCAGCGTCAATGATGTCTTGGTCGGCGATGTCTGGTTCTGCTACGGCCAGTCTAACATGGTCTTCACTCTCAATCAAATGGCGGCGTGGCACACATTCTACGAGGAAGCGATCGAGGCAAACGACAATATCCGCTGCCTGAAAATCACCCAAGATGCCTCACTGACCGAAGATGACTCTGCTGGAATGACTTGGCTTTCTAACTCTGACGCTGGCCCTTGGTCGGCGGTGGCCTCGGTATTCGCGCACCAGCTCCATGAGTCGACAGGTGTCCCTACTGCAGTGATTTGGGCTGCTTGGGGCAGTAGCTCGATCGAAGGATGGCTCCCTCTCGAATTGAGCGATGAACTCCCTCACTTTGACGAGATGCTGAATCTTTACCAAAGCATCGGTGAATACCGTGACGGCGTCCCGGTTGCTAACCGGGCAACTAATAACGGATACTCCTCGAACTTGGAGATGATCACAGACCTCACCGCCAATGGGTGGCCCGGAAATAGCAATAGTGACGGCGACGTCTTCATGCGCACTCGCCCCAATATCATCTACAATAAAATGATCCACCCGATGCGCCACTATGGGATCTCGGGGTTCATCTGGTATCAGGGAGAGGCCAATGCCGACGATATCATCAACGTCGCGCAATATCATTTCACCTTACCGCGCATGGTCACCGAGTATCGTGAGCGCTTTGACCAAGGAGATCTTCCCTTCCTCGGAGTGCAGCTCCCTTCTTTCAATGAAGCGGAATGGCCCTGGTTCCGCGAGGCTCAGGACACCTTACTTACTTTAAACAATGCCCACGTGGCCGTCACTCTCGATACTGGCTTCCAAAACAACATTCACCCCACCGACAAAGAGCCTATCGGAGTAAGACTCGCGCTGATGGCCCGTGAATTTTCCTTGGGGGAATCGATCGAATCACTCAGCCCTCGCTTTGAGACCATGTCTATCAATGGCAGCGACGTTGAGCTCACCTTCACGAATGACATTGGACTCACTATTCAGGGTGGAGGAACTGCCGGAGCCTTTGAAATCTCAGGTGCCGATCAGATCTTTCACGATGCCACAACCTCCAGTCTCAGCAGAGGCGTGTTGACGATCAGCTCCCCATCGGTCTCAAACCCTGTCGCAGTGCGCTACGCCTGGAACCCCTTTGTTGCCAATGACGTGAACGTGATCAACGGTGCCGACTTGCCGCTCGCTCCTTTCCGCACCGACTCCTGGCCTTTACCGGGATTAGCGGCCTCTGCTCCTGCGGGAAATGACGACTTCTACACCACAGTGAAGAATCAAACCCTCAACGTGCCAGTGAATGGGGTTCTCGAGAACGATTTTGACCTCAACTTTGATCTTCTGGAAACGGTCTCATTCACTCAAGCCAGCTCTGGGGTGGTCACTCTACTTGCAGATGGCTCCTTCAGCTATGTTCCACAAGTAAACTTCACTGGGACCGATACCTTCACCTACCAGAGTTCAGAAATTGCGGGAAGCTTGTCATCTTCTAACACCACGGTAACGATCACGGTGCTTCCCTCCACCTACGACACCTGGAGCGACGGCATTTCGTGGAACGCCGGAGACGATGAATCAGCCACCGGAGACTCCGATGAGGACGGTATTCCAAACCTCCTTGAATTCGCGCTCGGGCTCGACCCTCTTGTAACCAGCTCTGCGGGGCTTCCAACGGTAACGCCATCGACAGGCGGCGCGATCCTCTATGATTTCAATCTGGCTCAGCCTACCTTGACTTACGAGGTGCTCGTATCAACCGATCTGGAAACTTGGAGCGACCCTGCCTTTGCCACACTTACCGGAGGATCGATCACACCGGTTTCGATTCCTGAGAGCGAGTCGGCAGACGGCAAGTTATTCATCCGTTTAAAAGTGTCGGAGTAGCTTCCCTAGAGAGACTTCAAAAAGGCGATCATAGACGATCGCGGCTTCCGGCAGATGCGCTTGAATCGAGCTTTGATAAGTTCCAGATCGGTCAATTCCGACGGCCTCAACCCGGCTCTTTTGCTCGCTGGTGAGTTGCTCAAAAAATCGATCAAGAATCTCACGCTTTTTACCTTCTGCCATGTAGAGAGGTTCACCAGTGTCTCCGTTGAGAACGATGGTGACGTAGTTGTGGCCTCGTCGCACCGCCTTTTCATCGACGAGTAGAGTGCGCAGATAATCCAAGTCTGGAGGTGGAAGATCCTCTTTGAGGACCTCCTGACAAATAAGCTCGTCTACGACATACCCCTCGAACTGATACAAAGCTTGGAAATTTCGGATTTTCAAAACACCCGTTCCGAACCTCTCAGCGAGGGGGGATGTCACTTAAAATCCGAGAAATCTGCGGAATCCGTCATGCTCACCTCGCGGAAAGCCATAAATTACATAAAACACCTTTATTTTTAAAGCTCTTTCATAACTCCTCCTTAATACCCTAACCCCCTCTTCATCATGGATTTAAAAAAATACGGAAAGGGATTTGAGTTGATCATTTGCAGTCTTTTAAGAGCTTTCGAGCTCGGCACAAAAAACCCAGAGCCTTACGAGCCCCGGGTTTTTGTGTTTTTAAAAGATCATCTAAACCTTCGGCTTCACCTTATCGAGGACCGTGGCGAGCCCGGCGACGGTTCCGCCGATATCGGCGAGGTTTGCCGGGATAATCATGCTATTGGTTGACTGAGCGAGCTTACCGAATTCCTTCACATATTGCTCGGCCACCCGGAGGTTCACTGCAGCTCCTCCGCCGGGCTCATTAATAGCGAGGGCGATCTCACGGATGCCCTGAGCGGTCGCTCCAGCGAGAAGCTGGATCTCACGGGCTTTGCCTTCCGCCTCATTCACCTGACTAAGCTGGTTCGCCTCAGACTCCTTAATGATGCGCTGCTTCTGACCCTCGGCCACGTTGATCGCGGACTCACGCTCACCCTCAGAAAGGGCAATCTGAGAACGGCGCTCACGCTCGGCACGCATCTGCTTCTCGAGCGCATCCTGCACCGACTTAGGCGGATTGATGTTCGCGATCTCATAGCGCGTGATTTTTAAGCCCCATGGCTCGGCTGCTTTATCGAGCGCTTCAATGACTTGAGCATTGATGGTGTCTCGCTCCTCGAAGGTGCGGTCGAGTTCCAGCTTACCAATCTCGGATCGCAAGGTGGTCTGTGCGAGCTGAGTGGCGGCGTAGTAGTAGTTCTCGATACCGTAGGAGGCCTTTTTCGCATCCAAGACCTGCATGTAGAGGACACCATCGATCTCGATCGCGATGTTATCCTTCGTGATGCACATCTGCATCGGGACATCGACAGCGACTTCCTTCAGTGAATGCTTATAAGCGACCTTATCCAAAAATGGGATGAGGATGTGAAATCCCGCATCAAGGGTGCGCCCATATTTTCCGAGGCGCTCGATGACGAAGGCGTTCCGCTGCGGCACGATGCGAGCGGTCTTAGCGACGGTGACGATGATCAGGACGACCAGCGCGACGGCAATAAAGGGGAATTCCCCTGCGGCAATAATGGGTATCATAATTTTAGTTACTTAATGGGTTCTACAATGAGAGTAAGATCCTTGCGATCAGTCACAAGGACGAGGTTTCCAGCGGAAATAGGTTCTTTAGAAATGGCGCGCCACTCGGCGCCCTTGAGCTCTACTTTTCCAAGCTCATGGCCACCAGGAATATCCTGCAAGACGCGGACTTCTTTCCCAATGAACTCATCTTCCAGCGAGTCTCCCCCGCTCGATTCTCCCCCAGAGAACCATGCTTTAAAATAGCGGCGCAAGAAGAAGAGGACGACGACCGAGGAGACGGCGAAGACGAGAGCCTGCACCGAGGCATCCTCGATCACCCCCATCCAAGTCAGCACCGCAGTGATCCAGGCACCGAGCCCGAAGAAGGCGACGACGAGCCCGGGAACTACGAATTCCGCGAGGAGAAGGGCGGCTCCAATGAGGAACCAGAGTGTGTGGGCTTCAATCATAAGTTCTAACAGTTTCTAACGACCATGTTATGAGCCTTTATTCAAAAAAAGGATATTATAAAAGGGAGGCTGAATTGTAGCTGGGTCTCGGTGCTGAAGGAACAAAGCCTGGGGATTCATCCCCAGGTAAAGGGGCTGAGACGATTCAGGCCAAGCACAGCATTTCAAAGTGTCACGTGGGGACCCCGCAGGTCACTTGTGCAGGGCGAAGCGGGGGCGACCATCTTCGGGGTCACAATTTCCGAAGCAACCTCACAAGGCTCGATCATGGATTCTTCGGAGTCCTTGACCTAGGGATGAATCCCTAGGCTTTGTGCCGATGTCCCTTCAGGACTAATCCTCCATAACCTACTCTAAGTCCTCCGCAAAGAGGACATCCTTAAAGACCTCGATCTTCCCTTCGGCACGCCTCCGCATGTAGCGGCGGAAGATTCTGAAATGCTTTGCCTTCCGTGATTGGCGGATCGCTTCAGTGACGGACGCCGAGACTGCCTCGTAAGTGGGTTCCTTTTTTTGCTCCTCTGCCGTGACCTCGACCAAGTGCCAGCCAAGCTTGCTTTGGATCACTTGTGGGGAGTTCAGCGGGAGAGAAAAGACGGAGAGCGAGAGGTCCTGCGGAAGACGCTTGGCGGTGACCCAGCCGAGGTCCTTAAGGCTGGAAGCTTCCTTGATGCTCGCGGCCACTGCGGAGAAGTCTTCCTTCTTGTCCACGATCCGGACTCGGGTTGCTTTGAGAATTTCCTCGGCGGAATCACTCGCAAGCATGGAGATAAAAATCTGGCGAACTTGCCGACGCGCCGGAGCGGCCATCTCAGCTTGATTCTCTACAAACCACTTGCGAGCGTCCTCCTCGGTGACTTCTTTGGGTAGAATACTGTTGAGATATTTCTCACGCTGGAGGCGGGCATTGAGGCGCATCTTCGCTTCCTCTTTTCCATCCCAGCGCTGATCGGCGATGAGAACATCGAAGGCTTCTACGCTGCCATATCGTTTCTCGAAGAGGGCAAAGAGTTCCTCCTGCGAGCCCTCGGGAATGTCGTATTCCTCGATTGGGGAGACTTTGATCTGAATTTTCAAGAGAAGCTCATCGATGAGTTCATTGACGATGGCTTCGCGAAGAAGCCTGCGCTCTCCCGCTGAGGTGTCGGCGAAACTGCGCCCCCGCTCCCAGAGATATTGGCTGGCGCGCTCATCAACCTGGGCGCGGTAAATCGGTTGGTAGTAGACTCGGGCCGCAATGCCCATCGCCTTCGCCTCCGCGATCATCTCCTCGGAATCCATCCGTGGTCCAGTCAGGGTCCTACTCACCGGTCCTCCAAACACCCGAAGGTCCAGCCACAGGTAAGCCATCACCACGGCATAGACCGTCAGTTGAATCGCCATTTTCTTGGGGCCGCTCACAGCTGGAGGATGATCGGGTGAGGTAGTCGGTGACAAGCTTGTAGCTCTATTTCCCTAGCTCAATCTCGAAGCCGAGCGACTTCGAGAGGAAGCTGTATTTATCGACGACTTGCTCGATCTGCTTGCTGGTGGGTGTGCCAGCACCGTGGCCTGCTTTGCTCTCGATGCGGATCAAGGTGGGCGCTTCTCCGGTTTGCGCGGCTTGGAGGGCGGCGGCGAACTTATAGGAGTGGGAGGGCACGACGCGGTCATCGTGATCCGAGGTGGTGATCATGGTGGCGGGGTATTTTGTGCCCTTCTTCGTGTTGTGGTAAGGCGAGTAGCCAAGGAGGTATTTGAACTCTTCCGCATTGTCATCTGGGAAGCCATATTCGGACTGCCAAGCCCAACCGATGGTGAACTTTTGGAAGCGGATCATATCGAGAACCCCGACGGCGGGGAGACAGGCTCCGAAGAGGTCAGGGCGCTGGACGAGGCAAGCTCCGACGAGGAGACCGCCATTCGAGCCACCGGCGATGGCGAGCTTTTCAGAAGAGGTGTATTTTTCCTTAATCAGATGCTCAGCGCAGCCGATGAAGTCATCGAAGACGCTCTGCTTTTTCAGCTTCATCCCGGCCTGGTGCCACTCTTCCCCATATTCCCCGCCGCCACGAAGGTTCGCACTGACGTAGACGCCGCCCATATCGAGCCAAGCGATGGTGGCAGGCGAGTAGCGTGGGAGAATCGAGATGTTAAACCCACCGTAGGCGTAGAGAAAGGTGGGGTTTTCCCCGTTGAGCTTGAGACCTTTTTTATGGACCACGAACATGGGAACTTTGGTGCCGTCTTTTGAGGTCGCGAAGATCTGCTTGGTCTCGTAATCCCCATCATTGAAAACCGTCTTGGGCTTTTTAAAGAGCGTGGATTTGTTCGTCTTCACATCGTAGCGATAGACCGCACCGGGAGAGGTGAAGGAGGAGTAGGAGTAAAAGGTTTCCGTCTGGGTGGACTTGCCGCTGAAGCCACTGGCGGTTCCGATGCCGGGGAGCGCGACGGCTGGGAGAGAAGAACCATCGAGCGCGAAGCGGCGGATTTCAGAGCGCGCGTCCTTCATGTAATTCGCAATGAAGAGACCACCGAGATAGGAGACGGAGCGGAGGGTTTCTTTTGACTCAGGAATGATCGTTTTCCAGTTCGCCTTTTCCGGCTGAGCGGTGTCGATCGCGATGAGCTTGAGTTTCGGCGCGTCGAGATCGGTCTGGATGAGGAAAGTGGAGCCAATGTTTCCGATAAAGGAATAGGAGGCGTCGAAGTCAGGGAGAAGTTCGACCACCTTTGAGTCAGGCTTGGAGAGATCTTGGTAGAAGAAGCCGTTCTTGGTGTCGGTGCCTTGTGAGATGTCGATAAGAAGGTAGCGGCCGTCCTCAGAAAGTCCGGCATAGAGACCCCACTTAGGATGATCCGGACGCTCGTAGACGATCTTATCATCAGCCTGCGGCGTGCCGATCTTGTGGAAGTAGAGCTTCTTGTGGGTGTTCTGCGCCATCATTTCCTCATCCTTTTTGGGAGTCGGGAAGCGGCCGTAATAGAAGCCCTTGCTGTCCTTGGACCAGGTCGATCCGGAGAACTTCGACCAAACAAGATGATCCGCGAGGTCCTTACGGGTTGCTATTTCGCGCACGCGCCACTCGATCCAGTCCGAACCAGACTTCGAGGTGGAGTAGGCCATGAACTTCCCATCGGGCGAGATCTCGTAACTCTTGAGCGCCACGGTGCCATCAGCAGAGAGCTTATTAGGATCAAGGAGGACGCTCGCTTCCTGATCGAGCGAGGGCGTGGTGTAGAGGACGGATTGGTTTTGGAGACCGTCGTTTTTTGAAAAAAAGTAGCGCCCACCTTCGAAGAAGGGAGTGCCGAAGCGCTCGACGTTCCAGAGTTCTGTGAGGTGTTTTTTGAGGGAATCACGA
>JALZWA010000043.1 GCA_023299815.1 Akkermansiaceae bacterium
CGACTTTCACCTCGGTGCCTTCCACCGCATCAGCCTCACGAGTCGACATCGTGAAGCGAGAGACACTCGCGACACTCGGCAGCGCTTCCCCCCGAAATCCCAGGGTCGAAATACTCGCCAGATCATCAGAGGTCCGCAGCTTGCTCGTCGCATGACGCTCAAGCGACTTCACCGCATCTCGCGGCGACATTCCACAGCCATCATCCCTCACCCGCATCAAAGCGACCCCACCGCGCTGGATCTCGACCTCGATTTTTCGAGCCCCCGCATCCACGCTATTTTCAACGAGTTCTTTAATGACACTCGCCGGGCGCTCGATCACCTCCCCCGCAGCCACTTGGCTCGCGAGAGTGTCAGGCATCACCTCGACCGTCGGCATGGCCAGATCATAGAGAAGACTCAGACCTGAGCAACTCTCAACCACCACTCCGAACTAGCCAACCCCATCAAAACAGATCATTCTCTCTCCCGTGAGCCGCACCGGTATTCTTCTCCTCGTCTCCGGGCCTTCTGGCTCCGGAAAAACAACCCTTTGCCGTCGGCTTGCTGACGAAAAGGAAGCCCACTACTCCATCTCCTGCACCACCCGTGCTCCGCGCGAGGGCGAAGTGAATGGCCGTGACTACCATTTCCTCGACCGCGCCGACTTCACCGACCGCATCGAAGCCGGAGATTTCCTCGAACACGCCGAGGTCCACGGAAATCACTACGGCACGCTCAAGTCTGAAGTGCGCGACTACATTTCAAAAGGCGCGGATGTCGTCATGGATATCGATGTCCAAGGAGCGATCCTCGTCCGCGCTTGCGAGGACTCCGACATCCAGACCGCACTTACCGAACTCTTCGTCATGCCTCCCAGCGAAGAAGAACTCCGCGCTCGCCTCACTGGCCGCGGCACGGATGCGGAAGACGTCATCGCCCTGCGCATGAAGAACGCGCTCGATGAAATGAAGCACTGGCCGAGCTACACCTACCGCTTGATTTCCTCCACCCGTGAGGAAGATTACCTCAACTTCAAGTCACTCGTTCTCGCTGAGCGGCTCAAAATTTCTCGTCTGACTTAATCCCCATGGAATTTGCCGTAGAACTCTGGAACCTTGCTGGAAAATCCAGTTGGAGAACTATTACCCCCTCCGCTGAGATCGCCGACACCATCGCTCAAAATCTTACTGACATGCACAGCAAAGGTTGGATCCTTACCCACATCGTTCCAGTATCAAACAACAACATCAATCACGGGAACACCCAGGCCTACTACCACTTCCAACGCCCTCAATCATGAACATCGTCCTCGGAATCACCGGCTCCATCGCAGCCTATAAAGCGGCTGATCTCACCAGCCAACTCACCAAACTCGGCCATCAAGTCCACTGCGTCATGACCAAAGCTGCCACAGAGTTCATCACTCCTCTCACTCTTCAAGTTCTCTCCCGCCAGCCTGTCCTCGTCTCGCTTGAAGATGAAAAAAACTCGTGGAAACCCGGCCACATCGAGCTTGCTGATAATGCTGACCTTTTCCTCGTCGCCCCCGCCTGCGCCGATACCCTCGGCCAATTCGCGAACGGCATTTCACCCGATCCCCTTTCCTCCATCTACCTCGCCCTCCCGCGCGAAACCACCACCCTCATCGCCCCAGCAATGAATGGTAAAATGTGGAACCACCCCGCAACTCAGCGGAACCTCGCACAACTCAAAGAAGACGGCGTCCAGTTCATCGACCCCGCTGAAGGCGATCTCGCCTGCGGATATAAGGGCACCGGGCGCCTCGCAGAGGTTGACGACATCCTCACAGCCGTGGCAAAGCACAGCGCATGAAGATCCTCATCACCGCAGGCCCCACCCAGGAGCCGATCGATCCCGTGCGCTACCTCACGAATCGCTCGTCCGGTAAGATGGGCTACGCCCTTGCCGCCTCCGCCGCCAAGCGTGGTCACCAGGTCCTCCTCATCTCCGGCCCCACTTCGCTCGATCTCCCAGAAGGCGTCGACTTTCTCCCCGTCGTCTCCGCAGCCGACATGTATCAAGCCGTCGAGTCCCAGATCGCGAAACAAGACATCGCCATTTTCGCCGCTGCCGTAGCCGACTACACCCCCGCGAACGTCTCCGAGCAAAAGATCAAAAAAGACGGAGACCAACTCACTCTCGTTCTTGAAAAAACGAAAGACATCCTCGGCTCCGCCCGCTCCGTCATGAACTTCACCGGAGCCCTCGTAGGCTTCGCCGCCGAGACCGAAAACCTCGAAGAGAACGCCCGCGGGAAACTCCAGCGCAAAGCCTGCGACCTCGTCGTAGGAAATGACGTCTCACGAACAGACATCGGCTTCGATTCCTCAGAAAACGAAGTCCTCCTCGTCTACCCAGACCGCACCGAAGGCCTCCCAAAGGACAACAAGGACCACCTCGCTTACCATCTCATCGAGCTGATCGAAGATCTTGTCGATCAGGAATAATATCCCTAGCTCAGGCGATGATGAGACAGTGTCTTTCTCGCGACGAACTTCATGACCACCTGGGTAAACCGCCCCGGCAGGGGCTGAAAGAAAGTAGCGCGGGGTGAAGCGAAACGGGAACCCCGGGAACATCGCCAGCAAAGTAAACGTGCCCCGAAGGGCCACCGGAAATTGGCGAACAAGCAGATCACCGACGGAAAGCTATTTACAAGGAATGGCTAAGAGATACGTGCGGAGGCAACCAGATCCGCGAGAGCTTCCGGCGGCCCTCTGGGACACGTTCTTAAAACCATGTCTTTCCCGGGGTTCCCGCTTCGCTTCACCCCGCGCTACATTCCAGATCCCCTCCGGGGAAAAGCGTTGAATCATCGCCCAGCTCGTTCATCCTCACGTCGTGACCGAACTCGAAACAGCAGTCCACGCCGCGCATGAAGCGGGCAAACTCCTCCGGGCTAATTTTAATGAGGTAAAAGATGTCGATGAGGCCCTCGCTCACGACCTTAAGCTCGCCCTTGATAAGGAATCTCAGGACCTCATCACCGATATCATCCTCGGACAATTCCCCGGCCACGCCATCTATGGTGAAGAAGGCCTCGCAGGAGATCAGTCTTCTGAGCACCAGTGGATCGTCGACCCGATCGATGGCACGGTGAACTTCTTCTACGGCATCCCCCACTTCTGCATCTCAATCGCCAAGCGCGTGAATGAGGAACTCGTTCTCGGCGTCATCTACGACCCCATGGTGAACGAACTCTGGACGGTCGAAAAAGGCGGACAGACTCTTCTCAATGGCAACCCTGTCTCGGTCAGCCCCCGCACCACGCTGGAAGAATCAATTCTCTTCGTCGGCTGTGGAAAAGATGCTGACGCGCTCAGTAAAGGCCTCGACCGCTTTCGCAAAGGTTCCCTCCGCGCTCGCAAGATGCGCATGATGGGTTCAGCCGCTCTCGGAATGGCTTACATCGCTACCGGCCGTCTCGATGCTTATGTCGAAGCTCGCATCTCTCTCTGGGACATCGCCGCAGGTCAACTCATGATCGAGTCGACCGGCGGAAAAGTCACCCTCACGCCGCACGAGAATAACCCCGATGTTTACTCCATCGTGGCGACCAACGGAAAAATCCCCATCGAAGAAATCTTATGATTCGCACAGGCATCGGATACGACGTCCACCAATTCGCAGAAGGTCGCCCCTGCATTCTCGGCGGTGTGGAGATCCCGCACACCCACGGCCTCATGGGCCACTCGGATGCAGACGTGCTCAGCCACGCCATCGCCGACTCGATCCTCGGCGCTCTCGGGCTGCCTGACATCGGTCACTATTTCCCACCGGGCGATCCCAGCTGTAAGGACATCTGCTCGCTCAAGATTCTCGAAAAATGCGCCGAGCTTTGCAAAGAGCACGA
>JALZWA010000044.1 GCA_023299815.1 Akkermansiaceae bacterium
AATTTGGCCGCTGGCTTCCTCATGAGAAGTGGAACAAGAGCTGTGATAAGGAGCACAAAAAGCTCTTCAAGAAATGCAAGCGCACCCTCGCTAAGGTTCGTAAATTTGTGGAGAGTGAGACCGCAGGTCGCTGGGTTTCTGTCGAAGGTGATCCGGCGGGAGTAGTGGCAACAAGCGACGAGGAAATGGACCGCGTCGTAGCATTCTACGAATCACTTCCTGCGGCGATGAATCTCAGTTACGAGCGGAATAGCATCTACCTCCGCTTCACTCATATCGGATACCGGAAAGGCACTTGCCTTGTAGAGGCGGCTGAGCGCTGGGGTATCGGGCCTGAGTTGATTCTCGCTGTCGGTGATAACTTCAATGACTTGAGCATGCTGCAGTCAGAGGTGAGTGGTGCATGCGGATGTCCCTCGAACTCTGTTCAAGCGGTGAAAGCCTTCGTCAATGAAAGGGGAGGGAAAGTCGCTTCTAAGCCTGGCAGCCTAGGTGTAATGGAGGTGATGGGTCACTATTTCAACCAGTGAACCTGAGCGCAGAACTCTGGGCTTTCTCGCTCGTCATGGCGATTGGGCAATTCAGCCCCGGCCCTGACATGCTGCTTCTCACACGCACGGCGCTAGCCGAAGGTCTCAAGGCAGGCTGGCTCATGGTCGCTGGGATTGTCACCGGCTTAGCTTTTCATGCCACGCTTGCGATTGGTGGGATGGCGGTGCTTCTCGCGAGCGGGGATATCCTTTCCTTGATCGTGAAGGTCCTCGCCGCAGCTTATCTTTTCTGGCTGGCCTTGGGCCTGGCGAAAAAGCCAACGGGGGGAGAAGGGGAGGTCGTGATCTCGAAGCGCAGTCCTTATCTGCGCGGGCTGTTTTGTAATCTCCTGAACCCGAAGGTGCTCGTTTTCTTCGCCGGAGTGGTCGCGCCATTTCTTACGGGCGAGCATCCTAGCTGGTGGCCGCTGGCGCTCTGGAGCATCATTATTTTAGAAGGGCTCCTTCTCTGGTGCCTCTGGGTCTGGCTCCTCCAGATCAAAAAAATCCGCCAAGCTTATCGAAAAGCGGGGCGGATGATTGATCTCGCTTTCGCGCTGGGGTTGATCGCTCTCGCGATCAATTTACTTGGTAGTGCTGCGTGAGAGCACGAGGAAGATAGCGGAAGTGATCAGAGCAATGACTGCCATTGTTACAAGCTGGCTATGCCCTCCAAATCCCAGAAATAAGACGTGGCTTACAAGAGCTCCCGCCATTGTTGCTACCGTTAGTAAAGCGCCTTTACTGCTCCATTTTGGAACGAGAAGAAGGATAATAGCAATCAGCTCTACGGCTCCGGTTCCTAGACGTGCCATTGATTCTAGGTCGGGATTTCCTAACGCTTTTTCGGTGAGGGTAGAGAAGAGATCTTTCGATTCCTGTGCTCCCGTGAATTTGAAAGGAAGGGTTGTCGCCATCATGGCTGCGGGGACGATACGAAGAATCCAAGCGGTTGATGCGTTCATGATGTTAGGATGCCAAACTGTTAGATTTATTCCAGAAAGAAGGAGAACTGGTGCAAGCTAGTGGTTTCTAGCGCTTTGCGCCGGACAAGGGATTGTGCCATCGCCAGGAGGAGGTTACGCAGAACGTCTTCACCATTCTGGCGCGGAAAGCTCCATCGCTCAGGAAGCATCCATCCTTAGCGGCTTGGATTTTTGAAACGACACGTCTGGAGGCTTCTACCGCGATTCGAACTGAGCGACGTCACCAGCGCTACTCGCAACTGGCTCTCACTCGAAAAATTGGCGATCGAATGATCGAAGAAGGCCGTTTGTCAGTGGACAAGTGAACTGAGGCTAGTGGTAAAACTCTCGGTAATCCTTCGGGCTCATGTGCATCACCGAGACGAACGCGCTGGTGATGTTTTTTAAATTTTTTTTCATATTTGATGAGCTGGTTGTCCGAAAAATAACGACGACAAAAAAAGCACGCTGGATTGAACCAGCGTGCCTTTAAATTATGAGTTTTTGTCTAGCGGCGACGGCGCAGGAGAGTCATCGATGAGAGCAAAACAAGAAGGGCGCTGCTTGGCTCAGGCGTGATCGTGCCACCAGTGTCAATAGCGGCACCTTCGTATCCGATGGTGACACTGTTAATCGTCCAATCTGGGACATCTGACAGAGATGAATGACTGGCTCCAATATTGTAGAGCTCAAGTGTCCATTCACCTGCGCCCCAATATTCATCAGCATCTCCGAGAATTCCAGTATCTGATGCTTCAGGTGAAGCCCAGTTTCCAGAAGATCTCTTGTAGTCTCCTGATGCGAGAACATTGTTATTCCAAGAGCCATTCGAATGGATCCACGGTAGGCTCGTACTAGCGCCAACATTTTCGAAGACACGATAGCTGCCGGGAGTTGTCCCCCCATCGAATCCAAAGGTGTTACTCACGCTCGCACTATTGGCAATGACGTTAAAGAAATCATCTCGCTCTCCAAGTTCATTCACTGGTCCACGGATGCCAAGTCTCACGTTCCTTGCGTGTGGAGAGGACATCTCGATGTCTACGAACACGAGCTTATCAACTTGAGGCAAAAGAAAGTCGAATTCGAATGGGGCAGTAGATCCGTTGTAGGTATCCGCATCGATATTGAAGCCAGGGTTTCCCCAGTCGTTGATCTCGTAGACATGGACCTGTCCTAGGCTAACTGACGGTAGCAACGTAAGCGGAGCTAGCATTAAGTAATGTTTGGTTTTCATATTTAGGGTGTTTTCGTGAAAGCTTCAAAAAAAAGACTCCCTTGAAGCGAAGTCGCCTAAATATTATAAAAAAACGTATAAACAATAGAAATTTACTACGGATTATGGGTTGTTTTAAGTGACTTAATTAATAGGAAATATGAGTAATCATCATCTTTACAATAATAGAGACGAGCTTGAATGGTAGTAGGTTAGCGGAGGGGGCTGTGAAACGAGGTGTAAAATTTGTTTAAGCTAAGTTCTTTGTCATGATGCTCTGAAAAGGGGCGATTGTTTAACTGTAAAATTCTCGGTAATCCTTCGGGCTCATGTGCATCACCGAGACGAA
>JALZWA010000045.1 GCA_023299815.1 Akkermansiaceae bacterium
TAGAGAGAATTTGTAAGGCCCCGGGAGCTCCTGGTTTTGAAAAGAAAATCCGAGACCTTGTTCTGGCCGAGTTAAAGAAGGGCGGTCTTGCCGATAGCGTTCGCGTGGACTCCATGGGAAATGTTGTCGCTCTTAAGAAGGGGAAGTCGAAGAAGAAGAAGATCATGGCCGCAGCTCACATGGATGAGATTGGTTTCATCGTGACGCACATCGATGACAAGGGCTTCATTCGCTTCAATCCGCTCGGTGGATTTGATCCCAAGACGCTCAGTGCTCAGCGTGTGATCGTCCACGGTAAGAAGGACGTCGTAGGCGTCATGGGCGCCAAGCCCATCCATATCATGTCCCCTGAAGAGCGGACCAAGTGTCCTAAGCTTGAGGACTACTTCATCGACCTGGGTCTACCAGTCAAAGAAGTGAAGAAGCTTGTTGAGGTGGGTGATCCGGTGACCCGCGAGCGTGAGCTCATCCAGATGGGGGAGTGCGTGAACGTGAAGTCGCTCGATAACCGCGCTTCCGTCTTCATGCTTTTGGAGAGTCTCAAGAAGCTCAAAAAGAGCCGGAAAAAGCCGAGCTACGATTTTTATGCCGTCTTTACCGTGCAGGAAGAGGTGGGTTTGAGAGGAGCACATGCTGCGACCATTGAGATCCAACCTGACTTTGGTCTAGGGCTTGATACCACCATTGCCTTCGATACCCCCGGTGCGCAGCCGCAGGACCGCGTGACGCAGCTCGGAGAGGGTGCTGCGATCAAGATCATGGATAGCTCGACGATCTGCGATTATCGCATGGTGGAGTTTCTCAAGAGCACAGCCAAGAAGCAGAAGATCAAATGGCAGCCTGAAATCCTCAAAGCAGGTGGCACTGACACGGCGAGCCTCCAGCGGCAGTCGGCCGGAGGCTCGATAGCAGGAGCGATTTCGATTCCGACGCGGAATATCCACCAGGTCATCGAGATGTGTCATCAAAAGGACATCGCCGGTTGCATTGATCTTCTGACGGCCGCCGTTTGCCAAATGGGCGAGTGGGACTGGAAGCACTGATTGTATTTAATTCCACGGATGACAGCTCATGGTCGAAAGATCATGGGCTTTTTTTGTTAAGGAAAGCGATGTTACAAAATGTCCCCATTTTTGACTCATTACGCAAAATTGAGTCAAAATGACGCGCTTTTTGGAGGGTTTTAAAATGCTAAAGATGAGTCTCATTTTATTCTTAATCAACTGTTTAATAGTGGTTTATATTAATATTGAAGAGGGGGTCGAGGTGAGGCCTCATCCGGCACGAAGCCTGCAAGTCTCTCTGTAAGGATTACGTAAAGATTACAATGTAGTGACATTTATTCTGAATAAATCCCCAAGTGGTTCGCTCTAATAATAGAGAACAGAGCCATGAAACATTCATCTAACCCCACGAAAGCCATGCCAAAATATGATTCAGACAGCAGCCTGAGGATCTACATGAAGGAGATCTCCAAGACGGAGCTGCTCACCCCAGCAGAAGAAGTGAAGCTCGCAGCTCGCATCAAGCGTGGGGACAAAAAAGCACGTGAGCACATGATTAAGGCCAATTTGCGCCTCGTCGTGAAAATTGCTCAAGACTACTCAAACTACGGCCTGCCTCTTCAGGATCTCATTTCTGAAGGAAATATCGGCCTCATGAAAGCGGTAGAGCGCTTCGATCCTGAGAAGGGCGGAAAGCTCTCAACTTATGCCGCATGGTGGATCAAACAGTCCATTAAGCGGGCTCTGGCTAACCAGAGTAAGACCATTCGTCTCCCGGTCCACATGGTCGATAAGATCTCTAAGCTTCGCCGGATCACCGGAATGCTGACAGAAGCCTATGGTCGTGAACCGACCGATGAAGAGATCTGCGAGGAGACCGGAATCTCGATGAAAAAGATTTCGCTTCTTAAGCGTGCAGCCCAGCGCCCGACTTCACTGGACGCCCCCGTAGGAGAAGAGGATAGCTCGAGTTACGCCGAGATCATCGGCGATGAGCGCGCGGTGAACCCCTTTGATGCACTGGCCGGTAAGAATATGCACGGCGAGCTTGATGAGCTCTTGGAGGTGCTCGACGAGCGTGAGAGTAAAATCATCGACGCACGTTTCGGAATTGGGGGGAAAACCCCGATGACTTTGGAAGAAGTGGGCCGAGAATTCGGGGTCACTCGCGAAAGAATTCGTCAACTTCAGAACATTGCGCTTGATAAGATGCGTAAAAGTCTGCGAAAAAGGGAGAAGCCGATGCTAGCGCCTCTCTCGAGAGTAGCTAGCTGAGGTTAGATAACACAATCCATTGCGATTGGGATCGTAGGTGTGAAGAGCGGTAGACGTGAGTCTGCCGCTCTTTTTCTTTCTCGGGATTGCCCCCGATTGGGCTATTTCTCCATCTTGATGCTCTTCAGTGAGAAGATGTCGACATCGACTCCTGGGCTCGCGAGTGCCGAGACTGGGTCACCTTTGAAGGGGAGATTCTCCCAATCGAGCGGCTCCGTGCCGGCCTTGGTGACACTGACTTCGGCGAATTGATAGGGCTCATGGTGGACGCGCCCGCAGAAGAGCTCGCCATCGCGCTTTCTAGAAAAGAGGAGGTAGCGCTCGAGAAGGAAGAATTCCAAAGTCCCTGGCTCGGCGACTTTTCCGGATTGAGGAGGCTCCCAGAGGTAGTGCCCTTTTTGGAGGTGGCCTTCGCGACGACAGAGGTAGTCCATCCCCTCATCCGTCTGCGTCGCACTCATCTGCGCGTTGTGATAGGGGAGGTGGAAGCGCGATTTTGCGATTTTGACAGCAAGCGACTGGCTGCAATCTAGCGAGAAGAACCACACGCCCGGGCGGCCGTCTTGATCGTAGACGTAGGTGCGCACGTTGAGTTCTAGGAAGTTTGAGAGGCCCGGCAGGCAGGGGAGGAACTTCGGACGAACCTTGTTCATGAAGAAGGGAACGATGCCGACGTAGGCTTTTCCCTCATGAAGATCGAGCTTGAGTCGCTTGGGAATCCGAGCCTCCAGTGCTTCTGGTTCCATCTCCCAATGGAGGAAGAGGAGGTCATTCCAGCTCTGGTGCATCACAGGGCTACCTTTTGGTTTCTCTTGATAAGAGATCCGCTGTTCAAGGGTCGGCTGTGACATATCCGAAGAGGAGTCGGCATTCAGACGAAAAGCAAGCTTGTTAGCGAATCAATCGGGGTTGCATTTCTCCTGTGGGAATGCTTCAACTCGCTCACCTTATGGCTGAAGACAAAGACCGAAAGACCTTGGAAGAGCGGCACCAGATGTCCGATCTCGAGCGCCTGCGCCACTCCTGTGCTCACGTTCTCGCTACGGCGGTTTCGCGTCTGTGGACTGATGCCCAGTTTGCTGCCGGTCCTCCGGTCGAGGGTGGCTTCTATTACGATGTCGATCTTAAGCACCGCATCACGCCAGATGATTTTGCAAAGATCGAGGCGGAGATGAAGAAGGTGGTGAAGGAAAATTCCACCTTTGAGCGGATGGTCGTCAGTCGCGATGAAGCGATGGCTCTCGCTAAGAGCGGCCGTCTCGCCTCTGTCGCCGAGCGCGATGTCGAGTCCGTCTTCAAGGTCGACCTCCTCAATGACATTCCCGAAGACGAAGAGATCTCCATTTTTAAAAATGGCGACTTCTGGGATCTCTGCGCGGGTCCTCACGTCGGTCGCACCGGAAACTGCAAAGCCTTCAAGGTCATGTCTATTGCCAGTGCCTTCTACAAGGGAGATAAGGACAAGCAGTCTCTTCAGCGCATCTACGGCACCTGTTTTAAAAACAAGACCATGCTCGACGAGCATCTTGAGCGTCTTGAGGAAGCGAAGAAGCGTGACCACCGCCGTCTTGGAAAAGAGATGGATCTTTTCGCCTTCGATGAAGCCGTTGGCCAGGGCCTCCCACTCTGGAAGCCCAAAGGCGGAATCATTCGTCGCCAGCTTCAAGACTTCATCACCGAGGAACTCGATAAGCAGGGCTACTTCCAAGTCTTCACCCCGCACATCGGCAAGCTCGATCTTTACCGGACTTCTGGTCACTTCCCGTATTATGAGGATTCCCAGTTTCCACCCATCGTAGAGCGCGACGCTCTTAAGAAGCTCTCTGATGAGAAGGCTGACTGCAGCACGCTGATGAACCACATCCGCACCGGCGAGATCGAGGGCTTCCTCCTCAAGCCGATGAACTGCCCGCACCACATCAAGATCTTTGATAGCGAGCACCGCAGCTACCGTGATCTGCCCGTGCGCTTCGCTGAGTTCGGCACCGTCTATCGCTGGGAGCAATCCGGCGAGCTCGGCGGCCTCACGCGCGTCCGCAGTTTCACCCAGGATGATGCCCACCTTTTCTGCACCCCAGAGCAGGTTGGTGATGAGATTCAAGGCTGCCTCGGACTCGTTAAGAAAGTCCTCAGCACTCTCGGCATGACTGATTATACAGTCCGCCTCTCGCTCCGTGATCCCGATTCTGACAAATACGTCGGCGATCCTGCGAACTGGGACAAGGCTGAAGCCGCTCTCCGCGAAGCCGTTCAGGTTCTCGGCGTCGACTACATCGAGGAGCCCGGCGAAGCCGCTTTCTACGGCCCGAAGATCGACTTCGTCGTCAAAGACGTCATCGGCCGCGACTGGCAGCTCGGCACCGTGCAGGTGGATTACAATCTCCCTGAGCGCTTTAATCTCAGCTACGTAGGCTCTGATAATAAGCCTCACATTCCGGTCATGATCCACCGCGCGCCCTTCGGCTCGCTCGAGCGCTTCGTCGGTCTCCTTATCGAGCACTTCGAGGGGAAGTTCCCCGTATGGCTTGCTCCTGAGCAGGTCAGGGTGCTTCCGATCTCGGAAAAGTTCACCAAAGAAGCGGACGAACTCGTGAAATCTCTCGCCGATGCGGGCGCTCGTGTCACGGTCGATAATACTGGTGATAAAATTGGGGCCAAAATTCGACTTGCTCGAATGGACCGCGTTCCTTATCTTGCCGTCATTGGAGCACGTGAAGTGGAAGAAAATTCCGTCAGCGTGCGTCATCGGGATCAAGGCGATCTCGGAAGTATTTCAACGAATGATTTTGTATCCAGAGTTCAACAAGACATCTCCAGCCGCTCGCTTTAGTGGTTGTCGTAGAAGTCTCCCTTCAACACATGTGCTTCCTGCCCATGCGTAATGGACTTTGTAAAAAGGCCAGCTCACGTGTCGTGAGCTCGTCATCCCACTTTCGGTTCTCGTCAGAGATCCGCTCCTAAATACAACCGCTACTGTTATCGCTAAGAAGAAAAAGAAGTATAATCGTTCACGTCGGGATATGACCCGTGTGAACGAAAAGATCCGTGCCCCTAAAATCCGTGTTGTCTATGGCGAAGGCCAGCAGCTCGGAGTCATGACTCCTCGTGAAGCCTTAGAAAAGGCCAAACGTGTCGGTCTCGACCTTGTCGAGATCGCAGCCAAAGCCGATCCTCCCGTGTGCCGTATCGTCGATTACGGTAAGTATAAATACGAGCAGTCCAAGCTGAAGAAGAGCTCTACCAGCAAGGGCCCGGCTAAGATGAAGGAAGTGAAATTCCGCGTCCGCACCGAAGAG
>JALZWA010000046.1 GCA_023299815.1 Akkermansiaceae bacterium
GATCCGCCGTCCGGAAATCAAAGACGAAGTCATAGAGCTTCCCCTCG
Organism: Akkermansiaceae bacterium; assembly: GCA_023299815.1. Classification (GTDB taxonomy): domain Bacteria; phylum Verrucomicrobiota; class Verrucomicrobiia; order Verrucomicrobiales; family Akkermansiaceae; genus SW10. Next base: position 48 of record JALZWA010000046.1, read on the forward strand.
TGCGTCACCGCCCGCTCCAGCGCCACCCGTAAATCCTCCCGCGCGATCTTCGGCCGCAGCACCAAGAACGCATCCACCGCCAGCGTCTCCCCCAACCCACGAAAGAGCACCCCATCCTTCTTCGCCTCCAGCACCGAAACATCCCCCCCGCTCCGCGCACACACCTCCATACCCAGCTCCTCCCTCTCCTCAGCCGTCCCTAAATAAAGAGCCCCATGCGGCCAGTAACCCGGCAGAAAAAGATTACTCAGCGCATCATCGTGCCTCGTCACAATCACATCACCCGCCCTCAAAATCGCCCCCGCCTTTTCCAGCACCTCCTCCGCCACCCGCTTCCCCGCACCCGTCTTCTTAAAAGGCTGCTTCATCTCCGCCACCGCAGACCCACCGACCTCGAAAAGCCCAAACATCGCCTTCTTATATCCAGAAACATGCCTCCTCACAAAAGAATGCACCCGATACGACAGCCGCCTTGCCACAAATGCCCGCCGACTTCTCTCCATAAAAGGCTCCTCCTCAGTCAACCATGCACCCACCTCAGCCATCCCCCCTTTTTCTAAACTCGCCACAATCGCCTCACGCTCCCGCTCATAAAAGCGACCCGCATCATGGTAGACCCACATCCAGCGCCAAGAACTCAGATTCCGATACAGACGAGTAAAGGTCTTCCGCTCAATCCCGTAGCGAGACTCCGCCTCATCCAGCTTCTTCCACACCACCGGCCGCTCCTTCGCCAGCCCGATCACAAAGTTCGCACTCCGCACCAGCATCGCCGCCGCACAGTAACTCAACCCGAACACCTGCAGCCTCAACTCCTCATCCCCTCGCTCCTTGAACCGCGGCTTCAGTGCCAGCACCATCTCCCACAGCGTCCCCCTCGCCGCCAAGTAGCGGCTATAGACTTCACGCAAGCGCTCATCCTCATCCGGTAGATAATAACCACGCTCCTGAGCCGCCAGCGCATCTGCCACCTCCTGCTCCAGCTCATCGCTCTGCGGCAGCACCGGGCGTGCTGATTGCATGATTCGCCAAGCATCAATAATTTCCACACCACCACGCTCACAGAAAAACCAAGAGCAGGTCAACCCCCCATAAAATCTAACAGAATCTAACAGCCTTCGAACCCCGAAGACGCGAACAGTTTCGTTTCAGCACAAAACCCCTACCCCCGTCAACCCCTTAAACTAAAGGAAATTTCGGTGTTATTTTAACTTTACAAAATAATCGAAGAAAGGATGATTCACCTCGTCATGAATAAAGGTGAACTTATTGAAGCAGTACAGAAATCCCTCGGTAAAGATGCAACTAAGCGTTCCGCTGAAGATGCAGTCGCAGCCGTCCTCGATTCTATCGCCAAAGGCGTAAAGAAAGACACTAAGGTCCAAGTCATCGGATTTGGCACTTTTGAGATCAAGAAGCGTGCAGCTCGTATGGGCCGTAACCCTAAGACTGGCGAAGCGATGAAGATCTCTGCGTCTAAGTCCGTTGGTTTCAAGCCTTCTTCGACTCTTAAGAAGTCCCTCTAATCCCCCCCCGGATTTAAAGGAACTCACATTTCAAAGCCCGGCCGTCTCGCAAGAGCGCCCGGGCTTTTTCGTGCCCACAAGGACCGAAAGTCGGATTTCGGAGGTCAGAGATCGGTGGTCATCCCACCCTCAAAGCCGGAAGGACCCACGCATACCAGCCTAGGTCGAAGCGTCTCGTCCCGCCGTAGCTTTAGCGGAAGAGGAAGCACAGGCCTAGGAACCTCCCCCAAACAGAACCAAGGATTCAACCTCCCATTCCATCCACCCGCAGCCCCGTTCACCTGATCGCCTCCCCTCTACCAAGTCTGGAGATCCGTAGATCCGTATGCCTCGCAAACAACAGAGATCAGCTACTTCAGCAGCGGCGCCACTTCCTTGAGGATTCTTGGCACTGCAATTTCGGCATCCTCTTCCTCCTCATACTCTACGATAAACCAGCCCTGGTAATTCGCGGCCTGGAGAATCTTGAGCAGCCTTGGAACATCCATCGCCTCCCTTTCTTTCGCGTCCTTCCGTTTGAGCGACATCTTCATTTGCACGTTCACCGCATAGGGAGCGATCTTGGCCAAATCGCCGTAAGGATCTGCGGTGCTGAAGTTTCCACTGTCCAAGTTGATCCCCGCCCAAGGGCTATCGACCGCCTTAATAATTCTGACCAAAGCATCCGCTTCAGCGACGATCCCTCCATGGTTCTCCAAGCCGAGAAAAACACCCTTCTCCCCCGCGAGCTCCAAACACTCTTCGTAGCACTCGAGGAAATTCTTCTCTCCCTCCTCTTGGCTCACCCCTTTCGCTGCCTTACCCGCAAAGATCCGGATATGCGGAGCTCCCATCACCGCAGCATGCCGAATCCACATCTTAGTATACTCGATCTGCTTCCTCCGCTCCTCACCCTCTGGATGGGTAAAGACATTTCCAATCGCCGTTCCGGAAATTGCGACGCCACGCAGATAAGCGTGCCGTTTGATCTTGAGCAAATAATCATCATCCACCTCCGGCGGGAAAAAGTAACTCGTCAATTCCGCACCAGCACATCCGTGATCCGCACAGTAATCGATAAAATCAAAGAGGTCCCAGCTTGCTCCCTCCTGCGCCTCTTGATTCGGCTTCCCCTTCACCCACTTCATCTTCTTAACAAAAGAATAGGCAGCCAGTCCCAGCAAAAGCTTCGGATCACCCTGACGTTCAATCGGCTCAATCGCACCCAAAGGCCCAGCTGCAAGACAAGCACTACTCATCGACAAAAATTGACGTCTCTTCATCCACCTAACCTGAAGAAATCTCCCATCCCCGCCAATCTCAATCGGCAGGAAAGAAACTCGCGAATCCAGTTGCTGCCAAACGAACCACGCTGATTAAGAATAGCTGTAAACCTATGAAAATCAATGAACCCTGCATCTTATCAACCGTAGATGAGCACGGACCCATTTATGTTTACCAAACAAGAACGAGCCTGATTCTCAGCTTTAATAGGAAAGTCTATCAGAGCTCCATGAAGCTCAAAAACACCGACGCCAAAAGCGACATCATCTTTTCAGATCTCTACCCCCCAAAAGGAATGGACCCGAAGCGACACACATGAACGATGAGGACCTCAGGTGCCGCACGGCCGCCGCGTCCCAGTCTCAAGATAGAGCAGAGCTTTTTGGTAACTCGCTCCGGTGAGAAAGTGGTCCAGATTCCCATCAATCTCACTCCGGTGCCCTTCATGCCAGGCCACGATCGCTTCACTCACACTCTTGAGAGCATCAAGGTGCGCCTCGGGATCCCGGTCACGGAATTCAAGATCGGCAATCACCGCAATCCGGGCTTCGAGGAGCTTAGCTAAATCAGGGAAGTTCATCAGATAAGATTTTTTTTTTAATGATACGGCGACCACCGAGATCTACACCAAAAGTTCCGCCCGTGCCATCCGCGCCTCCACACAGGCTCGCGCTGGAGCATGCCCCTCTGGCACCCAAGCGTCCCAAACATCATTCATCGCTGCAAAATCCTTCATATCGCGCACATAGACAGTGGCGGAAAGCAGATGCTCACGGTCTGATCCAGACTGAAGCAACAATTCATCCACTTTTTCAAGCATGGTAGAGGTCTGCTCAGAGATCCCTTGGGTAGCGTCCTTACAGACCTGCCCACATAAATAAATGGTGTCGTTGTGAATGACGACGCGGCTCATCCGCTGCTTGGTATCTTGTCGCTGAATGCTCATGGCAGGGTCATATTCATTTTGAACGAACCCGAAAAGAGCGAACCGCAATCATGATCATCGCCAAACATCTTTGGGATCTCATTTCACTCCCCTCACGGCCACCAGGGGGCTAATCAGCATTCTTCCTACGACGACGCACTCAGACGAGCCACGTAGATCCGGTGTATCGCCTCTTCTCCATGCTCATGGGACGGCATCGGATGCTCCTCCAAATGAAAGCCAGCTTTCTTCAGCGCCATCTCGAGTTTCGTCGATGGGACCGCCATCCAGTAGGCCAGGCAACCGCCCGCATTAAGCGATTCCCGCAGCTGTGCCAGAAAACCTGGAGTGTAGAGCTTGCCATTCTCCACCGTGATCAGCGCGTCGGGCGAGTCGTCAATATCGATCAGGATCGCATCATACTTGTCACCTTCTCCGAGACAGTCGAAGAGATCGGCCAGAATCACGTTCGTTCTCGGATCCTCGAGCAAGGGGCCATTATGCTCGACCAAGTAGGTGCGGTTCCATTCGATGACCCGACTCATCAATTCTGCAACATCGACGGTGGCCGGCGAGCCAACCAACTCCAGAACCCGCTTGAGGGTGAATCCCATGCCCAACCCGCCAATAAGCACCCGCGGGTGCTCCGGACGGTTCATCGCACCTTCCAGCAGAGCGACACAGCCCAAATCCGCAAGCATCTGTTCGGACCATGTCAAGTTCGTGCTCATCAACTCCAACCCATTGTATTCCATCACAAACTCCCCGTCTCCCATGTGCAGGGAAAGCAAGCTTCCATCGGGTAGGCTGGTTTTGTCCAAATGGATATAGCGCTTCACGGCTCAAAGTATTGTCAAATTCGCCCCCTCGACAAGGGCATTGCCCCCTCCCCCCCACCCTCTCATCCTTTCTTTACTCCCACGCCTCCCTCCCCTACGCCTCTCCCGTGCTTGCTGTAAAAAATCTCCGCGTGGAATTTGGCCCTCGTGTCATTTTTAAAGACCTCACTTTCTCCGTCGGAGACAAGGAGCGCATCGCCTTCGCCGGCCACAATGGCGCAGGCAAGTCCACTCTCATGAAGTGCATCGGCGGAGCACTCCTCCCCAATGGCGGAGAAATCAACAAGCCCAAGCACCACCGCATCGGCTACCTCCCTCAGGAAGGCATCCACATCAAGGGCATCTCGCTCTACGATGAAGCCGAATCCGCCTTTGCCGAGACCAAGGCCATTCAGGAAAAGATCGACCGTTTCGCAGCCGAGCTCGAAAAACTAGACCCCTGCTCCTCCCCCTTCTCCGACATGCTCAATAAGATCGGCGAGCTCGAACTCCTCCTCGATGGCCATGACCCCGCCCGCATGAAGCCCCGCATCAATGCCATCCTTACCGGACTCGGCTTCAAGCAATCAGACTTCACCCGCGACTGCGGCGAGTTCTCCGGTGGCTGGCAAATGCGCATCGCCATGGCCAAGCTCTTCCTCGCCGAGCCCGAAGTCCTCCTCCTAGACGAACCCACCAACCACCTCGACATCGGCGCCCAGCGCTTCATGGAGAGCTACCTCCACTCTTATAAAGGTGCCATCATCCTCATCTCCCACGACCGCTCCATGATGGACGGCCTCACCACCCGCACCATCGCCTTCCACCATGGCCGCGCCGAGGAATTCACCGGAAACTACTCCTCCTACGAGACCCAGCTCAAAGAACGACAGGACACCCTGCGGAAACAAAAAATCGCCCAAGACCGCGAAATCGCCAAATCCCAGCAATTCATCGACCGCTTCCGCGCCTCCGCAAACAAAGCCACCCTCGTCCAATCCCGCATCAAGCTCCTCGCCAAAGTCGAGCGCATCCAGATT
>JALZWA010000047.1 GCA_023299815.1 Akkermansiaceae bacterium
GATCGGATCATTTGGGCAAAGAGCACCTCGACCCTCTCCGCGCCTCCGGAGTTGAGATCCACTTCTATCAGCCCTATCTCACGCTCAACACCAAGGCGATGAACAACCGGACGCACCGGAAGATCCTCATCACCGATGGCCGCACCGCCTTCACTGGCGGCGCTGGCTTTGCCGATTCTTGGCGCGGTGACGCGCGCGATGAGAACGAGTGGCGAGACACCCAATTTCTCATCGAAGGCCCCGCGGTCACTCAGCTACAGCGCTGCTTTCTCGAGAACTGGAAAAAAGTCAGCCGCACTCCGCTCACCGGACCCGGCTATTTCCCTCCCCTCTCTCGCAAAGGATCGCTCCGAGCCCACTTCGTCACCGACTCACCCGAGAACCACGCCCACCCCATCGCCCACAGCATGCTCGCAGCCATTAATGGCGCCGAAAAATCACTTCTGTTAGAACAACCCTACTTCATCCCCGATCGCACCTTCCGTGATGCCTTCGCCCGCGCCGTCGCACGTGGCGTGGAGGTGAAAATCATCATGGCTTCGGAGAAAATCGATTCCAAACCCTGCCGCCACGCCTCGCAAAACTACTGGGCCATGCTCCTCAGTGCGGGCGTGAAGCTCTATCAATTCGAGCCCTCCATGATGCACGCCAAGCTTCTCGTCGCAGACAGTCGCTTCAGCATCATCGGATCGGGAAACCTCGATGACCGCACCTTTTTCCTCAACGATGAGGTCAACCTCCACGTCGATTCCGCCTCCTTCGCCCGGGAGCAAACTGCCATCTTCGAGAAGGATTTAAAAAGGTCCCGCGAGATCACTCTCGACACCCTTCCTCAATTTCTCGCCCCTTGGCCCATGCGCTTCGGAGCTTGGATTGCCTCACCACATCTTTAATTCATGAAAAAGACCCACGTCCTCTTTGTCTGCATGGGAAACATCTGCCGCTCCCCCGCCGGAGAAAACATCTTTCGCCACGTCGTGAAAGAAGCCGGACTCACCAGCAGCATCGAGATCGACTCCGCGGGCACCATCGGCTTCCACAGCGGCAAATCCCCTGACACCCGCATGTCCCGCACCATCCGCAAGCGCGGCTACGAGGTCGGCGGCTACGCCCGGCAGTTCAGCCTGAATGACTTCGAGGCCTTCGACCTCATCCTCACCATGGACGATGAGAACTACGCCAACATCGTAAAACTCGCCAAGACTGATGAACAAAAGTCCCGCGTCCAGCGCTTCACCGATTTCTGCCGCGAGCACGATCACCCCGAAGTCCCCGACCCCTACTACGGCGGCGGTGAAGGCTTCGAGCTCGTTGCTGACCTCATCGAGGACGGCTCCGCTGGACTCCTCGCCCACCTCACGAAGTAGCATTCCTTCATTGCATTCCGCCAGCTCTCCCCCAAGCCTCAACCCGTGAGCGACCACGCCGAACCCATTCTAAAAAGCAGAGACGAATCGCTCTGCCCCTGCAAGAGCACCCGGACCTACGCTGACTGCTGCCTGCCCTTCATCAATTGGGAAAAGAAGCCTCAGACCGCCGAGCAACTCATGCGCTCTCGCTACACCGCCTTCTTTTTCCGCCTCAGCGACTACATCTACCGCACCACCCACCCAGACACCCGCGATCCCAAGCTGGAGCGCGAACTTGAAGAAACCGTCGGCGACATCAACTGGCGCTTCCTCACCATCATCGGCAGCTCAAAAGGCAGCAAGGAAGACAAGAAAGGGAAGGTCGAGTTCATCGCGGAATACTTTGTCGAGGGCGAACCCCACGAGCTACACGAGCGCTCGCGCTTCAAGCGCTTTAAAGGCGATTGGAAATACCTCGATGATCGCGGCTAATGAAAAAAAATCTCTGGAAAGAAGAACTCGTCGGTAAGGACTCCTACCAACTCATGAACCTCTCTCACCCAGAGGTTGATCGCCGCGTCATCGCCGAGATGGAAGCGGGCGTAGATGTCTACTACGACCGCCGCTGGGGCGCCACCGCCATCCTTACCGACTGGATGGGCGAAAACCTCGACCTCATTCGCCACAAGCGCATCCTCATCCTAGGGGCCGGAATCGGAGCCGAAACCCTCATCCTAGGCCGCTACGGAAAGCACGTTTGGATCAATGACCTCGCTCCCGTCGCGCTCGAACTCTGCGGCGAGCAGATGGAGAAAAATGACCTCAAAAATTTCACCACCCTCATCGGGTGCTATGAAGATCTCGACCTCCCAGAGGTCGACTTAGTCGTCGCCAGCTTCCTCATTTATAACAAGGAAACCTACCAAGCGATGCGCTCCTTCATGAAGCAGCAGCAGAAATGTGACCTCATCCTGGTCAACGAGCGCCTCGATCCCTTTCCCAAGTTCCTCAGCGAAGAAACCCACGAGATCGTCTTCGAAAAAGACGGAGCCGTAGGTGTCTTGCTACAAAGAAGCACAGCCCTTGCTTAAAAATCACGATCCATAGAGATCACTCACCAACAATCGAAGCCCGCCCCATGAAGAAAGACCTCCAAGGCACCGAACTGATCAAGGCTCTCGATTTCAAGACGCTTCCAAAAGTCCTCCTCCACGAGCATCTCGATGGCGGCCTCCGCCCCGCCACCGTCATCGATCTCGCGAAGGACGTAGGCTACTCCGGCCTTCCCACTAGCGAGCCTACTGAGCTGGCCGCATGGTTCCATCGCGGTGCCCAGCGCGGAAACCTCGTCGAGTATCTCGAAGGCTTCACCCACACCATCGCGGTCATGCAGACCAAGGAGGGACTCGAACGAGTCGCCTTTGAGTTCATCGAGGACATGGCCACCGACGGCGTCATTTATGCCGAAGTCCGCTTTGCTCCCGTCTACCACACTCAAAAAGGGCTCACCCAAGATGAAGTCATCGCAGCCGTCATCGCCGGACTCCAAAAAGGCAGCTCGCAATTTGGAGTCACCTGGGGACTCATCATTTGTGCAATGAGAGATCGTAATGACTCCCTCGAAGCTGCCGAACTCGCCCTCCGCTGGCGGGATCAAGGCGTCGTAGGATTCGATCTCGCTGGAGGTGAATTCGGCCACCCACCCAAGAAGCACCTCAAAGCCTTCCAAGCAATCCAGCGGGCAAACTTCGCCATCACCATCCACGCTGGAGAAGCCTACGGAACCGACTCCATCTGGCAGGCCCTCCAGTTCTGCGGAGCTCATCGACTCGGCCACGGCACTCGACTGCTCGATGACATCACCATCAAGCCCGACGGATCCCTCGAACTAGGCCACCTTGCCCGCTACATCCTTGATCGGCGCATCCCTCTAGAAATGTGCCTCCTCAGCAACCTCCACACCGGCGCTTGCCAGAGCATCGCAGAGCACCCTTTCCCCATCTTTCTCAAAACAGGTTTCCGGGTCTTCCTAAACACCGATGACCGCCTCATGAGCGACACCGAGATGTCCAAGGAACTCACCATCGCCACCGAGCAGTTCGACCTAGGACTCAGCGACCTAGAAAAGATCGCCATCAATGCCGCGAAGAGCAGCTTCTCCCCCTACCAAGACCGAGTCGCCCTCATCCAAAATCGCATCCTCCCTCAGTTTCTAAAAATTAAAGAAACCCTCTCAAGCTAGCTCAGCGTCTCTCCCCGGCCTCTGCGCCTCTGCGGAAAAACCCCTCAAGATGGTCTTCAAAGCGGTGATCTGCCTAGCTTCCGATCTCCCCTGAAAGCTCTTTTAAAAACAGCTCCATAAAAGCCGTCCGCTCCTGCGCCACCTCGCGCCCCGCCTCCGTCTTCATCGTCTCCGCAAGCCCCAGAAGCTTCACCTTAAAATGATCCACCGCATAACGGCGATCATCCAAAGCACGGCTCACCCCGAAGGGATCATCCCCGTCAAAGAGCGCCGAACTCATCTTCCCCGCCGTATAAAAAGTCCGCGCGATCCCGAGCGCACCCAGCGCCTCTAACCGGTCCGCATCCTGTAAAATCTCTGCCTCATCCGTCTCCGGCTTAATCCCTGCGGAAAAAGAATGCGCCTCGATCATGTGCTGAACCGCCGCGACCTCTTCCGGAGAGAATCCCAGCTTCGTCAAAATCGGAGCAGCAGCCACCGCCGACAATCGCGAAGCCTGATCCCGTTGATCCGAGTCCTTCGACACATTCACCAGGTCATGAAGGTAAGCCCCTGCCTCCAGCAGCCGCAGATTCCCGCGCCCGCTCCGCCGCACGATCTCCTCCGCATTCCCCAGCACCCGTCTCGCATGATGGATATCGTGACTCCCATCCTCCGCATCCAGATGCCCCGCGAGCACCGCTTCCAATTCCTCTTTCAATCCACTCATTTTAAAAATCTACTCCTGCAGAAGACGATAAAACACCGTCTCTGCAGCACGAGCCCGAACAATATCAATCAGCTCGCCATTCCCATCCCGAGTTTCGATCGTCATCCAATCATCCGCCTCGAGAGTCGAGCTCATCTGCAGCTGATAGCGCTGATCCACCACCGACGCCCAAGCCAGCGTCACTGATTCCTCTCCTCCCACAATCTCCAATTCAGGAACAATCGGATCTGGAAAAATCTCCCGAACTTCGATCGACGCGATACTCAGTGAAAAGCCCAGCGCGTCCCCACCCGTCGTAATCGTCCCAATCGCAGACGTCAGCTCCACCGGACTAATCACGTCCGCCGAGATCGCTGATTCTGAAAAGACGAAACTCCCCAGAAATTTGATCCCCACAGAGTCCTTCCCATCTTCATGACTCAGAGGGAACGAACTAAAGACCCCAGACTCTTCCTCCCGAACGAGAGGATCAAGGCGATCCGTGAATACCCCTCTCCGAAAAAAAAGTGTTTCTGGACGCCCTGGCGTTCCTGTTTCCACCATCCCCTCCCAAGTCCGTTCACCGATCACCACCTTCATCGCGAGATTCACACCATCGTAATAATCTCGATCTTCCTCAAACCCAGGAAAAGTAATCAACTTGAGCGGATTGAACCCAGCATCGTCCTCATAAGTAAAACTCACCGATACCACCTCATCCACCGCGATCCCAGCCTCACCAAACACCCCGCCCGTGCTCGTCACCGCACCCTCTGCAATCCACTCCACCGTCTCAGCCTGAGCCAAACCAAACGACAAAAGAGAACCTAACAAAATCGCACGCATAACGGGAGACTAGCGCCAAGAACCCATCTTCACAATCTCCAATCACTCCACGAAAAGTCACTTTTACACTGGCGAGAATCGCCCCGCTCGCTTTCATTCATTACATGTCTGACGCCACCGCCCTTCCCCGCTCCGCCCGTGATGAAATCGAAGGAATCATCTACCTCCCGCGCCTCTTCGATAAAATCCGCCTCATGAGCGCCGGCACCCTCCACCCAGACTTCCAAGCGAATCTCGGCATCGGGATGGACCTCTGGACCTGCCAATTCCTCGGCGTCGCCTATGAAGATCTCAAGGCCCAGATTCTCGCAGGCGCGACCGATGTAGACGCCCTCGCATGGGCCCGTGAAAACGGCCTCACCCGCCCCGACTTCGAGCTCGCTTGGTTCAACTCCTACATCAGAAATCGCGGCTTCCGCGATGACATGAGCACCCGACTCGCCGAGCGAAAAAAGGAAACCCCCAAGACCGACCGCGACGACATCCAATCCTTCATGGACTACATCGAGATCGACGAAGACCGCACGCTTTAATCGTTTAGAGTTTCATCATTTAGAATTTAGAGTTTCCCGACCACCATGAGTGACTTCAACTACCAGCCCCCCTTCCCCCTCGGACCCGACCAGACCGAATACGAGCACCTCACCAGTGACTTCGTCTCCACCGCCTCCTTCGAGGGAAATGAAGTCCTCAAGATCGATCCCGCCGCGCTTTCCTACCTTGCGAATGAAGCAATCAAGGGCGTCTCCTTTAAACTACGCACCTCCCACCTCAAGCAAGTCGCCGCCATCCTAGACGATCCAGAAGCCACCGAGAACGACCGCATGGTCGCCCTCATGCTCCTGAAGAATGCCGCCATCGCCGTCAATGGAATCCTCCCCGGCTGCCAAGACACCGGCACCGCCATCGTCATGGGTAAAAAAGGCGAAGGCGTCTTCACCGGAGCAGATGACGAAGAAGCCCTCTCCGCCGGCATTCACAAAACCTACCAAGAGGAAAACCTGCGCTACTCACAGGTCTCTCCCCTCACCATGTATGAGGAGGTGAACACCAAGACGAACCTCCCCGCGCAGATCGACCTCTACGCCACCCCCGGAGCGGAATACAAATTCCTCTTCATGACAAAAGGCGGCGGCTCAGCCAATAAATCCTTCCTCTACCAGCAGACCAAGTCCCTGCTTAATCCCGAGAGCCTCATGGAATTTTGCGTCGAAAAAATGCGCTCCATCGGCACCTCCGCCTGCCCTCCTTACCACCTCGCCTTCGTCATCGGCGGCACCTCCGCAGAAGCCTGTCTCAAAACAGTCAAGCTCGCCTCCGCGCGCTACCTCGACGAACTCCCCACCGAGGGGAACGAGCACGGCCAAGCCTTCCGCGATCTTGAAATGGAAGCCAAGCTCCTCGATGCCGCTCGCAAGATCGGCATCGGTGCCCAGTTCGGTGGGAAATATTTCGCGCACGACGTCCGCGTCATCCGCCTCCCCCGCCACGGAGCCTCCTGCCCCGTCGGCCTCGGCGTCTCCTGCTCCGCCGATCGCCAAGCCAAAGCAAAGATCACCAAAGACGGCATCTTCCTCGAAAAACTCGAAGACAACCCCGCCCAATTCATCCCCGAGGAATTCAAGGACTGGAAGTTCAAGGGCGTCGAGATCGATCTCGACCAAGGCATGGAAGCCACCCTCGCCACCCTTTCTAAATACCCCGTCACCACCGCCGTCTCCCTCAGTGGCTCCATCATCGTCGCGCGTGACATCGCCCACGCCAAGCTCAAGGAAATCCTCGAGGCCAAGGGTGACTTCCCTGACTACTTCAAAGACTACCCCGTCTACTACGCCGGCCCCGCCAAGACCCCAGAAGGCATGGCCTCCGGCTCCTTCGGCCCCACCACCGCCGGCCGTATGGACCCCTACGTCGACCTCTTCCAAGAAAATGGTGCCTCCATGGTCATGCTCGCCAAGGGCAACCGCTCCCAAATGGTCACCGACGCCTGCAAAAAGCACGGCGGCTTCTACCTCGGCTCCGCCGGTGGCCCCGCCGCCCTCCTCGCCAAAGAGCACATCAAGTCCCAAGAAGTCGTCGACTTCCCCGAGCTCGGCATGGAAGCCGTCTGGAAAATCCGCGTCGAAAACTTCCCCGCCTTCATCCTCGTCGATGACAAAGGAAACGACTTCTTCAAGCAAATCAGCCAGTGCCCCGTGCACTGATCTCAACCAAAGATAAGCAAATCCATCTCAAACTATTCAATGAGTGGGTCCACTTGATTCAAAAACAATTCGAAGAAGAGGACTCGTGAAATGACGCAAACACTCGACCTAGAAGAGTTCCCACAGATCTGCTTCGAGGGGGAGATTTTGCCTCAGAGCGTCATCGGCATTTCAATTCTCATTAATCATGATTTCACTGAGCGCACCGGTGATTGGATTTGGCGTCTCCCGCATTGCAAAAAGATCTGGAAGACTGGCGATTCGGAATGGTGTCTCGCTGCGGCTCGGGAGATCAACGACCACCTTCTTGAACATCGCGCTGAGATTATTACAGACATCCAAGAGAGGCTCGGCCCTCATGGATTCGATGGGCACACCACGATAAACGAGTGGCTCACTGCGCTCGCACGTATCCAAATCCTTGCTGCATCTGCTGGCAATGTCTGCCGATGGACTGCAGATTCACCCAGATGAATTTTGATCTTTCTTGCTCAGGCACGCGATAAAAATTTCGCCTGTCGTTTGTAGAGTCTTCTTACCCCTTCCCGGCCCTGAAAGGACCAAGGTCCAAAGCTTGGGGTTTCAACCCCAAGACCCCATCGCGGGAAAAATCGTGTCCTGAAGGGACACTGGAAAACATCGAGCCCACCGTGAGTTCACCTGTGCCCCTTCAGGACACAAACCCACCCAACCTGAGTTCTTCTTCAGGCAGATCAGCCAGTGACCGGTGCTCTGAACCAAAAGCCGCCCTCCTCTTAGCCAACACCAACGGTGTTTCGTCCCCTAGCCCAGAGTTGGCGCAGCCTACCCTGGGACCGATCCACCTCAAATATTCGGCCAAACCGAGCATTTCGATCTGTCACACGAGAAACCCGCAAACCGCCGTGAGTTCACGAAGCGGGAAACCTCTTTTTAAAGTTTATTCCTAAGACAGGGAACTTTATCTAACTGATCTAAGATAATATTATTCTAACAAAAAAAATCTAACACATGAAAATCAATCTCTTGCTCCTTGCAGTCTCGCCATTTCTTTTATGCAACTGCGCCACCCTTACTGAAGATGCCATGACACCAGTCTCCGTCTCCTTTAGCGATGGATCAAATGGAGAAGTTACCCTGCAAAACAAGCGGGGCACTTGGCAGTCAGAAGTTCCTGCCGTTGTCAGTGTCAGAAAATCTGACGACGCCCTCAAATACACTGCAAAAGCAGATGATGGCCGCACAGCGGTTGGCTCGATCCCCAGCACAATGGGAGCTAAGATCATTGCCAGCGCAGTCTTCATCGACTTCGGAATCACCGATGCCATCACCGACAAGCACAGGAAATATCCAGCAAGTTACGTCATGCCTCTCAAAAAGAGATAACTCTCGGAGAGCAAATTTCTGGGCGTCAAAATGATGCCCACATTTGATTAAGCAATTGGCCACTTCTTTTTAGAAGTGGCCCTTTTTTAAGATCATTCAACGTCCTTAAACCCAAGGTGTGTCTTTAAACCATCTTCTCTTGGGAAAGTCCCCTTCCCCACCTTACTCCAGTTCTCCCCATCGGCGCTGACATAGAAGACCCAATTCGTGAGTCCCGTCCGACGATTCTTCCGGTAAGATCGCGAGGTGATACTAAAGCCGGAGATCAATTGCTGCCGACCAAGGTCGAAACTAATCCAGTGTGGAAATCCTCTCTCCTCGCTTGACCAGCTGCTATGCCACCAGGTCTCAGAATCCCCGTCGAAAATCAGCTCACCTGACATCGCGAGCCCATCCCCATTTGTCGCAAACGAACTCACCGTAATGTCTGTGAAATCACGGCGAGACAGATTCTCTCCCTCGGAATCAAGAATCTCCAATTCTGTAACCAGAGTATGCTTAAGATCGCCCTCCTCAAGCGACACCAGCTTCACGTAGCGAGCCCGCACCGCGCCCTCGGGACCCTCAAGCTTCCCAAGCGTCCTTTTAAGTTCGCCGATATTTTCGTCCCCCAGCGTGATCCTTTGGCGAAGCATTTTCTGCAAAGACGAGAGATAGGTTCGCTGAAGCGGCTCATAACGTTTCATCAGTTCATCACGAAACATCTTCTGTTTATCGGTCACTGCTGCGGGCACCTCAACCGGGACCGGAAGTATGGACATGTTCAACAATCCAGCTCGCCAATCGAGGCCCTTTACCCACGCTAATTCCTCCTCGACTTGCTCCACCGCCTCGCCTTCAAGCTGATTCCGTAAGCCCTCAAGAACTCGCCGATAGCCGGCATCTAATGGCTCAATTTTTTCGCTCAATGCTTTGCGGTAGCTTTGCGTCAGAGCTTCGAGCTTGGGATCGCTGGATGTGTCAGCTGCTGGCGAATCCTCCGGCATCTCAACGGAGGGAACAACCTCCCCCTTCGACTCTTTCAGCAGGCTCGCATAATTGAAACTATTTAGCTTCAGAAACCGTGATCCTCCTTGCGCGTCTTCACCGGCAAGGCGATACCCTTGCCATCGCAATTTCCAAGGAAACCGAAACTTCCTAGCAGCAGATGGCTTCAGCGAAATTTCACCCACTTCGTTGACCTCAATCAAATCATCACCTTCGATTCTTTCCTCTCCGATCATCAAGAGCTGCTGACCTGTCGAACTCAGATGAAGCTCTAATTTATCGCTTCTTGAATTTAGCTTCCACAACCCTGCGATGGAAGTGTGCATAATCTTTACGGGATCTTCTCCGAGCCACTCCACCCATCTGTGCCACGAAGTGCTCACCTCCTCCGGCAGCTCCTCTTTCGAAGCGCGCAAAGCGCGAATCGAATCTCGATGTAATGATGAAATCTCCTTTCTGAATTCACGGTTAATCTCACGATCTCGAGAGTTGGCGAATTTATTGAGATGAATGAGAAGCTCGTTACTAATTTCCACCTCACCAGGGAGAAAGTAACGAGGCAGAACAGCCGACTCACTTGGAACAAGCTTCAACAAGTCCGCACCTTCCTTACCTGCGGCTTGAAGAAACTCTTGCCTATTTTGAGCCCGCTCCTGTGAGATTCGCGTCCCGATTTCCCGCAGGGCTGCCTGCTGACCCGATCTGAACCCTTCGAGAATCTCTTCATGAGAAGCTTCAGGAAGAACCATCGTGTCGAGGAGAGGATCCGAGACCGGGACAGAAGAGTCAGGATTCACGTTATCAGAAACTGGATCTGAATCAGAGCCGCTGCCTAAGAAGGCCCACGCTAGCCCCCCCATGACCAAGAGCGCGACAAGACCGATCCACAATCCCCCACCTCCACTACTTACCTGACTCACAGGCGGGGCAATATTGGGCCGCTTTATTCCACCGCCCATGGGAGTCGCGACCGTGGAACCCTTGGGGTTTTTAATCCACTCATTCAAGGCGGTTTCAAAATCTGCCCCATCTTGATAACGAAGAAGTGGTTCGGGATCGACCGCCTTGCTGACGATTTTCTTTAGGTCACCGATCGCAGGGACCCGTGTCAGATCCATGACATCCCCTCGTTCGATCGAACTACCGGTGAGCATTTCATAAAGGATAACTCCCAAAGCATAGGTGTCAGAAGAGAAGCTCGCCGAAGCGGGATTCGCCAAGATTTCAGGAGCTAGATAAGCGGGCGTTCCCATCATCAAGCCCGATTCGATATCTGAATCGGGCACCGCCAAACCAAAGTCACCCAATTTGGGAACAAGGTCTGTGTTGATCAAAATGTTCGCAGGCTTGATATCTCGATGCACCATGCCAAGGCCGTGCGCTTCCGCGAGACCGGAAGAAACTGAGCAGATCAACGTGACTGCGGTCTCCGGATCGATCGCCGAATCGCCCTTAGATTCATGAAGATTGCTTCCCTCAACGTATTCAATAACAAGGAAGAGCATGTCCGAGATCTTACCTAGATCAAAAACCCCCACGAGGTTGGGATGTGCGACCTTCGCCATCGCTTTCCCCTCGGCTTCAAAGCTTTTGCGAAAAACTTCATTAACCGCCAGCTCAGGCGGAAGGATCTTGATCGCAACCAAGCGATCTAAAGCGATTTGGCGTGCCTGATAGACGGCACCCATTCCCCCACAAGCGATCAGATTAATGACCTCATATTTGGAAAGCCATTGATTTAACTGCTCTATGTCTGGCGGAACAAACCCGGAAATAATATCAACCTCACCCATATTGAAATCTTATTGATTAAGTAATAAGAATACCAACAATAATGAAATTTATCTAAATTTCATTGTTAAAATGAGCAACTTAGGAGGCTCAGCCGTCTCTGAGAGACTGAGTTTATATTTCTAAAAAACCGCGGACGCTGGGCATGGTGAGATCTTCCACTGCGAGATCTGCTCCCGCCTCAATAAGCTGGCTCAGAGACTGGGAACCTGTCGCGACGCCGAGGCAGGGTGCGCCGATGGCGTGGGCGCAGTTGATGTCCTTATGAGTGTCTCCGATGACGATGACATCTTCTGCTGTGAAGTTTTTGCCGGTGTGCTCATTCGCCCGCTCGATCGCGAAGGGGCCGAGCTTGTTGCGGTCCCAGTGGTCATCACCGTAGGCGCCGAACTGGAAGTGCTCGGCGAGGCCGTAATGGCTGACTTTGATCAGTCCCCCACGTTCGATATTTCCGGTGAGGAGACCGAGAGTGTGCCCTGCTTCCTCACAAGCTCCAAGAAGCTCAGGAACTCCCGGAAGGACTCGTCCGCCGTAGCTCTCATCACGGAGGTTCGCCTCCATGAGCGGGAGGTAGGCTTGGTAAAAGGTTTCCTCAAGCGCGGCATCGTAGTCCTTCCCAAAGTGGGCAAAGATTCCACGCACGACTCCTCCATCTGTGCTTCCAGCAAGATCAAAGGGTGGGCCTTCTGCGCCGAAGGTCTCGACGCAGGCTTGGCTCAAGGCAGTCAGACCTGCGCCCCCGGTATCTACGAGGGTGCAGTCGACATCAAAGAGAAGCAGTTTACTCCTCTTCGTCATTTGTTTCTTCGGACTCTACGTCGGACTCTTCATCCTCGATCTCGTCTGAATCTTCGAACTCTTCGTCCTTGGCTTCATCTTCGTGAATGAGTTCTCCGTGTGAGAGGAGGAACTTGCGCACGCGCTTTTCTTCAGGAAGTGGCGAGAGAACCATGCCGATGGCCCGTCCTGCGAGCTTAGGCTCCATGTC
>JALZWA010000048.1 GCA_023299815.1 Akkermansiaceae bacterium
TGGCCGAAGAGGAAGATGTTCTTGGCGAGAGCCTGCTTATCTTCGAGCTTGCTGAGATCCATATTGCGGCGGAGGCCGCGGGAGTTGCTGACGACGAAATTATTCTTCGCCTTGATGGTGGGAACGTCCTCAAACATGGCCTCGCAGTCGTGCGGGTTGAGGCCGAGGCTTGAAATCATGTAGACGAGGGAGTCCGCGTGGATGTTTTCCTCATGGGCGTGACGGCCAAGGACGAGCTTGAGCTCGGGGGCGGTCATGAGTTCACGGACGACGTGGATGATATTATCTCCCACGATGCCTTCAGCGGCGGAGAAGTAGCCGATACCCATCTTGATGATCCAGCGCTCGGCATCGGTGATTTGATCACCCTGCCACTGCTGAATGTCGGTCTGCATCTGGATGTCCTCTGGCTCCCAGTGATTCGACTTCATCGTCTTGTAGAGATCGTAAGCCCACTGATACTTGAGAGGGAGAATGTTGAAGAACATGGTCTCGCGGCCATTGATGACTTTCTTCGCGTCGAAAGCGGCTTGGGCTTTTTCCTTATCGAGGATAAAAGAGCGGTCTCCCAAGGTAATTGTGGTGGTCTCAGACATGATAGTTTCAGTGAAGGGTTAAGGGGTGGTTTAGCCGACTTGATTGCCCACATAAGTGAAGCTCAGCGGTCATAAGACTAAGTGAAAACGGCACTTTTGGTCAATGTCGTTTTTGCTCATGTGGTATCCACAAATTATTAACAATACCACATATGGTGCTTATGGCAGATTCAAGAATAATTCCTTTTTACCCTTGAAAATGCCCCGCCCTAGAATTTGTAATAAAAAACAGACCATGAGTGACGCTTTGTCACAGGTCGAAATCTGCTCGGCTGGTAGCACGAAAAAAAGTAGACTTTTCTCGATAATGCTTTGGATATCCAAATCTTTAAAAAAAGGGTATTCGCGCGAATTTATTTCCGAAATTTCAAAGATAACCCCCTTAATTATCTAGGATTGCGGATGTAAATTTTAATTTTTTGAGCAAAAGAGCGCGCGCTCCGGAGAGCATTATCGGACTTTCACTCGGCTAAATGATCAAGCGCGGCATCTCAATTATAGAAATTTACCGAGATTGGGGGCTAGGCTTTGCGGGATCGTCGTTTTCTCCCAATCAATCGCCGGTTTTTGGTCACGAAAAGTGACTACCAAACAAAGAGACAATTCCGGAAAGCTGATTAGCCTTCGATCAGGCGAATTCCAGGGCGCTCGAAGGTGATTTTACGCGCCTTAAAGAGGGAGCCAGTTGCTTTCTTGAAGACCTTTTTGCTCACGCCGAATTCTTGGTGGATTTCCTCGGCGGGGGTCGAGTCATCGATCTCCCAAAACCCGTCTCTTTTCTCGAGTTCTACGAGGATGCGCTCCTCGAGATTCTCTACTCCGGTCCGACCTGGAGGATAGAGGCTGAGGTCTACCTTCCAATCGCTGCGAACGTCTGTGACGTAGGCTTTAATGCAATCGGCGTGGCGGAGCTTACGAAAGACTTCATTCTGAAAAAGGAGACCGGAGAAGCGCCCATCGACGACGGCTTTATAGCCCATGTCAGTGATGGCGTGGATGATGATATCGACCTCTTGGCCGATTTCATACCGGGGAGCCTCGGCGCCGAGGAATTTCTCGACGCGCTGGGTGGCGATGATGCGGTCTGAGGTGCCATCTGAGGCGACGTAGACGACGACGGAGTGACCGCCGCGGGGCTTGCCGCGCTGTTCGCGGAACGGGAGGAGAAGGTCTTTGGGGAGGCCCCAGTCGAGAAAGGCTCCGATGGGGGTGGTCTCGATGACTCTTAGGACGCCGATTTTTCCGGGATGGACGGTGGGTGTCTTGCGGGTGGCGATGGGTCGGTCCTCGGAATCGCAGTAGAGGAAGACGTCGATGAAGTCTCCCTCGCGGAAGCGGTCGGTGCCGAGTTCGTTATTAGGGAGGAGGATCTCGCCGAGATCTCCGCCATCGAGGAAGAGTCCGATTTTTGAGACGCGGACGACTTCTAGGGAGGCTGTTTCGCCGATGTGGGCCATGAAAGATTAGGGTTTTGCTCCAGCCACCGGGTCGGCGGGCGCGGAAGGCTTGGGGTCTTTATAGATGGTGACGAGGCAGCCACCGAGAGCGGCGAGGAGAATGCCGAGGAAAAATTGCCACCTGAGTGCGCCAAGCCCGCCTTCAGGTGGATGGAGACTAAGAGCGATGACGGCATTCACGATGGGTGCGCCGGCAAAGATGATGGACATGACGGCGGCGGGTTTCCCCCCTGCGCCGAAAGCGAGAAGGACTCCAAGCGCTCCTATGGCTCCGACGGTTCCAGCGATGAGGGACCATTTAAAACCAAGGCCGGTCATGGTGAGGCTGGCTCCGCTGGATTTCAAAAGGATGATGGGACCGAGAACGGCGACGAGGAAGTAGGCGATGCCGACGACGAGGAAGGCTTTCATGCGGCCGTGCTCCGGGTCTGCCATGCCGATGGCTCCTTTATGAAGAAAGATGCCGTAGAGTCCCCAAAAGACGACGGTCATGAGTGCAAAAGTAAGCCAATTCATTGATTTTTGTGCTGCCATTATCAGTAGGTTGCGGGGGGAGGATGGCTTATTGGGGGAAATGTAGCGATGGGAATTTCAGGGTAGTTTTTGAAATTGAACTTCCCCTTAGGTTAATTTATTTTAAAAACTTATTTACTTTTTGATTATACTTACCTATTTGATTAAAAACTTATGAAGAAACGGAGGCGTCCAGTTCGATTTTTCCAAATTAGTCTCATTACGGGGCTCTTGGTGTCCTGTGGGGTCGACTCACGCTGGGGGCCCCCAAAGACTGGGCTGCGTGAAAACATGGCGTGGCAGTATACCTCGACCGAAACAGCCGCAGCACCTGCAGAGGCTCCCATCGCACCGGTCTCAGTCACGACCAACGAACCGACTTTTCCTCCGCCTTTGATGGCGCACTCGCTAGCGCCGCCCCCTCAACCTCAGGCATTTTCGGGAGAGAAAAAGGTGCGGCTGATCAACGGCAAAGCGGTGGCACCGGCTCACGCTCCCGAGGTGGTAAAGCGGGCCGTGGCGGCCGGAAACCGGATGCAGAAGTATCCCTATAAGTTCGGCGGTGGGCACGCGAAGCTCGATGACACTGGCTATGACTGCTCCGGTTCGACGAGTTATGTGCTGCGAGAAGCGGGAATTATCAGCGATCAGATGACCTCACGAGGCTTCCTGAACTACGGGCAGTCCGGCGTGGGCGAATGGATCACGGTCTGGACCAAAGACGGCCACGTCTACATGACGGTGGGCGGACTGCGGCTCGATACCGGCGGCTCTCCGCGGTCAGACGGTCCTCGCTGGAAGGACAAGACGCGTAGCACGAGCGGATTCCTCCCGAGGCATCCCCCGGGGCTCTAGGAGCTCTACTGAATGGTGAAGTGATAGCTGCCGGACTGGGTGATGATTTGTATCAGGCCCGCCTTTTCATCACGCTTCATGATCTGCGCGCCAAAGGCTTCCTCGACGGTCTTCCCTGATTCGTTGATGGCTTGCTCGGCTGACATGGGCAGCTCGATAATGGCGAGAATTCCGGAAGGAATGGTGCACTTGTAGGAAAGCCCCCCCTTTTCCTGCTTCTCCCAGTGTGCGGAAATGCGACCAACTGGGGAGTCGTAGTGGCCCTTTGCCCAGGTGAGGTCTTTTCCGGGAAGGATCTCGGGCGCGAGGCGGATTTGCTGGAATCCGGGGCTGGCGCCCTCGATGCCGAGGACGCTGGCCATGAGCCACTCGGTGGCTCCGCTCGCTTCAAATGAGTGATTCTCTTTATCCGCCCAAGGGCCCTTGGGATCGGAGACGATGTCATAGAGAAGGCCTTGGTTTCCGGTGAAGCCGAGAACTGGGAAGAACGGCTTGGCACCAAACCCGGTGAGGTCACGGAGAGGTTTTACGGTTTTGACGAGGTCATCAATGATGGGCTGGCGGACTTCAGGAGTCATGACCGCTGAACGAATGGCGAGGACTTGAGCGTCTTGATTCGCGAGCTTAAGGAGACCTTTTTCATTCAGAAAATCACGAGCGAAGCTCTTACGCACGCGCGCGGAGTAGCTCTTGAAGCGGATGGAGTTATTCGGCTTTTGAGCAGGCTGGGCAAGCTCAGACATGAGGCGGCTGGTGAGGCCGAAGTAGCAGAGATCGACGAAGGCAGGAGGAAGATCTGCGCCGGGAGCGAAGGGTGCACCCCACGCGTGGCCCTTGACCATCGGGTCGGCAAGTTCCCGACACATCATATAGTTCTCCATGTAGGTCCACCTCTCACGGATCATTTGAGCATCGCCACTGACCCACCAAACGGCATGAGGAACGGCGATTCCGGCATCAGAAACGACGGGACCGATGGGCTGGCCGGGGCCGCCGGGGAAGTAGCCCCGCTCGTCTTGCGCGTTGTGGATCTTGGCGATCCAATCAAGCATCACGGGAGTGGAATCGTAGTGAAAGAGGAGCTCACGAGCAGAGCGCCAGACGGCGTGACCATCGCCGAGGGCCTTTTCATCACCAGCGAGGTAACCCTCGATCCGCTTGCCAAGAGTGGCCACGCTGCGATCGTAAATATCGTTCAGAACGGGATTACTGCTCTCGAATCCCGAAGTGCGAGTCACTTTTCCGAGCTTCCGCTCGGCCCCTACGGTGAAGGTGGCGGGCTTGGACCAAGGGGAGAACTTTCCCTTCTCATCAAGAACGCTTATTTTCCAGAAGACAGTCTGGTCGTTTTGCAAGGGCATGCCTTTCCATCCTACGAGAGAGCGCTGGCCGCTCTTCTTTTCATTCAGGTTCCAGAGGTTCCACTCGCCTGACGCGAGTTTCTCCTCTGAGGAGGCCGCGACAAGATGGAAGCCTGCCTGTCGCTTACCACGCTCCGGCGATGAGAAGCTCCAGCTGAGGCGGGGCATCGCGGAGATTCCCTGAGGGTTCACCTCATGCTCAGCTCGGAGAACAGTCACGGTGAGATCCGCAGCGTGAGCGCACCCTGCCAAGAGAAGAGTCAGAAAAAGGAATTTCATGTGGAGAAAAGAAACCCGAGAGACCGCGTGAGCGCAAGAAGACTTGTCTTTCAATTCGCGACAGTGTCCCTTCCAAGGAGATGTCTCCTCACGCCCTGCTTTTTGATTTCGATGGTGTCCTGCTCGATACTGAGTGGTCTATTTACCAAACCCTTCTGGAGGTCTTTCAGGAACACGGGCAGGACCTCCCGCTGGAAACTTACGTCAAATGCATCGGCTCAGACTTCGCCACTTGGTCGCCCGAGACCCATCTGGAGGAGCTGACAGGGAAGACGTTTGACTGGAAAGAGATCGGGCGCATCCGGAATCTCCGCATCCGCGAGGAGATCGCAAAGCTCGATGCCGTCGAGGGCGTGCGTGACTGCCTTGCCTTCGCAGAAGCAGAAAAAATTCCCGCTCTGGTGGTCTCCAGTTCGTCTCACGATTGGGTCGATGGCTGGCTCGAAAAACTGGCACTCACGTCATCTTTTCAGCACATCGTTTGCCGAGGTGACGCTCCCCGAATTAAGCCCGCACCCGATCTTTACCTCAAAGCGAACTCCCTTTTACCGGAACTCGATCCCAAGAACTGCCTCGTTATTGAAGACTCGCTCAATGGCATGAAGGCCGCGCACGAGGCAGGCAATCCTGTCGCCGCGATCCCGAATCGCATCACGACCTGCATCGATTTCTCAGAAGCGGAATATCAGTTCCCCACGATGGTGGACTTCCTCACCGCGCTGAAGGAAGGGCGCTAATTCCTCCTGATCTTGACGCGGCATCAATCACTCGGTAGTGTGATAGGTGGAATAAGAATGATCTTTATTCCAAACCTACACTACCAAAACGTAATGAAACGATTGATGACCACCATGATGGTAGGGCTCGCTCTTCTGACGAGCGCCTATGCCGATGAGTTCAAGGAGCAAGCGAAGCAAATCCAAACACTCTACAACAAAGGAATCGCCCAGATGAAAATCGGTGAAGTCGAAAACGCAAAGATGTCCTTCACCAAGGTTCTCGAGCTTCAACCGGGCCACGGCCACGCCAAGTATCAGCTCTCACGCCTCGGCGCGGTGGGTAAAAATTTCAAACTTAACCAGCGCAAAGCGAAATTCGCGAGCACGAAACTCGAGGTCGTTGACTTCCATGAATCGACCCTCGCGGAGGTCGTCGAGGCCCTCAATGTGATGTCCTCTGAGGCCACAAAAAAAGCGTGGACTCCGAACCTCATCATCCAGGATCCCAAGGGGAAATTCGCAGGAAAAGAGATCTCGCTCCAGATGAAGAATGTTCCGGTGGCTGCGGTGCTGAAGTATGTCATGGAGATGACCGGCGGCGCTCTCTTCTTCGATGAGTATGCCACCGTGATTCGCCCTCGCTAGGACGATTCATTTTTTCACTGCCTTTTCGGGGCGATTCCACCTATGAATCGCCCCGTGAAGAAGTGGACATACCAAGACCGAATCATCGCCCCCTCGCTCCTCGCTGCTGACTTTGGTCGCGTGCGGGATGAGACAAGCCGCGCCATCAATGCTGGAGCGGACTGGATGCACCTCGATGTCATGGACGGCCACTTCGTCGATAACATTTCCTTCGGCCCCGACATCATCTTGGCCGTGCATGAGACCAATGACGTCTTTCTTGATGTCCACCTCATGATCACGCGACCTGATCACTTCCTCCCCCGCTTCATCGCGGCCGGAGCGGATCTCATCACGGTTCACGTCGAGCCCGAGGCTGATCACGACGTCTCAAAAACTCTCGCCGCCATCCGCGCAGCAGGTTGTAAGGCGGGCCTAGCACTCAATCCGGCGACGCCATTTGAAAAAGTGGAACCTTTTCTCGGAGAGATCGACCTCCTGCTCGTCATGACCGTGGTCCCCGGATTCGGTGGCCAGCCCTTCATGGAAGACATGATGGCGAAAGTAGAAAAAGGCGTGGCTCTGCGTGCGGAGCGTGGCCTGAATTACCACATCCAGGTCGATGGTGGAGTGGGAACCGAGACAGCAGCCACCGCGAGCAAGGCTGGGGCAAACGTGCTTGTGGCCGGGTCCTCTACCTTCAGCGCACCTGATATGGCGGCTGCAATTACTGCGATCCGTCAGGCCTAATGCGACTGGGCGACACGCCGAGCTCTTATCGGCGGCGGATGAAGCAAGCAAACCCGGAGAGGGACAAGAGAAGAACACCTGAGGGCTCAGGAACTGCTCCGCCAGCTTCGGCATTCGTGACCAGCTGGAACGTGGTATAAGTGGTATCTCTACGGAGAGAGATATTCACGGTAGGGTTCACAAAATATTGTAATGCTTGTGTTCCGCTCTCACCAGTCGGCTTGTTGAAAGTAAAAGAATTAGCCCCAGAGAATGAAAATGAAATCGATTCACCCTCTACTTGCGATAAATTGGCATTTAAGGACACCGACTCATTCGCGTTCGGATTCAACAAAATCACGCCAGTGTCGGCAGTCGTATTGGTCACATCCGATCCAGAAAGCGTATTCCCCACAGAGCTTGTAATCTGAACGGCACTTAAGGCGTTCTCCACAAAGATAAAGTCCTCATCGGGATTAAGAATCCCCGCAGATGAAAAAATAGATAAAGACGCAGAAGCACTATTCGCGGTAACCACATCAATGAAGTCACCCACATTATAAGAACTCGGCTCAGCAGAGCCGAATGCAGTCAGGGTGAAATCCTGGTCACTCGATGCGCTTGCAGAGAATGGAGCAGCCGAGCTACCAGACAATTCAAGATCAGACTCTATCAAAGCCTCTGCTGCAGTGGTGCTAATGACCAAGCTATCGACCAAATCAGCATCGAAGAGCTGCCACTGAAATCCATTCGGAGCCACAGGAAGACTTGTCACCGCTCCATGAGCAGTGCCAAAGAGGAGTAAAAGAATCCCAGCTTTACCGGTAATCGAAATTTGAGGGGATCTTTTCATGGGGACAGCGCGGACTGATAAGTGAATAAGCTCTTCGAGAGCATCTTATTCAAATATTTAAATTTAATCAATCTTAATATTAATAGTGACTCACTTACCGTCTACGCTTTAGGGCAATCAGGCTGGATAGGGAAAGAAGGAGAATGCCTGATGGTTCAGGAACCACTAAGGATTCTTCATCAATCTGAACAAGCTGGAATTGGTTATAACTGGTATCTCTCCGCAAAGAGAGATCCACTGATGAATCCACAAAGTAAGTCAGACCACTTGATCCAACAGTCCCACCAAAAGGAGTATTAATCTCGAGAGCATTAGAGATTGAGAAGGTGAATCCAACCTCCTCACCTTGTATCTCGGTGATGGACGTCCTCAGGTCCACCGAGCTACTCGCGGCAGAACTCGTGAGGACAGTTGATGTGTTGGCCAGCCCATTCGCCAAATCAGAACCCGGGAATGTGTTTCCAGACGCACTGGTGATTTGAACCCCACTCAGGGAGTTTTCGATAAGAATATAGTCTCCATCTGGATTAAGAACACCCGCTGGAGCGATGATCGAAAGGGATGCTGTGACGTAATTACTAGTCACTAGGTTGATCCGATCACCTAGCAGATAAGATTCCGGCTCACTGCTCCCAAATGCGTTCAGGCTTAACACCCTCGAACTATCTATGTTCGAGGAGAATGGTGCAGAAGAATTCCCCGCCAACGACAAATCAGCCAGTATCGCTGCTTTCACAGATGAGGTATCCACGATCTGGCTATCGACAAGGCCAGAGCGGAAAAGCCCCCATTGGTAGCCTTCTGGGGCCAATGGCAGGGTGTCAACTGCCGCTTGAGCGACACCGCCCATGACTGCAGTAGAAAAAACGAACTGAAGAGCTCTTCTAAAGTATGAATTTTTTGTCATCATGTCTTATTGCAATGGATATAAAAAGGAGGGGGTAGCCGAGTTCTAGAGAAGGGGCTCTCTAAATAGAGATTTAAGTTAAGGTATGGTTATTAACAATTAAAGATAATAATTAACAAGGAATAAGAAAAACCTAGCAATCCTTGATCACAAAAGGATTTAAGTGTTTAAAAAAATGCGGATTAATCTACTGCCAAGCAACTACTCGCAACCATAGTGAACTTTAGGTCACCATTATTTCACGGAATATACCTCTCTTCTAAGCGGCGCTCACAGACAGAGGCTATTAATCCTGCTGATTGAGCCATTCGGCAGCCTTAGCAAGCGCGCGTGCACGATGGCTCAAGGTGTTTTTTATCTCCTCACCGAGCTCAGCAAAGCTCTCGGTGAATCCCTCAGGAGCGAATAAGGGGTCATAGCCAAATCCTCCGCCCTCTTTAGCCTCTTCCAGAATTCGCCCTTCTACCGCCCCATCAAAGTGCGCCAATGACTCCCCTCCCTGCGCAAAGACGAGCACGCAGCGAAAACGAGCGCTGCGGTCATCCTGCCCAGTCAGCTCGCGCAGGAGCTTTTTGTTATTGAGAGCATCATTTCCCTCCTCGCCGGCATAGCGCGCGGAATAGACCCCGGGCTCGCCATTGAGAGCGTCAACCTCTAAGCCAGAGTCATCTGAGAGCACCAGCGCATCGGTGATTTCACTGATCGCGACGGCCTTGAGGGTAGCATTTGCTAAAAAAGTGGTGCCTGTCTCTTCGACCTCCGGTGGATCCTCAAGAGCCGAAAGGTCACAGACCTCAAAATCGTTGAGAATAGCACGAATTTCATCCACTTTATGGGCGTTTCGTGTGGCGATGATAAGGCGCTTTTTCATGGCCAAAATTTAGCAGAATGAAAAAAAAGTTCGATGAATTTGGAATAAAAAGCCACTGAGTTACGCCTAATAGCATGATGACACCAATTAAAACCATCGCCACACTCCTCATCGCCTCCGCTTCTCTTGCGACCGCCACGGTCAAGGGATGGACGACCGATTTTGAAGCCGCCAAGGCGCAAGCTAAGAAAGAGGGCAAATCGCTCTTGATCGATTTCACCGGTTCTGACTGGTGCCCGCCTTGCAAAGCGCTTCACAAAGACATCCTCTCCAAGAAAGCTTTCATCGACTCAGCGAAGAAGAACTTCGTCCTCGTGGAGCTCGACTTCCCTCGTAAAGGAGATCAGTCCAAGGAGCTCAAGGCGCAGAATAAGAAGCTTGCGAAGGATTACAAAATCCGCGCTTACCCCACGATCCTTCTCACCGATGCAGAGGGAAATCCTTTCAAGAAGGTCGAGGGCAATCCCTTTTCTACAGTCGCAAGCTTCAACGACATGCTCAAGAAAGCCCTGAGCGCGAAGAAATTTAAATAATCTCATCCCCCATCCTGGTTCACGCTGGGAAAGGGCATGATCAACCTCGCTGCGGTTCCTTTCGGTGCTACCGCTGCGGGGTTTTTTCGTGCCCAGATCAAGTGAGTGGGCGGAGTCCAATGGTGGTCTCCAGCGTGTGGCTCCCATTGGGATAGAGGGTCGGCATATCCGAACCGGCATTTGCGGGCTCGATGCAGACGAACTCACGGTAGTCACGATCCGGGAGGTCCTTGAGCTTCTTAGACTGGTTAACCCAGGGATTCCATACCACGGTGGTGCGGGAGCCCGCTTTGTCGATAAAGACAGAGCGCTGGCGGTCAAGATCGCGAATCAAGACTGAGGACATGGATTTGTAGATCCGATCAATGTGCTCGTCGATGGGAAGGGCGCCTTCTTGATAGACCTCTTCTGCATCCGCTGGAAGGAGGCAATCGACGTAATGAGAGCCTTTCAAGCCCTCGACCATAATACGATCGGTATCACCGACGGAAAGATAGGAGTGGAGAGCACTTGAGACCTTGAAGGGCTCTTCGCCCGTGTTTTTCTGCTTCAGCACCACCCGCAGCTTGTCGCCAATGTGGATGGTCACGGTGAGATCGAAGTCATGAGGAAAGAGTTTTTTGGTTTCCTCATCAGAAGTGAGATTAAAAATAAGCTTCGCCGAGCGTCCATTGGTCTCAGCAGAGACGAGCGTCCAGAAGCGAGTGCGGGCGATTCCGTGTGAAGGAAGGTCTGGATTTTCAGGGTGCTTATTGAACCAAGGCCAGCAGATGGGAATGCCACCACGGATAGGCTTAGAGGTATCAAGGGCCGCCTTTGGACTCAAATAAAGAACAGGCGGGTGGTCGGTGGGAGCCCATTTACAAACTTGGGCACCGAAGGGAGAAATAGTAGCGCTGGAGAGCTCGGTTTTCACGAGGATCAGCGGAAGAGTTGGCTCAATATCCTCGATAGAGAACTCGGGAGCTGCGCCAAGAATGGCTTTAATATCGTCAATGGACTGGGTCATACAGATAGGTGTTGGCCCCTGAGGTGACACAAGTTCCCGAAAAAAGAAACGAAAGAATACCAGAGAATGATATTCCTCTATCTCTTATCCTTTTACGACCCGAGTGACGCGCCCGTCTTTCACGGTGAAGTTCCGCCGATCCGGCCGATAATCCTTCGTCACGCGAAAGCGCTGCCCATCTTCTTCAATGACCCTGCTGCGGTGTCCCGCAGCCTGAGCGCGGGCTGCGGCTTCCTGCTTCGTAAGACCAATGTAGCTTTCCATAGCAGAAGAAGAGGTGCTCTTAGGCTGAGGCGCTCCGCAGGAAGAAAGAGCGAGCCCGAAAAGAAAAGCCCATAGCCCTCGAGAGAGAGCTATGGGCTTTCGGAAATTTTTCACTACTTACTTAGCAAGAATTTTCATGGTGGGGATCGTCCCAATGTGGGGCTCACCAGTGCCATTCTGACCGGTCGCACGCTTAAGGACAGATTGTCCAACGGTGCCACAGCAGTCAGGAGTTGCGCGGTAGATAGATCCGCAAGCGAGGCAAGGCTTCGGCACATCCTCGGTCACTTGATAAGCAACTTTTTCACTGACTTCGTAAGGAAGGCCACCTTTTGAAGTAGGAGTGACGGTGCGCGTCACCGTCTTATACTTGGTGACGGTCTGGGAGACTGTGCAGTCATCTTTACGCACATCAACGATGCCACCACCGCATCCGCCAAGACCGAGGCCACAGCATGAAGAGAGGAAGAGAGCGGTAAAACCGAGAGCAAGAATGTAGGCGATTTTTTTCATAAATATTAGGTGCTTTGCGTGCTTCAGAGAGTGAAGCAAAGGAGAGGATAGGTTGTCGAGGGAGGAATTTGCTTTCCGTGCAAATTTTTAGGCAATGGTGAGGACCTGTTTCACGATGCGCTCGGCATTCGGAAGCTGATGTGGCTCAACGTGCGGCGAGTAAATCGCTGGAGCATCGATGGTGCAGACCCGCTTAATGGGCGCATCGAGGTAGTCGAAGGCATATTCCTGAATCAAGGTCGTGATCTGGGCGGAAACACCGCAGAAAGGCTTCGATTCATCGACGAGGCAGGCTTTGTTGGTCTTTTTGACGGACTCAATGATGGCATCTTGGTCAAGCGGGCGGATGGAACGGAGATCGAGGACCTCTGCGCTAATTCCGTGCTCAGACTGGAGAATCTCAGCTGCTTCGAGGCAGCGAAGGACGCTTGCTCCATGAGCGATGAGTGAGATATCGGTGCCCTCGCGCTTGATGTCGGCTTTTCCAAGCGGAATGGTGAAGTCGCCATCGGCAGGATCAGGGACATGGCCCTTCATTCCATAAAGGGTGGTATTTTCCATGACGTAGACGGGGTCATTGTCACGGATCGCGGTCTTCATCATGCCCTTGGCATCAGCGGGAGTGGCGGGTGAGCAGACTTTGAGACCAGGAAAGGCGGCGAAGAGTCCCTCAGGAGTGTGGGAGTGGGTCGCGCCGACGTTGGTCCCACCATTGGCAGGTCCACGCATAACGATGGGGACGTTGATAAGTCCACCGGACATGTAGCGGCAGCAGGCGGCATTATTGACGAGCTGGTCAAAGGCCACGGAGTGGAAGGACCAGAACATGAGTTCCATGACTGGGCGGACGCCGAGCATGGATGCTCCGATTCCCATGCCGATGAAACCAGCTTCAGAGATGGGGGTGTCGACGACGCGCTTGTCGCCCCACTTTTCCCAAAGGCCTTTGGTGACTTTGTAAGCGCCGTTATATTGCGCGACTTCTTCGCCCATGAGGACGACGTTTTCGTCGCGTGCGAGCTCTTCGTCGAAGGCTTCGTTGAGGGCGTCCCGGTATTCGATTTCTCTCATAGTGGTGAGTGTAAAAGTTGGTGTGACGGGGGGATTAATCGTTGAAGAAGTGGCGCCCAATCTTGGAAGCCTCGGTGTTGTTATCGACTTCCCAGTAGACGTCTTCGGTAATGCTCTCGATAGTGGGAGCGGGTGAGTCTTCGGCAAACTTGGTGGCGGTAGCCGCTTCCTGCTTGGCCTCTTTACCAATCTCGACCGCTTGTTCCGCGGTGAGAATTCCCTCGGTGATGAGGCGCTCACGCCAGAGATTGATGGGGTCGTGGTTCTTTTTGTATTCGCTGATCTCCTCAGGAGAACGGTAAACCTTGTGATTTGCATCGGCGACGGAGTGGCCGTAGTAGCGGTAAGTGTTGATCTCAAGCACGGTGGGCTTGGACTCCTTCCGAGCACGCTCCATGGCGATATTCACCTTGGCGCGGACCTCGTAGAAATCCTCACCGTTCACGACGTCCCAGTCCATGTCATAGCCATCAGCACGCTGAGCGAGGCAGTCTTTGAAAGCACTAGAACGCTTCTGGGAAGTTCCCATGGAGTAGCCATTGTTCTCGATGATGTAGACGACAGGAATGCCGAAAAGAGCAGCAATGTTAAGTGATTCGTGGAAGGCGCCTTGGTT
Source organism: Akkermansiaceae bacterium (assembly GCA_023299815.1). Taxonomy (GTDB): domain Bacteria; phylum Verrucomicrobiota; class Verrucomicrobiia; order Verrucomicrobiales; family Akkermansiaceae; genus SW10. The sequence goes on from JALZWA010000048.1 coordinate 13,771, forward strand.
GATCGCTCCATCTCCGAGGAAGCAGAGCGAGGAACCTTCGAGGCCCTGATATTTCAAACCATATCCGAGCCCAAGGCCAAGGGGAGTTTGCCCGGCAACGATGCCGTGACCACCCCAGAAATTCTTGTCAGGTGCGAAGAAGTGCATCGAGCCCCCTTTTCCCTTAGAGCATCCAGTGGCCTTGCCGTAGAGCTCAGCCATACATTCGTTCATGTTCATGCCGACGGCAAGAGCGTGCGCGTGGCAGCGGTAAGCGGTGATCATGTGGTCATGATCACCCATAAGAGAGGCTGCGCCGACGGCAAGAGACTCCTGACCAATATAAAGGTGGAGAAAGCCACCCATCGTGCCGTCCTTCGTGTAATTTTTAAGCGCAGCTTGCTCGAAGCGGCGGATGCGCTCCATCTGGCGATAGTATTCGATCTTGTCCTCAGAGCTGAGGCTTTTGTTGATCGGGGAGCTGGCGAAATCGAGTGGTGAGGCGGAAGTCTCCATAACAGGCTTAAATTCGATTCAGGACATAACGGGCTAGCACGAACGTGGCAAGGTTTGTCTGAAACGAGCCGTGACGATTCATTTTACCCGCTGGGAACCAGCTCGGCAGGGAAGAACCACTGCATGAGCAGAGTGAGAAAAAAGTTCGCGATGAGAATGGCGAGGGAGGAAAAGACCATCGCATCAGTAGTCCCCCGCCCGACGCCGACCGCTCCATTGCTGGCACGGAGCCCCTGGTGGCAGGAGATGATGACAATGAGCATGCCAAATGAGACCACTTTGATGACCGCGATGAGTAGGTCAGGCAGATCGACGTAATTCCCCATGTTCACGATCCAGTAGGCAGACTCGACATTGAAGACGAAAACACTCACGGCATAAGCGGCGATAATCCCCGCCGCTACCGCTTCCGCAATCAGCAAAGGCGCGGCGATGAGCATGGCCAAAAAGCGAGGGGTCACGAGGTAGTCGATCGGGTGCACCGCCATCGAGCGCAGCGCATCAACCTGCTCGGTGACTTTCATCGTGCCGATCTCAGCAGCCATTGCGGAGCCCACTCTACCCGCGAGCATCAGGCCAGTGATGGAAGGGCCAAGCTCACGCAGCATCGCGATCGTCACCAAGCCCCCTGTCGCCGTCTCGAGTCCGAAGATCTTAAACTGAAAATAAGCCTGCGCCGCCAGCACCGCCCCCGTGAAAGCTCCGGTCACAATCACCACCACCTGCGAACGAGCACCTATCTCAGCGACCTGCTCCAACATTTGGCGATACCGCCGCTGCCCGCGCAGAAGAGAAATCACAATCTCCCCCACCAGCAAGCCAAGCTCCCCTAGGTAATCAATCAGCCTTAAAAAGGGCCGTCCTAACATGCGCAACAAATTCACAGACAAAAACGACTAGAAGCAAAGGTGAAAAAACGAACCATCTTAGGGCACGCTAGAACTCTCCAGCGCCAGAATCCACCCCTAAATCCTCAGCTGACGAGGGAGAACGCGAAACAACAAGCCCCACTCCGAAAAAATTTGCCTTCACTCCGAAAATTCGCAGGCTCTTTCCAGAACTTTTCGACCATGAGAACACTTGCAATTGGAGACATTCACGGCTGCCTCGACGCCCTTAAAAATATCTGGAAAGCCATCGACCCTCAACCCGAGGACCGCATCATCTTCATGGGCGACTACGTCGACCGTGGCCCAGACTGCAAAGGCGTCATCGACTTCCTCATCGGCCTGAAAGACCAATTCGACATCACCTTTCTCTCCGGAAACCATGAGGAAAAATTCTTCCTCTCCGAGATGGACCTCACTGACCGTGACCACTGGCTCCGCGTCTGGGGCGGCCCCGAAACCCTCGAGTCCTACGGCCCTGGCGGCTTCGATGACATCCCAGAAGAGCACTGGGAATTCCTCAGAAAATGCAAACCCTACTTCGAGACCAAGACCCACATCTTCGTCCACGCGAATCTTGAACACGACGCCCCCCTCCACGAACAGCTCCCCTTCACCATCGTTCACAAAAAGTTCGGCACACCCAAGCCACACATGTCCGGTAAGATCATGATCGCCGGCCACACCGCGCAGAAGTCACACCTCCCGCTCAACCTCGGCCATGCAGTCTGCATCGACACAGACCCCGGCCGCGGGGGGTGGCTCACCTGCCTCCATGTCGAGACTGACAAATACTGGCAAGTCACCGAGGGCGGCGACCTACGCGAAGGCTCAATCACCAGTTCAAGCACACTCTCCCCCACCTGATTGACCGAAAAGATCCGCAAATCGAACGCCATATCCATGCTAACCGAAGACGCATTGTGTAAGCTCACCGCCACTTCCACCAGCTCTCCCGCCGGAAGATTCTGATTCAGCGCCATGCCATACTGGGCGCGAGCCTCTACCCAAACCTCAGGCTCACCGGCCCCGGTTCCATCCGCCCTCGTCTGCCAATCATCGGCATCCTTGGTGTCAGCGACATTGAATCGCTCCACCTCGACGCCATTGAGATAAATAATGGCCCCATCATCCATGAGACCCTCAAAGCCCACGTGCACCACCGCATCCACCGGTGTGAATGTCGTGCGATAATAAGTCGTATTGCGCAGCCCAGGAGATGGCGTCTCATTCGGATCTCCATCGCCATCCCAATCTCTCCCTCCCCAGATATCAGTCGTGATCTCATCCGCATCGATATCTCCATAGCCAAGCATCCCCGCTCC
>JALZWA010000049.1 GCA_023299815.1 Akkermansiaceae bacterium
TAATTCACTTCCAGCGAGCGCACGGCGGCCACGCCACTGAGCAGATTGATCCCCTTGGTGACATCCTGCGCGGTCGCCTGATAGGAAAAGGTAGCCCGGTGGGTGCCCTCGACCGTGGGAACGATGAGGTAGCCCCTCTTATCAGTGACGACCTTGAGGCCTTCGCCTTGGAAGTCAGTGAGGATCCCGGGGGCGCGGAGAAGAAGGAACTGCTCACCTACTTTTCCAGTGACAGTGATGCTGCCCTGAGCGGTCAGACGCTCGTCCTTGATGATCCATTTTTCACTGAGTTCATCAGCGGAAGGGAAATGATTTTTCTCAATTTGCTCAGCTCGAACATCGCTCGATAGCCCAAGGGTGATCGCAAGCATCAGAGCGCTCACAACCCCGGCACTCGAGCCAGAGCTTGGAGTGGGATCAAAGTCTTCTGCCTCGTCATCATCCAGGTCCTCATCGTCCCTCTTCGGCTTGTTGCAGATATTTTTCCAGTCATCAAAGTGGCCGCGCACGAGCCTCCAAAGCGACCAGAGAATAGCGATTCCTAGGACGACAAAGAACCAGCCTGCGCCACCGGGCTGCGAGAGCGTGCCCGCCGCAACCCCCACAAATCCAACCAGCACGAGCAGCGTGCGGTAAGCTGGGAAGCGCCACGCAGAAACGAAAGCCACCACTCCCACAAAGAAAAGAAACAGGCCAAACGTCGAGACCATGGCCGAACCAACCTTCACATGATTGACGAGGACCCCAAGCCCCTTCTCAGGCGCGAGAACGGGAACCGAATATTCCAGCACGGTGGGCGTGAAGGAATTCCCGTGAAAGCCACCTGCCGCCAGCAAGAAACCTCCAAGGCCTGCGACCAAAACTATCAGCGCGCCGACTAAGGAGACGACCCCACGATTCCCACGCATAATCCCCCACCCCGCAAGCCACGCAAGCAGGACGAGACTGAAGGCGAAAAGCGCACGGCGCTCGATCCACTGGAAGCCACTCTCACGAGAAAAGGCGGTGAGCAAATCAAGGTTCCCCGAGCGGAGGGGCTCGACCACGTAGCCCGAATCGGCTTGCACGTTCCACTTTGTCAGCAGCTGAGTCGTGCCTGCCAGAGTAGGCGCAAGGACACGCACGCGGTCGCCTTTTCCAAGGCTACTGGAACGCACCTCAAGACGCACCGGCTCGCTGGGAGTCACGGTGTCAGGAAGAGGCACGAGGCGCTGAGCTCCGGCCTCGCGGATCGTGACGGGCTTGCCATCGACACTCACGCTGCGGACCGAAACCCCCTCAGGCACGGTCAAAAGAAGACTGCGCTCACCACGCGTGCGCACTTGGAAAACACTATCGGTGACCACTCCCCCATCGCGCGCGATGCGGCTGGAGAGGTTCGCATACTCCACCACCTGACGCTCCATCTCGCCTCGCTCGAACCAAGAAATGTCGGCTCCAAGCTTCAGCGGGCGAGCGGTGTATTGCCATGCTGCGAGCGAGGGCGCGTGCGACATAAGACGGTATTCCGCAGGGAGCTCTAGCGGGTCGAGCTTGATAAGGTGCTCACTTTGCGAAGCGCTGCTGAGATCGACCTGCCCCGGGCTCACGACTTGCACAAAGCCGCGCTCGGCCTGGACATTCTGCGGAGTGAGTCCGGCCATCGAGAGCTTCTCATCAGCCTTCTGCTCATAGGTCACGAGCAGTTGATAAGCACCCATCACAGGCTGGTGCAGCGGGACAGTGAGGAGACCATCGGCCACGCGCGAATCGCGCACATCGCGACCATCGACATTCAAATGCTCAGCGCCTTCGGGCACCTTGAGCGTCCACTCACTCACGGGAGATCCGGTGACGAAGTAGTTCACGAGAACCGAGACGTAAGCGGTGTTTTCCTTCAGCGCATAGAGGTGGAAAACATCGGCCTGCACGTTCTGACTCATCGCCTCGACATTGAGCGTCCCCTTCCAATCTGCACTGCGGATGCGGTAAGCAAGCTGGAGGCGCTTGCTCGGTTTTTGAAAATGAATCAGTGGCATCTCACCTAGCCCGATCAGCTCGCCCGCGCTCAAGCGGAACCCCGGAGCGGCACTGACGCCGAATTCTCCACGGGTAAACTTCGCCCCCGGAAAGGTGAGAATCGGAAGCGCCCACGGGCCCGCCTCAGCAGGTGCATTTTTCTCCAAATGAACCTTCACGAGATGCTTACCCGCGATTTCTTTTTCAAAGAGGACCTTGATCCGGCGGCGACCATTCTCCGGAGTGCTCGCCACGTAATCTGCGAAGCTCGCCGCGGTGATCGCCACGGGCGAGTAGTCAGCCGGTGCATAGAACTCGAACTCGCGGATGCCAGCCTCGCGTATGTCGAGTTCAAGATCGGCACGGAGCACGCGGTCCGTCTCGGTCAGCTCGTAAGTGAGAAGTTGCGAGAGATTGATCTCTGGCTTCACGCGCTCAGCGGCCACGGTGTAACCACGCTGAGCGGACGGGTAGCGGTAGTAGAAGACCTGACGCGGCTGACCACGAAGTGCGGAGGTTTCCGGGAATTGATCCGGCGAGAGCTGCGCGAGGCCGCTCGTCTTCATGACCTCAAGACGGACCGCACCATTATTATAAACCCGCAGGTGCCCGGAGTGACGCACCGCTCCAAGCGGAGTGAGCCGCAGTGGCTCGATCTGGGCGGGGAGAACTTTCAGCGCTGACTGGCTGCGGATCACAAAGCTCGCTTCATCAGTCACAGGACGGCTGAGAGCAATCTCAAGCGCACCTTTCGCGACCTTCCAGCTGAGGATATTTCCGCCTTCGACCGCGAGAATCTCTCCCGCACCATCGATCTTGAATTTCAGCGAGGGAAGCGAGCCCTGCAGCGTCTTCACTCGCAGCTCCGTCGCTTGCCGAAGCAGCCCCGCGCCAACCGCCAGATCGGTCATCGCCTCACTCGTGAAGAATAATTTCCCATCACCCGTTGTGCGCTTCGGCTGCCAAGTGAAGGCGCAACGACCCGATGAAGGAAGAAAGCCACTCCAAGCCTCACCGCTCCAGATCGGCTGAATCGAACTCGCCGGCATAAAAAGCGAGGAATCGGCCACGCCCGCAAGAACCACCGGAACCACCGCCCCGCTAGGGACGTGGAAGGAGAAATTCTTAGACCCACCGCCACCGGTGATAGGCGCAACAAAAGGAAGATCGATCGGATAATCACCCGGCGCGGTGAAGCGAATGCGGTAAACTGGCCCTTGATCATCGTGTTCTAAAACGAGACGCATATTCTCGCCTCCCACCTGCGCGATCGGGGCGGCATCGCCACGGAGAACATCAAGGCTCACCGGCTTCTCAGAAGTCACTCGGATGAGCCCCTTCAGCCCGAAGACCGCCGAACCGCCATCGAGCTGGCCCTCAAGCCGTGCCCCTGTGAGTTCCACTGGAAGCGGACGTGACGCTGCGCGAAAAAGATCGAGCTTCAGCTTCGTCCGTCCGGTTGCCATGAGAAAGTCACTATTTTCACTCTCGTTATCCAGAGGCAGCGCCCCCGCCGCGCTCACGAGACGATGCGCCAAGCCATCCACACTACTCAGCGAATAAGTCGCCGAAAACCCCGAGTTCTTCGGCGCGGGCCCGAAGCTGCTTGCCAGCACTAACAGTGGCAGCTCAAATTCATCCCGCTCCAGCGAGACGGTCGCACTCAGACCCTTAAGATCCTTCGTGACCCTCGGAACGACATCAAGAAAGCGACGCTTCCCCTCCTCTCGCAGGGCCCAGGCCTTCACCCCCTCGCCCGTCACCTTTGTCACCCGCGCCATTCCCAGAAGCTCCACCGAAAGCCGCTTCGCCTCACCCTGCAACACCGTGAACTCCAGCTGCGCCCACTCCGCCAGCAAGTCCGGCGAATAGCGCCCGGTCACATCCGCTTTCACCGAGTAAAAAAGCGGCGCCTTGGGCTGAACCCCACGCGCCTCCACCACGATACTATGACCGCTTTCATCAAAGGTCGTCGTGACAGCCGCCTTATCGGCTTCCGCCGCATCTTGGGCAAAAAGTGAACTCGCCGCAGCAAGCAGAAGAGGAATGAAGTAGGTGATTTTCATAGAAATAGAAGAGTAAGAGGTCAGGTAAGAAAAGTTGGTAAAGAGGAGGTAAATTATTCCCCCGCCTGCTGGATCATCGTGCGGAGTTCCTCAAAGCGGCGCTCCTTACCGAACGCCCCACGGAGGCCATCGGCGCTGCGGCGCAGTGCAGGGAGATCGACGCGTGCGCCCATCGGGGAATTTTTAAGACGCTCCGCAAAGAGCGCTGCCACTCCAGCGAGACGCAGCGAGGGTTTCGCTTGCGCAAAGTCCGCCATCTCAGGCTCGTAAGGAATGCTCCACATCCGCTCGATCATTTCACCCGAAGCCACATCTTGAAAGCGCACCGACACCGTGCCGACATCCCCACGGCCCTCCGGCATCGCCTGATAGTGATAAAGAGCGACCCCACTTTCCTCAGCCGCCATCTCAGCCGCATCCACCGAATCATTCCGGAAGTCCTCCTTCTTCAAGCGATGTTTCTCAAAACCATAAAGCCGGAAGCGCTCGACCCGCTCGGGGTTAAAGATCACCTGCACCTTCACATTCTTAGCAGAGGGACGCAGCGCTCCCGCGATCTGACGAGCGAAGCCTTCATCCGCATCTTCCGGGCGATCCAGGAAGTAGTAGCGGCCATCGCCCTGCTTCGTGAGAGCGCTTAAAATGTCGTCATTGAAGCCATCCGCACCCACTCCGCAGGCATCGAAAGCCACTCCCGCACGGCGCATCTTCTCCACCTCTTTCGCCAAGCTCGCCGGAAGCGCACCACCCAGATTCGCCGCCCCATCCGTGATGAGAATGACGCGATTCTGTGCACCTTCCATAAACTGCTGCTGCGCAAGCTGAAGGCCTGTCGTCAGCGCCTCCTCAAGATTCGTTCCACCCTCCGTCGGAGTGTCTTTCACGATTTGGGAAAGGGTCCCGCATTGATCCCCTTTCACCCGTTGAGCCAAGATCCGCGGCGTCCGCGCAAAGCCCACCAGCGTCACCTCATCCGCCGGCATCAGCTGAGCAGCCAGCAGATCAAAGGCCCGACGCACACTCTCAGCGCGGTCATTCCGCTCCATCGATCCACTTTGATCCAGAAGGATTGTCAGTCGCAAAGGCGTCGTCGCATTCCGACCCAGCGCCGCCGTGCTCAGCGACACCCGCATCAGATTCCGCTGCTGCATGAAGGGATGACTCCCCTGCTCGATCACACAAGCCACCTTCTCCGCCCGGCTCGGCTTCCGATCCCCAAAGTCCAGCGCATTCACAAACTCCTCCGGCCGCACCTTAGCCGCCTCCGGCCAGCGCCCTTCGGAAAGCGCCGCCTTAGCGAGCTTGAAAGAGACATCACTCACATTCAGCGAAAAGGTGGAGTCAGATTTCTTCGACGTCAAAGTTTCGAGTTTTGAAAGATCATCAGGAACTTCCTCACGGAGATCTTCTTTGTAAAAAATGACCTTCTTCCCCTCGACCCGATAGCGCGACCCAGTGGCATTTGCGATCGCAGTCGCCGCCTCTTGGAAAGGAACATTTTCCAACTTCAGCTGATCAATTTTTAGATCTCGTTGACGCTCGTTTTCAAAGACAAAATCAAGTCCACGAACTGAAGCATCGAGGGTCGCATCGTCCAACTCTTTCGAGCGAATGCTCATGAAATCTAAGGCTTCTTCCAGAGTAGTATCTTCAAAATCTATAACCGGCATAATAATATGCGCGAGCTTTTCCTTGGCCATCGGAGTGCTCACAACACCCAACTGCACCTTCAACCTCCTCAGCATGTCCCTCGCCTCCTCATAATCATCTTTAGCAGAGTTATAATCATGCTGACGCATGCTGAGACTCACTGTATCACTCTTCTTTGAAGACACAGTCTGCTCCACCCGCTCAATTTGGCGATCAATGAGATTGATTCTGGTTTTTTGAACATCCTTCAGCGATGCTACTGCAGATTCTGCATCCTTCATCTGCTGAGATGCTCTTCCTCTGAGTTTTTTTATCGTCGCATGATTGGAACCAAGACCCTGAGCTTTCGCGTCGTCAATCTCACGATTGGTTTGCAAGTATCCGTCATAGAATTGAGACACTTGATTTTCGGGAAGTTCCAATCCAGCCGCAGTTGGCACCAGCTCCTCCACACTCGTTTTCACGAGCTTGTTGACCTGAATCTTTAGTCGATCACGGTCTTCCTTGAGCTGTTCGAGACGCTGCTGTGCATCCTGATAAATCCTCTCCTCGGTCATCCCGACTGGGTTTGCGCTACGTCCATCGAAATAAGGAATCCCGTAATCTTGAATCAAAACAGTAAGAGCCTTTTGTCGATCGTTCACCAACTTTTGCAGTTCAACCAGCTCATCAAATTGTCCCTCCTCCTCGGAAAGCGGATCCATTTCAGAAAGAGCTGCATCTTTTCCATTCTCAAGAGTCAGCGCCTGATTCGTCCGGATTGGATCGTCGAGATACTCAAGCTCCTTCTGAGCCTTAGTCAGCTCAGAATTTTCATCAACAACCTCAGCCAAAAAATCCCGCGCTTCCTCATACCTTCCAATACGCCGCTGCGACTGAGACATAGCGATAGTTCCATCCTGGAGTGATTGCTTCAGAAATCTACGCTGCTCATCACTCACGCTCCCAGCCGGAAGCTTCGCCAGCGCCTCTCGATACGATTCCACTGCCCCCTCATAATCACCTCCCGCATAAGCTTTCCGACCTTTCATGAGCGATTCATCTGAAAACACAACGTCTTCCAGCGCCCAATCGAATCCGAGCGCAGAGTTCCCCTTCGTCTGCACCGCGATCTGCCGAGGTTTTTTGAAAAAACTCGGAGTCGCCGGAGTCACAGGAAAAGCGATCTCGAGTGAGGTCGCACCTCCCCCGCCCGCACTAGCCACCTCATCCAAGCGGCCAAATGCATCACGATCTCCAAACCCATCGGCATCCACATCCCAAGTAGAACCCGGCACCACGCCATTCGCAGCAATCCCCTCAGCTCTCTCTAATTGCTGCTTACCTTTCTTTTGCATCCCCAAAGAAATGCTCCTATCAGCTCCCCCCTCGTTTCCAGAAGACAAATAGCCCTTGAAATCAGCTTCATCCAAGCCCCGAAACACCCCCGTCACCGCCGAGATCTCCCCTTCTTCCGGCGCGATAAAATCGCTCGCAGACCGATCCGGGCTATTCAAAATCGCATCGATATTGTTTCGATTAATCGCAAAATCTCCACTGCGGTTTCCCGCTGTCACGATGCCAGCGACAGCCTCTTCCGAAGCCCTCGGAATACCTGGGATCTCAACAGCGTCCACAGGATTCATAAACTCACTGAGATCTCTTTGCAGTCCTCCCTCTCTGCGATTCACCGGAATCGACCCGCCCGCAATGTCCAGAGCAGCAGGACGGCCCGCGCTCGGGGGCTCATATTCCGCTGGGTATGCGAACTCACGGATCACCTCAATTTCTGCCTCCCCTGATCGCGAAGCAAACACCTCTTCTCCCAACCTCTCCCCAACTGCAGGACTCCCTGCAAATGGATCATCTTCCCCACCGCCTCCTCCACCCGAGTCCCCAAAACTATCATCAGAAGCAAAAGGGTCCACCTCACTTTGCCTCGCCAGATTAGGAAGCTCAGCGGCATAAAGTGAATCACTTTTCTCACCTCCCGAACCACTCGTAATCATCGCATCCCCGATCTGCGCCAGCGCATCATCGAGAGACTCTTCGCTGAGAGGCACAGAAAAAGCACTTCCACCTCTCAAGTTCACTGCCGACTTCTTCGCCTCAGCTTCCCCGCCTTTATTCGCCGCAAAATAAACATATTTTCCCGTCCCCTCGCTTGAAGACCGCTCCGACTTGGATTCCATCCTACGTTGCAACCCATCAGAAAGACTCGCCAGCTTCGCCTCACGCAGAACGCCGCGTGCCTCCTCATACTCCTCCTTTGCTTGAGCATATTGTTGAGCTCTCTCCGGAGAATCAACTCCCTCCCCACTCGACGACCTTCCATCAAAATAGGGAATGCCATACTGCTGAATCAACACCGTGAGCGCCTTTTGCTTATCATTCACATCATCCCCGAGCCGCTGAAGCTCATCGTCGGTGATCTCGTTCAGCTCTCTCTCATCTGATGAAGAATAGGCCACGATCGAAGCGCTCTTCTGCGACTTCAAGACCGCTGGAGTCATCAGCCCAAGAATCACAAAACAAATGGCAATCACTGCCGCCGCCGTGAGCACGCGTCGCCTGAACGGAGTTCGCTGCTTCTCGGCAGGAAGAAAGACCGCTGCCGGAACCACCTCCTCATCCTTCTTAAAAGTCGCCAGCACCTTCTCCCTCCGCTCACCCGAGAGCTTCCAGTCTTTTTTCTCGGTAGGCTTCGCCGCTTCTTGCGCCATTCCATGAATCGCCTCCATCCGCCGCTTCCATAAACCCACCTCAGGCCGCTCACTGATGATCCGCTCCAGCTCCTCTTTTTCAAAAGCCGAGGCTTCCCCTAAGATAAGTGCTACGATACGGGCTTCGAGCGCGGGCTCGATAAAGCTGTGTAAGTCGTCATTCATGAGAGACCTCCTTCGATTCCTGATTTTCTAAGTCGTTCGCCCAGCTCCTTAAGAAGGTGATGCAGGCGGTAGCCGACGTTTCCCACGCTCATCTCGAGGCGTTGGGCGATCTCTTGGTATTTGAGATCTTCAAAATATTTCAGCCGCACCATTTCCTGATCGCGGCCCTCCATCTCAGACATCAGCAGCCGGATCATCCCCACCGCCTCCATGCGCCCGAGTTCGGTATCGGGACACTCGCGGGGCTCCGCTGCGGCCCGCTCGCCGGGGCCATCGTCGATCATCTCACGCTTATTCTTACGGAGAACATTGAGCGCCAAGTTCCGCACGCAGCGAAAAAGCCAAGCACGGGGAATCTCGACCTCCTCCCAGTGCTCATGGAGTTTTAAAAAGGCATCCTGCACCACCTCCTCCGCCAGCTCACGGCGACCCACAATGCCAAAGGCATAGTGAAGAAGCGGGGTCTCCTCTACATTGAAGACAGACTCAAGGTCAGGCTTCGCTGCGCCGGAGGTTTTACTACCGGGCAGGGGCATGATTTGGAGGCGGTGAGCCCGATGTGAATTTCCTTGAGACACTGATAAACATCCTCTTGTTGCTAGGGAGACATCTCAAGGAGCGATTTCTTAGAAGAAAGTTGTCTTTTTCTTAATTCAATCCGGAACTCAGGAAAAAAATCTGTGAAATCCTCTGAAATCAAAACGTGTCAGCAGGATCAGCAAAATCTGTGTAAAAAATTCTCTGCTCTTTGCTCTCAGACTGAAATCCCCCCCGACCAAGTCGAACTCTCAGAGGTCATCTAGGACCGATAAGACCTATCTCCTCAACCAAGCTCAGCTCTCTCCGCATCCTCTGTGGTCCAATCCCAAAAAAATCACTCTCCAAGCCCCAGCCCCAAGGCCTGAATCTCAGCCTCAACCTGCTCCACAAAGCGCCCCTCAAAATTCACAAAAGCCCTCTCCCGAAGCTCGCTCACAAATTGCTCTGAATGCAGAGGCGGTTTAAGCGGTGCTCCATAATTGATGAATCCCTCAAAATCAGTGACCTCAGGTGTAGTCGCGACCTTCCTCGATGAAAACACCGGCATCTCAATTCTCGACTCCGTGATCACGATAGTTAGCAGCTGTCTACTCACCAATTCGAGCCGCTCTTTCCGCGTCTCCGCATCCGTGACCGCTTGATTCAGCAACCAGCTCATCCCGCCCTCAGCATCCTCTCCATTCATTAACTCTTGCCCCACATCCAGCAAAGCTCGATTCCGGTGCTCAGACTCCCCCAGCCCCTCCACCCACTCTTTGCTCACCTCGAGATCCTTCGCCATCGCCTCCTCCAGAACCTCCTGCGCCTCAGACACATCGATCCCCAAAGCAGCATCGAGTGAGTTCACCACCACCGAGGGATCATCTGACAACTTAATCTGCGCCTTGAGAGAAAGCTTTCTCAACACATCCGCTACATCTTCGTCACCCACTTGATTCGCCAGGCCCTCGCTCTGCCCCGGACGCAGCCTCTCGTAATTCAAAAAGAAAGCTTCCACCACTTCTTCATCGTCCAGAAAAAGATCCACCCCGGACGGACCCTCGCCGCCTTCCATTTTCTCAAAGACATCCATGATCCAGTCCCGAACCCCATCAGGGTTTTCGGCTGACCACACCGCCATCGCATTCACACTCACATACCCTCCATACATCTCATCGAAATTTGGATACCGCGCCTCAAAAAACACCTCAAGCGCGGCAAATCCATCCAACTCAAAAAGCCGTAACACCGCCGTCTCAGACAAGCTCTCCAGCACATCATCCATCACCCCATCACTCTCTCCCAACTTCTCAAACTCAAGCAACAAGGCATCCACATCAGCCCACGGCATCCCCCCAATCTCCGCCGCCAGTCTTCCCAGCGCCAATCGGTTCATCTCCCCATCCACTGATTCTCCCAGCAGAGAAATCCGCTCCATCAGATCACTGCTTCCTCCATCTTCCCTCTCCGGTCTCTGACCATCGTGGCTTCTCGTCACCTGTGAGCCGCTCGAAGTCCTCTCAACAACCCTCACCGACTTCCCCCTTCTGGGCTCCAAGCCCTCTCCCTCTCCGACCAGAGAGCCCCCCTGTATCAGAGTCAAAACCCCGCCACAAGAAACAGCTCCCGCCACAAAAAGAAGCACCTCTTTTTTCATCCCTCTCATCAAGCGACATTTCTCTCCCCCCTTCAAGAGAAGAGTCAAAAAGGAGGCCCCCAAACTAAGGTTCGCATCGATTCGCGAGATTCGCGGTCCAAAAAACCTCAACCAAGCCCCTCAACTTCAGCGTCCTTCGTGTATTTCGCGGTAAATAATTTCCGCTCTCTAACCTCGCGCCTTCTCAAGACGCGCGAGGACTTCTTCATAGCCCTCCATCACCCCGCCAAGATCTTCACGGAAGCGATCCTTATCCATCTTCTTCCCCGTCGTGGCATCCCAGAGACGGCACGTATCCGGGCTCACCTCATCGGCGAGAACGATCTGACCGCTGCTGTCTTTGCCAAACTCGATCTTAAAGTCCACCAGCTTCATGCCGCACTCCAAGAAGAACTCGGTCATCACGTCATTAATGACCAGCGCTTGCTTCTTCAAAAAAGCGCAGTCCTCAGGCGTCGCAATTTCCATCTCACGAGCGTAGTCCACATTGATAAGCGGATCTCCCAGCTCATCGGACTTGTAAGAAAACTCCACGATGGGGATTTTGAATTCCGTTCCCTCCGCCATGCCCGTGCGCTTCAAAAAACTTCCTGCCGCAAGATTCCGCACGATCACCTCGACCATCAGAATATCGACCCTCTTGACCATGAGGTTCACCTCATCGACATCCGACACCAAGTGCGTCGGCACGCCCTTTTCCTCCATCATCTGATACATCAGAAGGGTGATCGCCTTATTCAGCTTTCCCTTATTCTCAAACTGAGCCTTCTTCTGTGCGTTGAATGCCGTCGCATCATCCTTATACTCCATGCGGAGAACTTCGGGATCGTCGGTCGTGAAGAGTTTTTTTGCTTTGCCCTCGTAGATTGGCTCCATGCACGAAAATCTAGATCTCCAAGCCCCGCTTGCCAATCATTGATTCGTTGAGAGTTGGGCCGCTGAGCCGGAATACTTTGCAAATCTGTAGAACTCATGGTTTTTTCACCTTGGCAACAGCCTCTTCTTCAAGAGAATCCCCCGACACACCTCGACCGGCCTCGCACTATGAACCAGTCTCTCAAGAAACTCCTCCCCCTGATCCTCGCGATCCCCTTTCTTCTCACTCTCAGCTCCCAAGCGAAAGACTACGCTTGGAACAAAGTAGAGACGAGCAAAGGCGTAGAATATGTCTCCCTCAAGCAGGTCAAGAGCTTCTACGACTTCACCACCCTCACCCAATCCGGCTCACGGATTGAGATGAAGAATAAAGACATCAACCTCAGGTTCACCACCGGATCCCAAGAGGTCCTCATGAACAATGTGAAGTTCATCTTTAGCAATCCCATCATCGCACTGAGAGGCAGCTACCACATCTCGGTCACTGATCTGCTGAAAATTGTCGATCCCATCCTCCGTCCCACCTCCATCGCCTCGGCCAAAGCCTTTGACACCGTCGTCATCGACCCCGGCCACGGCGGCAGCGACCCCGGCGCCTCCAACCGCTACGGCACCGAAGCCTACTACAATCTCAAGGTCGCACGCCTGCTTAAAGACCACCTCACCAAACTGAAGTTCAAGGTCGTCATGACCCGTAATAGCGACACCTTCCTCACCCTCCAGCAGCGGGTCAACATCGCCAACAAATACAAGAACGCCATCTTCATCAGCATCCACTTCAATGCCATCGGCCGCCGTGGAGCTTCCAGTGCCCGGGGCATCGAAACATTCACCCTCTCTCCTGTGGGCGTCGCCCACTATGGCCGCGCGCTCAAAGCCTC
Source organism: Akkermansiaceae bacterium (assembly GCA_023299815.1). Taxonomy (GTDB): domain Bacteria; phylum Verrucomicrobiota; class Verrucomicrobiia; order Verrucomicrobiales; family Akkermansiaceae; genus SW10. The sequence continues at coordinate 12,515 of JALZWA010000049.1, forward strand.
CGACTTCCAGAAAAAAGCCGGCAACCTGCAAGACTCGGCCAACATTGCCCTCGCCACCGCCGTCCACTGGGGCACCCGCATGCACCTTAAGAAAAATGGCATGGACGTCAAAGATCGCGGCATCCGGCGCGCCCGCTTCAGTGTCCTCACCGGCGTCAAGCACCCCGCCGTCCTCTTCGAGGGAGGCTTCCTCAGCCACCCCACCGAGAGCCGCCTCATCAACAGCTCCGCCTACCAGAAGGCCCTCGCACGCTCCATCTGCGACTCCATCGTCTTCTACCGAGCCGCCACCTTAGAGAAAAAGCGGAAGTAATTCAGCTTCCGCCCCTTCTCCCTCCCGCGGATCCTCCCGCCGCCTGCACCCCACCCTCTCCTCACCGAGAGGGTTATTTTTTGCGTGTTTTTCCCCCGCATCCCCGCTTCTCTCCCCGCAAGATCATGTCCGACCACCGAAAGCCTTTCCCCTTCGACCAATTCGAATCCAAGTGGCAGACCCACTGGGCCGAGAACAAAACCTTCCGCACCCCCGGTCCTGGCGATGAAGGCTTCGATGCGTCCAAGCCGAAATACTACATCCTCGACATGTTCCCCTACCCCTCCGGCGAGGGCCTCCACGTCGGCCACCCCGAGGGATACACCGCTACCGATATCGTAGGCCGCTACAAGCGCATGAACGGCTTCAACGTCCTCCACCCCATGGGCTGGGACGCCTTCGGACTTCCCGCCGAGCAATACGCCATCAAGACGAACCAACACCCCCGCGTCACCACCGAGGCAAACACCGATAACTTCCGCCGCCAGCTCCAGGAACTCGGCTTCGGCTACGACTGGGACCGCGAGATCAACACCACCGACCCCGGCTACGTCAAGTGGACCCAGTGGATCTTCATCCAGCTCTACAACTCCTACTTCTGCGACGAAGACCAAAAAGCAAAACCCGTCTCCGGGCTCGAGGCCAAAGGCTGGACTCAAGCCCAGATCGATGACGTCCGCCTCGCCTTCATCCACGAAGCCCCCGTCAACTGGTCCCCCTCCATGGGCACCGTCCTCGCGAATGAGGAAGT
>JALZWA010000050.1 GCA_023299815.1 Akkermansiaceae bacterium
TCGGGTCAAAAATACAGGAAATGGGCTGGCCTCTAGAAATGCGGATGGTCGCCTGATTTCCTACTCCGGAAAAGGGTCAGGCCCGAAACGGATTGAGGGGGTGTTTGGAAAAGGTTTGAGCTTCGATGGGGCTGATTCTTTTGTGGAGTCTGATTTTGAGGGGGTTGGAGGCGGGGCACCGCGGACGGTGGCTTTCTGGGTAAAGGCGCCTGAGGATTTTAACAAATTACAGGGATATGGGATGATCAGCTGGGGAGATAAAAAAGTGCCGGGAGGGGCTTGGCAAATCTCGGTGAATGGAACGGCTGGGGATGGTCCATTGGGCCGGCTCCGGATCGGAACACATCGAGGTCAGGTCATAGGGACAACGGATTTACGCGACGGGAAGTGGCATCACTGTGCGGTGGTGATGTATGGTGACGAGTCAGATGAACCGAATACCTCCACGCATATTTTACTCTATGTGGATGGCGGGCTGGAGCCAGCGGCTCGAAAATCAGTGCGAGTCGTGAATACGATGATGTCGCCGGAGAGAGAGGGCGCGAGGCATGGAGTTTGGATGGGGAGGAACCTGGGGTTTGAGAGTGAACGGAGGGGGGGGCGTTGGAATTACGGTCGCTTTTTCCGAGGTGAGATCGACGAAATGGTAATCTGTGCTATTGCCTTGAGCCGAGCTCAGATCCAACGGTTGATGGAGAAGAATGAGATGCCGGAGTAATCTCGCTTTCAGTAAGCGGGTTGAATCCCAGGGAGAGGGGAATAAAAAAGCGATCTGCCAACTCTGACCGGATGCGCTAAGCTGATGGCGTGTGTTGTTTTTCTAAACCCGTGAACTCAGTGACGCAGACTCGGATTTTTTCTCGGCTTGTGACGAAGGAGCTGCAAGCGATCGTCTACCAGATGCGGATTGATGCTCGCTTTAAGCTCCCGGAGGGAAGGTGGGATAAGCTTCCAACCTAGAAGAGTTATGGCTTCACAGTTTTCCAAGGTTGAGGAGTCAAAGAGCTTCATCTGGAAAGATGGCCACGTCTATCGTCGCAAGATGATCGCCAAGCTGAAGAATGAGGACGTCATCGCCTTACCTGTGGCAAGCGGTTAGGATGTTCATCAGTCCTCTAGGATAGCCACCACTGGGAGGTGATCGGAGGGCCATTTCGTTCCCTCGTGGTGACGCTCGATCCACGCTTTTTTTATTGAAAATTTCCCCTGATAAAAGATGTGATCGATTGTTCCGGTAGGGCTTCCTTTTCCATTCCACGGATGAAAAGTCCCGCGATCTTGGCTCGCTTGATGAAGCGAGAGAAAGGCATTCGTATATCCCGCGCCTTTTAGTTTCTTGAGCGCAGGGTTGGTCTCTGTGGCATTGAAATCTCCCATCAGAATGAGGTCAGACTGGCCTTTGTAGCGCGAGAAAATCAGTTCGGCAGATCTCTCACGTGACTTCTGTCCCCGGTGATCCCAGTGGGTGTTTAAAATGGTGATCACTTTTTGGTCGCTCTTCCTCTTCAGCTTGGCCCAGGTGCAGATCCGCTCGCAGACATTATCCCAAGTCATCGAGCCTGCGATCTCCGGCGTGTCCGAGAGCCAAAAGGTTCCCGAGTCCTCCAGTTCAAAATGCTCTTTCCGAAAGAAGATCGGCGAAAATTCCCCCGCCTTCTTGCCATCCTTCCGACCCACCCCGACCCGCTCGTATCCGGGGAGTTTTTTTTCCAGAAAAGTCACCTGATTCCACAGCGCTTCCTGAAGTCCCAGCACATCGGGATCTATCTTTTTAATGGTGGTAGTCACAAGCTCGCCTCGGTTCTCCCAGCTGCGCTCGCCCTTGTCTCCCCCTGCGTAGCGGATGTTGAAAGTTGCGAGCCGAAGGTCTGCCGAAGCGGCCAAAGTCATGAGAAAGAGGAGAAGAAGTTTCATGAGGTGTTATTTTATCTCCAGTGGAGCTCTTCTGGGTTACAGAGATCTCAGCGCGATGCCAATTCAGAACCAATCCATCCACGAAGTCTTCGAGCACCAAAAGGTGGACCTCCTTCATCATCTTCTTACCGAGAATGAAGATCTTCACGGTGTGATCGTCTTTTCACGAAGCCGAGATGACGTTCATGCGCTGACCTCCTCGCTGAATCAAGCGGGGATCAAGGTGGGTTCTCTGCACGGGAATAAGAAGGTTGAGCTCCGAGAGCGCGCGCTGAAGGAGCTTAAAGAGGGTGGTATTCGTGTTCTTGTGGCCACTGAGGCAGTGGTGCGTCTTCTCGATATCTCGGGTGTGCGTCATGTCATTCAGTTTGAATTCCACGAACTGGCTGATGATTATCTGAAGCGGGTTGCCTGCGTCGAGGCGAGTGGTGGGGAGATTACAACCTTTGTGAGTCCGACTGACATGAACCTTCTCGCTAAGTTGGAAGACTTGGTGGGTGAGGAGCTGCTTCGGAAGATCGCTCCCGATTTTATCTACGATGAGCAGCCTAAGAAGGGCAAGGTGCTCGGCGATGACCCGAACCGTTCAAATAAGACGAGCTCGAAGCCTCTTCAGCATAAAAAGCCCAAGCTGAAGAACAAAGGCCCCCGCAGAAAGACGGGGCGGACTCGCAAAAAGTAGTCTGCAATATTTGCGGGGTGATGAGCGTTCTTTATGGTCACACGCTCATGAAATTCCACCTTTTTCTTCTCCTGACCCTCTCACTCCCTGCGGCAAGTAAGCCGAACTTCGTCATCATTTTTACCGATGATCAGGGTTACGGCGATCTCGGGTGCTTCGGATCCACCACGATCAAGACGCCGAACATCGACCGTCTTGCAAAGGAAGGCCGCCGTTTCACCAGTTTCATGGTGGCCTCTCCAGTCTGCTCTCCTTCCCGTGCCGCGCTCCTGACGGGCTGCTATCCCAAGCGCATCGGGATGCACCAGCACGTTCTTTTTCCTCATTCCACCAAGGGTCTCAACCCCACTGAGCACAGCATCGCCGATCACCTCAGCGGCCAAGGCTACGCTACCGCCTGCTTCGGAAAATGGCACCTTGGTCACCACCCCGAGACTCTTCCGCAGAAGCACGGTTTCGATACCTACTTCGGCATTCCTTATTCGAATGACATGAACCACCCCGATAACAAGGGTAAGCCAAGGGGTGGTCACGTGGGCATGGACGCGCTCTGGGCAGATCCCGAGTCCACTCTTACCGCGTGGGAGACTCCCCTTATGGAGAATGAGAAGGTTGTCGAACTCCCCGTCGACCAGCGCACCATCACCCGCCGCTACACCGATAGATCACTAGAGTTCATTGAGGCGAATAAAGAGAAACCCTTCTTACTCTACCTCCCGCACTCCATGCCGCACATCCCGCTCTACGTGCCGGATGAGGTTCGCGATGCCGATCCGAAGCGCGCTTACATCAATGTCATCGAGCACATCGATTCCCAAGTCGGTCGCATCACCGATCTCCTCCGTGAGCTCAAGCTCAGCGAAAACACCTACGTCATCTTCACCTCCGACAATGGTCCTTGGCTCCAGTTCAAGCACCACGGTGGATCTGCCGGCCCTCTCCGCGATGGAAAAGGAACCACCTTCGAGGGAGGGCAGCGCGTCCCTTGCGTCATGTGGGCCCCCGGTCGCATCCCCGCTGGAACGACCTGCGATAGCCTTTGCGGCACCATCGATTTGCTTCCCACCATCGCGGCCCTCACCGGAACACCGCTTCCGTCAGATAAAAAAATCGATGGCCTAGACATCTCAGCTCTTCTCAAAGGAGGAAACGACTCCCCCCGCAGCGAGTTCGTCTACTACTCCGCCCAAGGAGCGCTCCAAGGTCTCCGCCAAGACGACTACAAGCTCCTCATCAAGAAGCCCCGTAATCAAAGGAAGAATCCCAAGGCCAAAGTGCAGACCTTCCTTTTTTATCTCAAAGACGACCTCGGCGAGAAAAAGAATCTCGCTTCGCAAAATCCGGAGCTGGTGGCGAAGCTCAGCGCTCGCATGGAAGAGCTCGATGCGGAGGTGACTAAAAATGCTCGGCCAGTTTGGCAGAAATAGGCTTCCCATGCTATAGAGGATCGCACCTCAATTCGATGATGACTGATTCACCTCAATTCGATTCCAAGAAGAAGCCTCGATGGAAGCTGCTGATCTGGATTCAAGCGATCTTGGTCCTTGCGTGGTTCGTATTGAAAAAGGTTCCTCGTCTTGAGCAGGCGGGGGCCGGGGGAGCGATCGATTTACTTCTCCTGATTCTCTCGGGTGGTTTTTTTCTGATTTGGTTGCTTCTATGGAGTCGTATTGAGTGGAGGTTTCGCTTGGTCGGCTTGGGAGCGGCCTTGGCTTTGGTTGCCTTAGTAAAAATGGATGGGCACACGGGAAGTTTCTTCCCTCAGTTTTCGTGGAGGTGGTCGAAGGAGGCGGCGAGTGAGATTCCTGAGCTGACGGGGAAAGTTGCGGAAGAGGGAACGGTGATCGAGACCCAAGGGCAGGAAAGCTTTCCACGCTTCCTAGGTGCTGAGATGAAGAACTGGGTGCCCGGCGATTTACTGCCGAAGCAGTGGTATGAATCGAAGCCGAAGGAGCTCTGGCGAAAGAAGATCGGTGAGGGATGGTCGGCATTTTCAGTTGCTGGAAGTTATGCCTATACGATGGAGCAGCGGGGCGAGGCGGAGACGACGATCTGCTACGAGCTGATGACCGGGGACGCGGTTTGGGTGCATGAAGAAGAGGCCCGCTTTGAAGAATCGATGGGTGATGACGGACCGCGCTCCACTCCCACGGTGGTGGATGGAAAGGTCTTCTCGCTGGGGGCGACAGGGATTCTGAATTGTCTCAATGCGCGGACGGGAGAATTACTTTGGGGGAAGAATGTCTTGAGTGAGTTTGAGCAAAGGGTGCCGACGTGGGCGAAGAGTTGTAGCCCACTGGTGGTGGATGAGATGGTGGTGGTGACGCTGGGGAAAGAGGCGGAGCAGAACTTGGCGGCCTTCGACATTTCCACAGGAGACTTGGTCTGGAGGGCGGGAGATTACAGTTCGTCTTATGCTTCGCCGGTGCTGGCGGAGTTGGCAGGGAAGCGGCAGATTGTGATGTTCCAGCAGAAGTCGGTGGATGGCTACGATGTGGCGAGTGGGGAAATTTTGTGGTCGTTCCCGATTGGCAATCCGCAGGGGAATTGTGCGTCGCCGTTGATCGTGGGGGACACCGTGATTACGAGTAGTGGATATGGCTACGGGACGCATCGGATTGAGATCAGTCAGGTGGGTGATGGCTATGAAGCGAAGGAGCTATGGCACACCCGTAAGCTGAAGGCGAAGTTCGCCGATATGGTGGTGAAGGATGGTTATCTTTACGGTCTCAATGAGGGACGTTTGGTGTGCCTCGATCTGGAAGATGGGAGCGCGAAGTGGCGGGGGAGTAATTTTGGTCACGGGCAGTTGCTCGGAGTGGGGGAGCATGCGATTCTGCAAGGTGAGCAGGGGGAGGTTTCGATTCTGGAACTGAGTCCGGAGGGAGAGATTATGGTGTTGGAATTCGAGGCCTTGGAGCAGCGGACGTGGAACCACTCAGCGCTGGCAGGACGGATTTTACTGGTGAGGAATGATCGGGAAGCGGTTGCTTTTCAGTTTTAAAGTTAATGTGCGACTCTCAACTTTTTCTACAACTTTTCAGATCCAAGGGGTTTAAGGGGCCAGCACTATGTCTCGACTCCCCCTCGTCTCACTTTTTATCCTTTTCGCGGCTCAGCTGGTAGTCGCTACGCCCATCACCTCCACCTGGTTTACCGATCTCTCCGGCCAGTATGCCCGCATCTATACTGATGCCGAAACCGAGGCGGCCAACCTCGCCGTCACCACTTGGGAGCACCCTACTGGGAATAGCCAACTGACTCCCACTTACTCCGGGGTTCACGAGATTTCTGTCACCAATACCAATCTCTACATCCGCACCAGTGGGCTCGGATTTCACGTGATGGGTCCATGGCTCGGTGGCAGAGGCGGAATCTTTAACAACTACCCGGGCAACATCGTCCGCGTTGCCCGCTTTCCGCTGAACCCGGTGGTGGGGGAGATTCCACGCACGATCACTGGTGGTGGCCCGGTTGGTTACCTTGTCGACGGCGTCTCCATGTTCGATTCACGCGATGCTCTTTCCTTCCGAAACGACGTCGGACTAGACGCGACTCCTGGAGGGATCCGCGAGGACGGTCCAGGCGACGGCGTCTGGAATCGCAACGCTTTTGTCACAGAGATCAATACCTTCGATGTCTCGAACGCCCATCCACTGACTGAACTCCTGCACCATCATGCTCAGCCAAAAGGACTCCGCCACCTCCTGGGCGATTCCTTAAGCTACGACGTCGTCACGAACACTTACACCGAAGCACCCAACGGTCAGCATTCGCCGATCCTCGGTTGGAATTTTGACGGCTTCCCCATCTACGGCCCCTACGGCTACTCGCACCCGCAAGATCCCGAAAGCGGCGTCCGCCGCATGGTCACCGGCTTCCAACTTCGCGATGGCAGCAACGGCTCCACCGATCTCGCCGCCACCGGACGCACCACCATCCCAGATTGGATCACCCGTAACGAACCCGGCGTCCGCACCAATCCGCTCGTCGCCACTCAGTATGGACCCGATGTTGATTCCACCGCTGCTAACGAAACCTTCATCCTCAGTCACTACATCGAGGACCAGGCTTACAAAGGTGATCTCACCGGGCTCACGCTCTATGATGAGAACGTTGCGGCCACCCGCGGCTTCAACCCCGCCACCGACTTTGATCTCAACGAATACAACGTCCGCTGGGGCGTGACCCCAGAGTTCCCAGAAGGCACTTGGGCTTACTTTATCTGCATCGACGAGGCGGGTGTTTCCACCTTCCCATTCGTCATGAGCCGCTACCACTTCGGTGTCGTTTCAGGAAATGATGACGGCACTCTCCCTGCCAACCGCGAGATCATCTTCGAGGGTGGGCCGGAAGCCACACAGTCCTCTAGCGAATTCTCAATAGACGACGCGAGCGGTGATGTCACGCTCACCTGGTCCGGAATCGAAGGCGGAACCTACCGCATCGAACACAGCGCTGACCTCCAGCAATGGGATGTGCTCAATGAAAATGCCCAAACCGATTCTGGGATCTTCGGCAACGAGATTGATGCCGCACGCGCGCTGACTGACAACCGTCAATTCTACCGCAGCGCCCTCACCGGAATCGCTCCCTTTGACGACCGCGGCTTCGACTACGAACCGCTCCCTGTCCCCACCTTCACCGCCACCTTCAGCCCCCTCCCACCACTCGACCAGATCACCAGCGTGACCGTCGGCGGAGTGCCCGCCACCATCCTCGGCAGCCTCGGTTCTACTCTGCTGCTCGACTTCGACCCTAGCGGACTCGCCGCCGGCGACTATCCCGCCATCATTACCTACACCCCCGCCGGCGGTAGCCCGACCCAACTTTCCTCCAGCGAGACCTTCACCGTCACCGCCGACAATAACATCCTCCTCGTCATCGTCGATGACTGGGGCATCGACTCCAGCCCGATCGACAACATCGGCAACCCAAGTGCTAGCTTGCCCCCGATGCCGAATCTCGAATTGCTCGCCGCCAATGGGCTGCGCTTCACTAACGCCTATGCACAGCCCGTCTGCGCCCCCACCCGAGCGTCCATCATCACCGGTCGCCACGGCTTCCGCAACGGCGTCGGGCACCCTACTGGCTCCGGCGTGCTCTCGACGAGCGAGCTCACTTTGCCCGAAATTTTCGCCGCCGAAAGCTCACCTTATTCAGTCGCCTGCATCGGCAAGTGGCACCTCGGCGGTGGCGCCGGTGGCAACCTCGACGGCCCCTCTACAATCGGCGGCTGGCCCGAGTTCCGCGGCTACTTCACCAACATCGGCAACTACTTCGACTGGGACAAAGTCGTCAACGGCACCGTCACCAACAACGTCACGACCTACGCCACTACCGAGCAAGTCAACGACACCATCGACTTCATTGGCACGCAGACATCCCCGTGGTTCGTATGGCTCGCCTTTACCGCCCCGCACTCTCCTTATCACAATCCTCCCGCCGATCTTCACGACTATCCTGTCTTTCCCACCAATGCCGCTGGCACCGTCACCGGAAGCGACCAGCGCGGTGCCTACGAAGCCTCCCTGCAAGCCTTCGATACCGAGCTCGGTCGCCTGCTAGAAACTGTCGACCTCACCACCACCAATGTCATTCTCATCGGTGACAACGGCACCCCCGGCAACGTCATTCAGAACCCTTATAGCGACCCACATTCCAAAGACACCCTTTACGAAGGCGGCGTGCGCGTGCCTCTCCTGGCGATCGGTCCCGACATTCCACTCCAAGGAACTAGCGACGAGATCGTCCACTGCGTCGACCTCTTTTCCACCATTCTTGAGCTGGCCGACATCAACGTCGCCGCCGCTACCTCCGGCGTGGACGTCATCGATTCTCAGAGTCTCGTCCCCATCTTCAGTAGCACCGACACCGCCGAGCGCTGCATCGTCGCCGAGCGTCATACCACCACTCAGAACCCTGAAGGGACTGGCCGTAGTCTGCGCCTCGACAGCCACCCCGACTACAAGCTCATCGTCTTCGGTGACCCCACTAGCGCGACCGATATCTCCACCTATGAGATGTATCAGATCGTCACCGATCCCAACGAGCAAACACCACTCACCCTACCGGCCGTCGTGAGCGATCCCCACTTTGACGCCTACCAGGCCCTCATCGCGAAAGACGCCGCAGTCGGCCCCGTCGCGCCTCCTTCCAGTATTTTTCTAGAACTCCCCACTACCCCCACCGGCTCGCAAGCCGTCCCCGGTCAGACCGGCACCGCGCCCATCAGCATCATTATCGACGGCGTCGCCGCCACCTTCATCGCTCGGGTGGATCAAAGCGGCGCCGCACAGCGCTACTGGGTGCAATGCTCCCTCCCAGATGACAGCGGCGCGCCCTACACCGAGGCCATCGTGACCTTCCCACCTAACGACAATGCCAACCAAGGCGACCGCATCTTCACCGCGATTCAGATCATTGAAAGTCCCTAGGAGAGCTTCAGAACTCTTTGAAATTTTCACTCCTCGTGTGACGTAGCAGAAAGAACGCTCTTAGTTCTTTATGTTCACTCGTCGTCAAACTCTCCAAGGAATCGCCGCTGGCTTAGGCGCAGGCCTTGGCTCCTCACTCTTTCCCGGTCTTTGCCAAGCCGTTGAGCCGAAGGGGCTTGTGGGTGGTGGGCCAAAGCGGGTCATCTTTTTCATGCAGAATCAGGGGTTTGATCCCAAGACCTGCATCCCATCGGGAATGAAGAACAGCGGCTCGCTGGCCGGTGTTAAACTGCCTGAGCCGATCAAGGCTCTGGAGCCTTTTAAGCAACGTCTGCAAATCATCAACGGTCTCCACGGCAAGCACACCAGCCCCTCGCACAGCGCCTTTTTCGGAGCACTCGGTGGCTACCGCGGCAGCGATGGGGTGCCTCCCAGCGCGGCGACGATCGATTACGAACTGAGTAAAGCGCTTCCCGAAACTCTCCTGCCCCATCTTTGTATTGGGATGGATTCGCTGGAGAACATGAAAGGGAAACCGACCGTCGCGAATCTTTCGGCAAGCGGCGCGGGTCAGCCGATTTTCATGCACTCGAATCCGAACCACCTTTACGAAATGCTCTACGGAGGGATCTCGCAGGGAGACATTCGCAGCCAGCACGAGGCGAGGTCCGGCATGTTCGACCAGATCGAAAAAATGGCGGCGGCTCGAGGCTCGGCACTGCCGACTGCGGATAAGCAGCGATTCGATCAATACGTGCAGGGGTTCCATGACATCAACGGACTTCGTGAACGCCTTGGCAAAGTTTCCGATCACCTCCGCAACTTCGCCCCCAAGGTAGACGATCGTTACACCAATCCAGAATTCGAAACGGATTGGCACGACGTCAATCTCGATCTCGGAATCTCGGCTCTCAAATCGGGCATCACGAATGTCCTTACGGTTGGCTCGGGGCGTGGTGAGATTTTTGGAGCTTGGAAAGGATTAGGCATCGAGAAGCAGGGCCACAACCTGGGACACATGGACCAGCACAATAATCCGATCTGGACCAGCATCCGCCAATACAACAGCCGCATGCTGGTGAAGCTGATGGAGGAGCTAGAAAGTGTCCCCGAGGGCAGCGGCACGATGATGGACAATACCCTCATCGTTTACACCAGTAATAATGCCGACAAGCAGCACACCAATGGAGCGAATTGGCCGGTGATGCTTCTGGGGAATTGCGATGGAATCTTCAAGAGCGGCTGCTTGACCCAACTCGATGGGAAGCGCCCGATCAATGCCCTTTATTCGACCATTCTTCAGACAGTTGGTGTCAATTCTGGTCGCTTTAATATGAGTGAAAAGATGGCCGCAAAATATGACTCCGGCACTGGTCCTCTCACCGAGATTCTAGCATGAAGAGACTGATTCTTGCTCTCACCATGGCTACTTTCGCCGAGGTGTCACTCTCTGCTGAAACTTACACGCCGGGTGAGCCTGTTCGTGTGAAGTTTGACGGTTTTGCCCAGGATTTTTTGGATTTTCATTGCTACGATTGCCACGATGACGACACGCAAAAAGGCGATCTTAATCTGATGGAACTTGGCCAGATTGATGAGACCAATGCCGCGGTCTGGAAATCAGTCTGGGCGCAGGTCTCGCTTCAGGAGATGCCTCCCAAGAAGAAGGATCAACCAGAGGTGATCGAGAGACTTCGCTTCTCGGACTGGATCGTGAGCGAGCTCACTCGCGTGATGAAGGACAAGGGTGGATTTCAAGCGCACCTCGATCCTCACAAGGGCAACTTTCTTGATCACGACCTCCTCTTCGGCACCCTGCCTGATGGTATCAAACTTGCTCCCACCTCTTCGCCCGCCCGCATCTGGCGAGTCACCCCTCAGGAGCACATCACGCGGCTCAATGAACTGATTAATACCGAGCCGAAATTCGACCCAGAGAAACCCGGCCTCCGCACCCATGGCGACGTCGTCCCGACCAATCACGGCGGCGAGCTGAAACTCTACTTCGGAACCGACCGGATCATCAAGTGGCAGGGCGGAACCGTCGCTTACGCCACCTCGGTGAAAAGCATCCCCGTCGTTCTCTCCTCGGCCCGTAAACACGGCCTTGAAAATTACCCCGATTTTTACACCGTCAACAGCTCCGAGGCGACCCAGATCCTGAACAAGGCAGAAGACATCCTTCGCTACATGGCCTACGGCCCGCTGAGCCTCGCCAAGCCAGAACAGATCACCGATGATGCGGGCACTTACGAGATCGTGGGCGATCAGCGCGGCCTGCCCACCGCTCTCGTCTACAGCACCAAGACCGTTCGCCCGATTACTCCGGTTCACGCGCTGATGAAAAATTCCGAGGTCACTGACGAGGGCCTACGTGCCGCTGTCGACGATCTTTTCGAAGCCCTCACCTTCCGTCCACCCACTCAGGACGAATCCGACGATTACCTCAACATCGTCAAGGACTCCATCGAAAGAGTCGGCAAGGAAAACGGTGTTTTCATGGGGCTCTCATCTATCTTCTTGGATCGCGACGCCCTCTTCCGCCCCGAGCTTGTCGAAACCGCTCAGCCTGACAAACACGGCCGCGTCATGCTGCAGGATTGGGAACTGGGCTTGGCGGTGAACCATGCGCTTCGTTACATCAAACCTGACGAGAAACTCCGGCAAGCGATCATGGAAGGTCGCATGCGCACCCGGGCTGACGTGGAACGCGAAGTGACCCGCATGCTTTCCGACGAGAGCATCCGCAAGCCGAGAGTCCTCCGCTTTTTCAAAGACTACTTCGACCATGATCTCGGCGGCTACATTTGTAAGGATGAGAAGGCTCTTAAAAGCACCGGCATTATGGGCCGCCCAAATTCATATTACCTTTCCATGTTCGATGCTTCCGCGAGCACAGATCGGCTGATCGAGCTGATTCTTGAAGAAGACAAGGATGTCCTGAGAGAGTTGCTGACCACCCAGAAAGTCGTCGCGACCAAAGCCGACAATCGCTACTTCGGGAAAAAACTCACCCCGGAAGAAAGGGCCGCTGCCGAAACCGAGCAGAAGAATTCGGCCAATCTTAAGCCCATCCTGGCAGAGCTTACCCAGATTCAGCGGAAGTTGAAGAAATTGCAGGGACAACCTCAAAGCAGGGAGGAAGCGAAGTTACTGACGAAAAAACAAAGGGGCCTGCTCGCGGAAAAGAAAAAACTCGAAGGAGACAAGAGTGGGAGGGGAAACGTGGCAGAGGCAAACCTGACCGGCCCAAAAATCTACTCCCGCGTCAGCCATCGCTCCTTCGGGAAAGGCTCCATGAAACCTAACCGAACCCTCGCGACCGCCCCCAAGGGTCAGCGCCTTGGCATTCTAACGCACCCGAGTTGGTTAGTTTCCCACTCCGACGCGATGGATAATCACGCGATTTTAAGGGGCCGCTGGATCCGCGAGCGCCTCCTCGGCGGCGGCATCCCAGACATCCCCATCACGGTCGATGCGATGCTGCCGGACGAACCCGATACCACCCTTCGCTCACGCATGCGCGTCACGCGGGAGAATTACTGCTGGACCTGCCATGAGAAGATGGACCCCCTGGGGCTCCCCTTTGAAATGTATAATCACGCCGGCCTCCTCCGGACCACCGAAGCAGGAAAACCAGTCGACACCTCTGGAGAAATCATCAACTCCGGCGACCCCGCGCTCGATGGCCCGGTCGAGAACGCCTTAGAGATGATCCAGAAATTAGCAGACAGCGAACGCGTCCACCAAGTCTTCGTCCGCCACGCCTTCCGCTTCTGGATGGGCCGAAACGAAACCCTCAACGACGCCCCCGTCCTCCAAGAAGCCTATCGCGCCTTTGCTAAGGAAGGGAGCATGAAGGCGCTCATCGCCTCCTTGATCACTTCAGACGCTTTCCTCTATCGTAAAGTGGAGCGCTAGGGGTTGAGTCGGAGCTCGGCTTCGGCTTTTTGGAAGCCGAGGGAGAGGTCGGCTTTGAGGGTGCGTTGTCCTTCAGCGCCGGGGTTGGCATTGAATTGGCTGAGGATGCCGAAGG
>JALZWA010000051.1 GCA_023299815.1 Akkermansiaceae bacterium
GAATTGGATTTCCAGAAAAGGACGTAACCTCTAGTCCACCCTACCAAAGCGCTTACGATAACGATCCAGAAATACAACCAGAGAGAGTCACCACCTCGATCCGCCGAAACCCAACGCCACCATCTCAGAGCGCAATAAGTCGTATCATCGCATCTACAAGCACATCACCAATTGCAGTCCCCGAGATGCCACACCAGACAAATCAGATATCACACTTCCCCGGTGCCGACGGCATTGGTAATGGCTTCGGAGATTTCGACGGTAACGACGGCGGGCCCGGAATCATCCCCCCTAGCTATTCCAAAAACCGCTGCAACAAAGCCGACCGTCTCGCTCGCCTCGAATCCACCGGAGGCACTTCTGCATGCGATGAATCAGTCATCAAAGCCCTCCACTGGCTCAAAGAAAAACAACACGACGACGGCTCGTGGAATGACAAGCACGAGGTTGCAATGACCGGACTCGCCCTCCTCGCCTACCTCGGTCACTGTGAAACTCCCGAGTCACCTGAGTTCGGCGAAGCGGTAATGAAGGCCACCATTTTCCTCATCGACACCGGCATGAAAAACCAAGGCCGACTCGCCTCTGATTTCAAAGGCCACTGGGCCTACGAGCACGCCATCGCCACCTACGCCCTTTGCGAGAGTTACAGCTTCAGCCGGAGCTTCGGCTACACTCTTCCGAACCTCGAAAAAGCAACCCAAGACGCGGTCCAGTGGATCATCAATAACCCGAATTCCGTCGGCGGATGGAATTACACTTACGATGAAAAATCACGCTACGACACCTCCATCAACGCCTGGCACCTCCAAGCCCTCAAGGCCGCAAAAAGCACCGGACTCGAGTTCAAGAACCTCCCCCGCACCATCAACTCCGCCCTCACCTGCATCATGGAGACCCAGAACTCACACGGCGGCTTTGGTTATAATCTAAAAGGTCCCGTCGGTTCCGCGAACGGTCACTTCACCCTCACCGGAGCAGGCACCCTCTGCGTCCAGCAGCACAAAGGCACAGACAACCGCAGCGCCGCCAAAGGCACCCACTACCTCGAAAAAAACTCCCGCTTTGATTTCGATAAAAGCGCCAACCTCTACGAGCACTACTACAGCTCACAAGCCATGATCAACGCAGGCGGTGACGCTTGGAAAAACTACAACGCCCTCGTGAGAGACGAGCTCCTCAGCAAGCAAAACGACGACGGCTCATGGCCCAACCCCCAAGGAAACAAGCACCAAGCTGGTCCGGTCTATAACACCTGTCTCGCCACCCTCATGCTCGAGGTCTACTACCGCTACCTCCCCGGCACCTCCATTCGCTAGCGAGGCTCTTCGACCCCAATGGCGAGGAATCTTTTCATCTGATATTTCACTGCGGTTTCACGACATAGGGCATCTTTGCCCCAGACTCCTTGAGCCATCGCCCAAGCTCTTCCTTCATCTTCCGGGCGAGTTCTGGCTGAGCTTCCACGAGATTCACCTTTTCGCCCTGATCCTTCACCACGTCGTAGAGCTCCATCGAGTCATCATCGTAAAAGTGAATCAACTTGTAATCCCCCTTCCGCAGGGCTCCGCCTAGGCGATTCCGATTATGGAAGGCATAGTTCGGATAATGGAAGAAAAGAGACTCACGCTTCAGCTCTCCATCTCCCGTGAGGATGGGAATCAAGCTCTCACCATCAAGCGGCGTGCCTTCCTTTGGCTTCAAGCCAGCCACTTCCAAAAGAGTGGGGAAAACATCGGTGCTGATAATCGGAGTCTCATTACTGCTGCCTTCTTTGATCTTCCCCGGCCAGCGAATCGGCCAAGGAACCCGAATCCCTCCTTCGTAAAGATGCCCTTTATTTTTCCGCAGTGGGCCGTTCCCGAAAAGTGACCCGTTATCAGAGGTGAAGATCACGATCGTATTCGCCGCGAGCCCAAGATCATCGAGAGATTGCAAGAGCTGACCAATCGACCCATCCCCTCATTCCCCTCGAAATGAGTATCAACCCGAATCATCAGCCATGATCAACACGATGTTAGGCTTTTGTGCGCCTTCTGAACCCGCCGCTAATGCGAAGAATGCCAGAAAAGAGAGGATGTTCTTAAAATCCACAAACCAGTCATCAGCGAGACCGTGCGATCATTCCAGCAGAAATTTCTCTAGTGATCACTTGTGACAGTCAGAAGCCATTCTTTATGAAAAAAGACAGGCTGAGTTCATATTCTAGGTAGAGAACCGGCACCTATTTGAGCATATTAGTTAGCATTTATTTACTTTAGAAACCCAATAAATAAAGAGAGGAAAAGCAACTCACTCACCAACCTAAAACAGATAAAAAACACCCGGAGATATCACACATAACCCTCAAGACATCTTTTGAAAACACCTCAAAACCCTTATCTAAAAACAACCAAAACCATCACCTCTAACATCCCCAGAAGCACCTTGATTAAAACAATCAACCTCCCTCACCCCATGATAATTCACCTCTGACACTTCCGGTAAATATTTCTAAAATAGAAATGGGAAGAACCCATTAAGCAGATCAGAAAACAGACTCGCCGCTCAACAAAAGCTGCGGTGAGAACTTCACCCTAAGAACAAACAGAAAATGACTTCTACCCTGAAAGCTGCTGCAACGATTTTTACAATCAGTCTCGTCCCAGCATCCTCACAGACAACATTTGCCCACTGGGACCTGATCGGAAACCCTGCCGGACAAAATATTAATCAACTCGTCCCAACGACTCATTGCGTCTCTGACGCAACGATTACCACGAACGGCGTCGGTTACTCGTGGCAGCGAGACGGCAGTGAATCGACTACCGCTAATGGCTACAATTGTTTCGGTCTATTCACCGATAATCTCGACACCAATCGTTACGTTTCAGTCAGCATTACCTTTGGTAACGATGTCGACGCCGATCTTGCGAGCCTCAACTTTGACGCCTTAAACTATGGCTCTCAACAAGCACCGAATCAAATCGGAGTGGAGCTCTTCAAGAACGGCGTGTTGGTAAGCACGCAGCTTTCGGTCATTTCAGATTTGACCGGTGATTTCACAGACGCGACTGCGAACTTTGGATCAGGCGCTGACTTTACAAGTGAGCTTGGTTCCACGGATACCTTTGAAGCCCGGATCTACGCTTACGACTTTGTCACCGAAGGGGTTAATACCAGTCTTAATGGCCGTATTGGCCTCGACAACATCCGCTTCAGCGGCAGTAAGGTGCCTGAGCCATCGACTGGACTGATCGCTCTCTTGGGACTGGGAATGCTAGCAAAGCGTCGCCGATAGATTCTTCTATCGATCGCCATATCAATCATCAAAAACCTTGGAGTCGCTTACGGCTCCAAGGTTTTTTTATAGGCCCTCCCAAGAAAAACTTCCTCTGATGGCCACTTGGGGACAGGAGGAAGCTATTCCTTTCCTCTCTAGGGTTACTGACTGGAACCCGACACAACACCATGAGAGCTGTTTACTTAGGCTCTGGAATCGGAACTTTCGTGTCGTAGATCTGCGCG
>JALZWA010000052.1 GCA_023299815.1 Akkermansiaceae bacterium
TGGATATCGATCTTCTGTCCCCGGTCCCAAGCATCTTGCAGCACCGTAGTCCGGCTCAGGTTCCGCGCTTGCGCGAGGACATTGAGTTCACAAAGGCGGTCTAATTTATCGGCTTCATCGAACTCAGCCAACTCGGCCTCATTCGCCTCGGCCACGTCACCAATCGACTTAATCCAGTTATCCACCAGCCCGTGCTTCTGACCATCGACCGAAGCCGCAACTCCTCCACAACCGTAGTGACCACAGACAATCACATGCTGAACCTTAAGAACCTCCACCGCATATTGCACCACCGAGAGCATATTAAGATCCGTCTGATTCACGACGTTCGCGACATTCCGATGCACAAAGACCTCACCAGGATTCAGCCCCGTAATCTGATTCGCAGGGACTCGGCTATCAGCACAGCCAATCCAGAGATACTTAGGGGTTTGCTGCGCCGCGAGACGCTTAAAGAAGCCCGGATCGGACTGCTCCATCTTCTCTGCCCATGCCTCATTGTTTTCGAAAAGAGTCGGTAATGTCTTCACGCCGCGAGACTAACTCAATTTTCCGTAGCCACAAGTGCCCCTTCCATCTTAAAAGTGGCCATGGACTCACTCTTCACCCCAGAAGAATCATCGTCCAAAAGCGCACCCATAAGCATCAACGAGCCACTCGCCGCTCGCATGCGTCCACGCACCCTCGCAGAAATCGCCGGCCAGCAGCACATCCTAGCCGAGGGCAAACTCCTCCGCCGCGCCATCGAGGCCGACCGCTTCACCTCACTCATCTTCTACGGCCCCCCAGGGACAGGTAAAACAACCCTCGCAAACGTCATCGCCCGCACCACCGGCTCGCGCTTTGAGTCGCTCAATGGTGTCGAATCAAACGTCGCCGAGATCCGAGGAAAGATCGACGCCGCCCGCACCTTCGCCCAACTCCGCGACCAAACTACGGTCCTCTTTATCGACGAAATCCATCGTTTCAATAAAGCCCAGCAAGACGTTCTCCTCCCCCACCTAGAGCGCGGAACCGTCCGCTTCATCGGAGCGACGACCCACAATCCCTATTTCTACGTCAACTCCCCCCTCGTCTCGCGCTCCCAGGTCTTCCAGCTTGAGCCAGTCGCCACGCCCGATCTCATCCCGCTCTTAGAACGCGCGATCTCAGATAAAGAGCGCGGCTTTGGCGAGATGGAGATCACCGTTGAAAAAGACGCGCTCGAGCACATCGCAGAGAAGGCCGATGGCGACGCCCGCAAGGCACTCACCGCACTCGAACTCGCCGTCCTCACCACCCCGCCAGTCGATGGAGTCGTCCACCTCACCCACGCCATCGCCGAGGAATCGATCCAGCAAAAAGCCGTCCTCTACGATTCCGACGGCGACCAGCACTACGACACCATCTCCGCCTTCATCAAGTCCATCCGCGGCTCCGATCCCGATGCCGCCCTCTACTGGTTGGCCAAAATGCTCCACGCTGGAGAAGACCCCCGCTTCATCGCCCGCCGCCTCGTCATTTCCGCCTCGGAAGACATCGGCCTAGCCGACTCCTCCGCCCTCCAAGTCGCCATCGCCGCGCAACAAGCTTTCGAATTCATCGGAATGCCCGAGGGCCGCATCCCTCTCGCCCACGCCACCGTCCACCTCGCCACCGCGCCCAAATCAGCCTCCTCCTACAAGGCCCTCGGAGCCGCTATGGAAGACATTCAAAAAGGCGCCACCCTCCCCGTCCCCCTCCACCTCCGCACTAAATTCCGCAAAGAACTCGCAGAAGGCTCAGGCGCAGACAAAGCCGCCATGAACTACCTCTACTCACACGACTACGAGGGAAACTTCACCCCCCAAGCCTACCTCCCCGAAGGCCGAACCTACTACCACCCCACCGAGAACGGAATGGAAAAGCGCATCAAAGACCGCATCGAAAACTGGAAGAAGCAATTCAAATCCAGTGATTCTTAAAAAGTAGGGCCGCAGGGACTTGAACCCTGGACAAAGGGATTATGAGTCCCCTGCTCTAACCAACTGAGCTACAGCCCCGACGTTTCTTAAGCGCGCGGACACTCTCATTAGAGTGCGTGGAGATCAAGCGCCAAGGCATGATTTAAGCATCTTCTGCTTCTTCAAGAGCATTCACGAACTCCTGAAAAACAGCGGCATCGAAGGCTGAACTCCCCCCTTTGGCACTCTGAGAAAACCAGCGCTGAAGACGCACTCGTCTATCTCGTGAGAATCCTCGCACCCAGCCACTATCGTCTTTCGGCTGAAGAAGCTCCTCTTCTCTGCGTCCATGCGCGTGGCTCATCACCTCGGCAAAATGATGCAGCCAGCGGTCGAGTAAGATCCACGGGAAATTCTCTCCCGCAGGCGGCCCCATCACGAGCGCACGCTTGCTGTTTCCTACTCCGGTGATCATCCCCACCTTAAGGTCAGGTAAATCTTCCCCTTTAAAAAATGCGGCACCCGCTCCGCCAAGCGCACCGATGAGTGTCCCTAGACCATGCGTCAGTCCACCACTTCCTAGATCGACCGCGATCCCCGCAGCTCCTCCCGCCACTCCTCCTGCAAGGGTGAGTTGGCTTCGTGACAGCCCCCATTTTTGCCAAGTTTCTTCCGAACTGAGATCCAGCCCATCCAAATGCTCGCCGCCCACTTCCACGCTCAAAATCTGATGCCGATAGAGCCTCAGTAGCTTTTCATAAGTCTTCTCCTCCATCTGCGCGATCTTCGCATAATAGACTTTCGCCAGCTCCTTACGCTTCCGCTCTTTCCGCTCCTCAAGCTCTTCCTCCTTCTCATCAAGAGGTGCTGACTCGCGATAGCGGAGCGCCTTTGAGAGAAAATCCATCAGGATCTCTGCGCTCTCCTCCCGGCGCTGATCCCACTCTTCATCGATCAGCTCAATGGTCTCCTCGATCCGACGTCGATGGCCCTCATCGATCTCAAGCAGTGCTTTGAGGAGATTTTTCCGCTCATCAAAACGAGCCCGATGCGCATTGAAGGTGCGGACGAGATTAAAGTAACTTCCCAAGCGAATGCGCCACTCTTCGATATGATCTTCATGATCTGCTTTCTCATTCAGCAGCGCCATTCTTGGCCGACCCGTCCACCGCAAGATCTCCATTTCCGCCACGAAGGCATCACGGAGCGGCTTCGAGGGATCGATGACATAAAGCACCCCCGCCCCATCCACGAGTGGTTGCAAAAGACGTGCTTCATCCTCGAACTGCCCGCCATCCAGCTCTCGCTGCACAAAGCGCTCTACCGAAGCCAAGTCCGGCGTGCCCTCCCCATGGAGATCTTGAATCGAGCGCATCGCCTCCAGCGCATTTGAAAATCCCGGAGTGTCGATAAAGCGAATCATCTCGCGTCCGTCGAACTCCACCGGAAGCACCTGGCACTGCGTCGTCGCCCCCGGAGTCGAGCTGACCCGAACAACGCGGTCGTCATCGATCTCCAGAAGAGTCGCCAGCACCGACGACTTCCCCATATTAATTTTTCCCACCACCGCAAAGGTAGGAATCTCTGATTCTGAATGACTCATTCTTTGATTAGACTGTTAGCATTATAACCGAGACATTCCATCAAAGGATCTCGCAGGCTATCGACCAAGCTCTGCCACTCCTTCACCTCGTCCTCCACCGGCGCAATGGCTTCCCCCCCTGAGATCTCGCCCAAAATGAGCACTCTGATAATAGATTCATCACCCGCCTCACGCCGCATCCGTTTCCACAGACCCGTGAATTGCTTCGGCGAGAGGTTCCAGCCCTCCACTAAAATGATGACCCCACAAGGAGCCTCGCGCATCGCTTGCCACGCCGCCTTCTCCTCTGCCTCATCCAGCACGTCCACCGTAAAGCGCTTCTCAGGATTCACCCTTAAGACCTGAAGTAAAAAGGGCCGCAGAACCTCAGTCTCCACCCCGATTCCGCCGACATCGCAAAGCACGACGCCATCTTGAATCCCCTCCATCGTGACGCTCCGCTCGACATGGCTCAACTCACGCCAGAGCTCCCGATGAGCCCGGTCTTGGAAATCAAGCTTGGCAAGAATCGACTTCTCTTTCCACACCGAGATCACCAAAAAGATAAACCTCGGCAAGAGACCCCAAACTCCGATCGAGAGAAACAGGAACCCCGCCCAAGAAAGATTCGCCCGCGCGCGGATCGGCATCGAGTGCTCCATCCCATCCGACTCAAAACGGTAATCCGATTCATTCCTCAGCTGCGTCAGCTCAATCGCGACGGAACCCGGACACTCACCTCCCCATGGCGCAGCAAGAACCTGTGTCGTCTTTTCCAAACTCGGTGCCCCGATCGGCAGAGTAGATTCCCAAAAGAACCCCACATTGCTGAACCAAAGAAGTCCAAAGAGTCCGCACAAAAGGCCCACATTATAACCGATCCCGCCGATCTGCAGAACCCGACTAAATCGCCAAGTTAAGGCTGATTGATGAGAACCCTTCTCGCCCAAAAGAAAAGACCATTGCCTTCCATCGACTCCTCCCACCAACCGTTTGACCAGCCCAGAGAGGATGCCCTTGAGACCCACAGACCATTTTCTAAAAAGGAGGTAACCGATCAGGCTCCCCAGAATAAGCAGCCACTGCAGCCCAAGTGTCACCGCGATGAACACCCAGAGGTTAAAGCCACGCGCCTGAACCTCGCGCCCTTTCGCTTGGCCAGGATCGACCTTCGAAAGATCAAATCCCATCCAGCCATCCGAACTCACCTCGATCAGGTAAGGGCCCGTTTCATAACTATAATTCGTCAGCAAGCCTCGCACCACACCCACTCCCGTGACCAGCATCAGCACAAATAGGAAGACCCCGATAATATGAGAAATGGTGACCACTCTTCGGCCGGGAAAACCCTCTGACTGACTCCTCATCCACAAGAGCCAATATTTCAGCCCCCATCTCCTCTTAGCCTCATCACTATCTACCCCGTCCGCAGAGCGGATCTCGCGACGCATTTCCTGGCCAATCTCGGCATTAGGGGCAGCTTCATCGGCAAGTGAGATTTCAAAATCCACCAGCTCCTCCAAGCTCCAATTGACGCCCTTTCCTCCCATTTCTAATCACGATTATGGAGCCCAGACGGTCCAAAGGCAACCCCTTCTGACAAACCAACCACAAGACCCATCAACATATCGTGATTTGTTTATTTGTTCTTGAATATTATTCATTTCAGCTAAAAATCCACGCATCAGCCAACTCATGCAAAACGACCTTCTCTCCGAGCTTCAAGACGCCCTCAGCAAGCGCATCATGGTCCTCGATGGGGCCATGGGAACCACCATCCGTGGCTACGAGTTACAAGAATCTGATGCCCGCGGAAACCGCTTTCAGGACAATCACGAAGATCTCCTCAATAATGGCGACATCCTCTCCCTCACCCGCCCAGATGTCATCGCCGACATCCACAAGCGCTTCTACGAAGCCGGCTCCGACATCTGCGAGACGAACACCTTCTCCGGCACCGTCCTCGCTCAGTCTGAATTCTTCGTCGAAGACCCCCGCAAATCCGGCGGCATCAAGAACCCCGAGTTCTTCGATAAAAAAGTCATCGCAAACCAGATGCTCCAAGACCTCGTCTGGGAACTCAACGTCGAATCCGTCAAGCTCGCCAAACAAGAAGCCGATAAAGTCAGCCAAGCCACCGGCCGCAAGCGCTACGTCGCCGGAGCCATCGGCCCCCTCACCGTCTCTTTGACAAACGTCGTCGATCCAGATGACACCGCCTTCCGCGCCGTCACCTTCGATCAGGTAAAAGACACCTACCGTCACCAGATCGACGCCCTTCTTTCAGCTGACTGCGACATCCTCATGGTCGAGACCATCTTTGATGCCCTCAATGCCAAAGCCGCCCTCGTCGCCATCAAGGAATCCGGCACCAAAGCACCCATCATCATCAGCGCCGCCGTCGGCCGCGGAGGCGAAACCATGATCTCAGCTCAAAAAGTAGAAGCCCTCTGGAACACCTTCTCCCATCTCGAACCACTCGCCATCGGCCTGAACTGCTCCCTCGGCCCCGACCTCATGGAGCCCTTCCTCAACGACCTCTCAAAGGCCTCAACCAGCCACATCAGCTGCTACGCCAACGCCGGCCTCCCCAACCCCCTCGCCCCTACCGGCTTCGACCTCCTCCCCGAGCACATGGCAGAATATGCCCGCGACTTCGCAGACAAAGGCTACCTCAACCTAGTCGGCGGCTGCTGCGGTAACACCCCAGAACACATCGCCGCCATCGCCCAAGCAGTCGAAGGAAAAACTCCTAGAGTCACTCCAACCCTTTCTTAACACAGAGGAGCAGAGGACACAGAGATTCACAGAGCATGGATGAAGATCAATTAAATAGCCTGACTGAAAGCATCATCGGCGCGGCCATGGAAGGGCATCGGGCTTTGGGACCCGGATTACTTGAGGCAACCTACCAGAAATCTCTCGCCCACGAGCTCAAACTCCGCGGACACGAAGTTCTTACCGAAGTCCTTCTGCCCATCTCCTATAAAGATCTCACCATCCAAGATGCCTACCGAATCGACATCGTTGTCGATCACACCATCATTCTAGAACTCAAAGCCGTCGAGCAGCTGCAAAACATCCACTCAGCCCAGCTCCTCACCTACCTCCGTCTCGCTAACAAACCCCTCGGCCTCCTCCTCAATTTCCACGTTCCCCGCCTCAAGGAAGGCATTCGTCGCTTAATCAACAAGTCCATCTAGCAGGCTCTGAGAACCTCTGTGTCCTCTGCGCCTCTGTGTTAAAAAAATGTCCGACTCACCTAAGATCCCACGCCTCCTCCGCCTTTCCGGAACAGAAGCCTACAACCACACCCCCGACAAAAACTTCCTCATGATCGGGGAACGCACCAACGTCGCCGGCTCCCCACGCTTCCGTAAACTCATTCAAAATAACGACCTCGAAGCCGCCCTCGAAGTCGCCCGCCAACAAGTCGTCAACGGCGCAAACGTCATCGACATCTGCTTCGATGACGGCCTCATCGATGGCAAAGTCATGATGGCCCGCTTCCTCGACCTCATCCAAGCCGAGCCCGACATCCAAGCCGTCCCCATCATGGTCGACTCCTCAAAATGGGAGATCATCGAAGAAGGACTCAAGCACCTCCAAGGAAAAGGCATCGTCAACTCAATCTCCCTCAAAGAAGGCGAAGACGCCTTCAGAAAAAATGCCTCCCACGTCCTCAACTACGGCGCCGCCGTCGTCGTCATGGCCTTTGATGAACAAGGCCAAGCCGCCACCTACGATGACAAATGCCGCATCTGCAAGCGCGCCTACGACATCCTCGTAGACGAAGTCGGCTTCCCACCACAAGACATCATCTTCGACCCCAACATCCTCACCGTCGCCACCGGAATCGAAGAGCACAATAACTACGCCCTAGACTTCATCAACGCCACCCGCTGGATCAAAGAAAACCTCCCCTACGCAAAAGTCTCCGGTGGAGTCTCTAACATCTCCTTCTCCTTCCGCGGAAACAACGCCGTCCGCGAAGCCATGCACTCCGCCTTCCTCTACCACGCCACTCAAGCAGGCATGGACATGGGCATCGTCAACGCCGGCATGCTTGAAGTCTACGACCAGATCCCAAAAAATCTCCTCACCGCAGTCGAAGACGTCCTCCTCAATAAAGACGACGGAGCCACCGAGCGCCTCCTCGACCTCGCCGAATCCTTCAAAGGCCAAGGCGCTAAGAAACTCGAAGAAGACCTCACCTGGCGCGAAACCACCGTCGAAAAGCGCCTCGAACACGCCCTCCTCAAAGGCATCGATAAATTCATCGTCGAGGACACCACCGAAGCCCTCGAAAAATACAAAAAACCCCTCACCGTCATCGAAGGCCCCCTCATGGATGGCATGGGCATCGTCGGCGACCTCTTCGGAGCAGGAAAAATGTTCCTCCCCCAGGTCGTAAAATCCGCCCGTGTCATGAAGAAATCCGTCGCCTACCTCGAACCCTTCATGGAGATCGAGCGCGAGGAACGCATCGTCAAACTCGCCAAGGAACTCCAAGCCGAGAAACCAGACCTCTCCGATTCAGACGCCCGCCGCGAAGCCGAAAAAGCCAACTCGAATGGCAAGATCATCATGGCCACCGTCAAAGGCGACGTCCATGACATCGGCAAGAACATCGTCGGCGTCGTCCTCGCCTGTAATGGATTCGATGTCGTCGACATGGGCGTCATGGTCCCCTGCGATAAAATCCTCGAAGCCTTCGAAAAAGAAAATGCCGACGTCATCGGCCTCTCCGGCCTCATCACCCCATCGCTCGACGAAATGATCACCGTCGCCAAGCAAGCCGAACTCGCCGGCCTTGGTAAAAAAGGCATCCCCATCCTCATCGGCGGAGCCACCACCAGCGCCGCCCACACCGCCATCAAGATCGCCGAGCACTACTCCGGCCCCCTCGTCCACGTCCTAGACGCCTCCCGCTCCGTCCCCGTCACCACCTCCCTCCTCTCTAAAGAGAACCGCGACGCCTTCGTCGCCGAGAACCAAGCCAAGCACGAAAAACACCGCGCCAGTTTCGGCTCCGGACCGAAAAAAGAAACCATCTCCCTCGAAGCCGCGCGCGCAAATGCCGCCACCATCGACTGGTCAGACTACAACCCACCCGTCCCCGAATTCACCGGCACGCGTGAAATAAAAAACCAATCTCTCCGCGAGCTCGCAAACTACATCGACTGGACCCCCTTCTTCCACACATGGGAACTCCGCGGCGTCTGGGACTCCGAGAAAGAGATCCTCAAAACCAAAAACGAAGAAGGAGCCAAAGTCGCCAAAGAACTCTACCACGACGCCCAAGCCCTCCTCGAAAGAATCATCACCGAGAAAAAATTCACCGCCACCGGCATCTACGGCTTCTTCCCCGCCCACCGCGATGGCGACGACATCGTCCTCCCCGACCACGACACCACCTTCCACACCCTCCGCCAGCAACAACTAAAAGGAACCGGCAAGCCCAACTTCGCCCTCTCAGATTACGTTGCCGAAAAAGACGACCACCTCGGCGGATTCGTCGTCGGCATCCACGGCGCCGATGAATGGGCCGCCAAACTCCGCGAAACTCACGACGTCGATGAAGCCATCATGGTCCAAGCCATCGCCGACCGCCTAGCCGAAGCCTTCGCCGAACTCCTCCACCACCGCGCCCGCATCTCATGGGGCATCGAGCGCCCCGGACAATTCACAAAGACCGAGCTCATCCACGAAAAGTATCAAGGCATCCGCCCCGCTCCCGGCTACCCCTCCCAGCCGGACCACACCGAAAAACCACCACTTTTCAAACTCCTCGACGCCGAAGCAAAGATCGACGTCACCCTCACCGAGTCCTGCGCCATGCACCCCGGCTCCGCCGTCTGCGGCCTCTACTTCTCGCATCCTGAATCACACTACTTCATGATCAGCGAGCTCCAGAAAGACCAAATCGAGGACTACGCAAAACGCAAAGGAATCTCCATCGACGAAGCCGAAAAATGGCTCGGCCCATGGCTCGGCTACTAGCTCGACAAAAAATGGAGACCTTTCACGAAGAACATGACGTAAGACGCTCCGCCGGACGGATGCTTTCTTTCATCGCTGTCTTCACACCCGTTTTCTTCTTCGGCATCTACATCGTTCTTCGGGAATATCCGGTGCCGTTTCCGAACAGCTTCGTTTACACCTGCTCATCAGTTCCTGTTCTGATCGCAATTGGCTTCAACATGATTTTATTCAGAAGCAGCCATCCGCTACAATGGAAGATGACGGACTCTCGAATCATCTACGAATCCCCAAGCTTTCTTCTGGGTAAATCATTCAATATTGAGATCTCAGATTTAAACAAAATCTCAGACGTTGGTGACACAGACTTCGGTTCTTGCGTCACCTCGTCCGGAAGCAGCTTCAAATTCCATCGGAAACACAGAGGAGGAAGAGCATTCTCTATACACCTCGAAGAATATCTCAAGACGAAGCGAGGAAGAGACTCGGCTACTAGTTGCCCTTGACCCGCCAAAGCGTCGTCTCCGACCGCACAATCATCGTCTGATCAAAGACAATCGGCGTCGTAAAAACAGGTTCACCAAAGTCGTTCTCCGCGAGCAGCTTCGCCCCCTTCGGCGTCACCTCGTGCACATAACCCACCCCCTCCTCCGTGAAGGAGTAAAAGTGGTTCCCCACCAGCATCGGCGATGCCGAGAAATTACGCTTCAGCGACTCCACCCAGAGCCGCTCGCCATCCTTCTTATTGATCGCACTCAGCTTCCCTGAATCCTCGATCAAGTAAATCGTATCACCCTTGATCACAAAAGTAGGCGTCTTAGAAATATCCCTCTTCCCCTTCAGCGTCACGTGCGTCTTCGTCACATCACCGGAGGCTCCCTTCAGCTCGATCGCCAGCAGACTCGGTTTCATAAACCCACTCGTCAGATAAACCACCCCCTCACTGATTACCGGAGTCGGGATCAAAGACCAACCCTTCCCACAATCCACCGTCCATATTAGCTCACCATCCTTCGGCCGATAAGCCCCCACATGCTCACTCCCTTGACTCACCACAAGCCGCTCCCCATTCATCTCGATCACCAGCGGAGTCCCAAAGGAAAACTTATGCGTCGTCTCCACACCCCGGTTCTTCTCCCAAATCTTCTTCCCAGTCTTAGCATCCAACCCACGGACCAGAGCCTCATCTTTCCCATCTGCACTAAAAACCAACACCCCATCCGCAAGCACCGCGCTCCCCCCATTTCCATGAACCGCATTATAACTCTCATGATAGCGCCACCGCACCTTGCCATCTTTCAGATTCAAAGCCGCCGTCCCCATATGCCCGAAGTGCGCATAAACCACCCCCTCCGCAATCAGCGCAGATGGACTCGCCAGACTATTCTTCCGGTGCCTGATCCCCGCCTCCTCCGCACTCGGCTCAAAAACCTTCTCATCCCACACAACCTTCCCCGTCTTCGCATCCACCGCCACCACCCGCAGCTCCACCTTCTCCTCCCCCACCCCCGTCGTCACCACGATCAGCCCATCACTCATCACCGGCGATGACCACCCCCTCCCCGGAATCTCAGTCTTCCAAGCCACATCCTTCTCAAAATCAACCTTCACCGGCACTCCCTTAGCCTCCACCACTCCCTGCAACTCACCACCCCGGATCTCCGGCCACTCAACCGCAAAACCTCCCGCCGAAAGTCCCAAAAACATCCCAAATCCAAATAATTGACGCATAAGCCCTTCTATACGGAAACAAAGAGCCTGCAACTTTCAATCCCCACCATCCGATACCATATCCTCCGATGCGGCGAGGCACCACTGCTCCTTTCCCATTCTCCGCAAAGAGAGCGCGCAGCGCGACAAAGGAGCCGTGGCGCCTCGCCGCTTATCAACCACGCCCCACAACCAAGCCCCCCATCATCCCACGCTTCGACATTGACGCATCACTCACCCCAGCGATCATATAAAAAAGTAAAATGACCCCCGACACTTTCATCTGCCCCTTCTGCGACACCCAGCTCAA
>JALZWA010000053.1 GCA_023299815.1 Akkermansiaceae bacterium
CTTTGATGCCATCGCCAAGGATCGACTTGAGGTCGAAACGAACAAGTTGCGAGCTGCCACCGTCTTCATCAATGGAGAATACTGGGGACACTACAACATCCGGGACCGATGGGATGATAATTGGTTTTTCCAACACTACGGAGTGAACGATGGCGAGTATGACCATTTGAGACTTGAAGGTCTTGGAAGGCTTACCATTGAAAATGGGAGCTCAGACGAGTGGCTCGATTTTCAAAGATTTATCGAGACAAATGACCTCAATGATCCTGCCGTGTGGGAATTTGTGGAGTCTCGGATCGATCTCGAAAGCTTCATGGATTTTGTCATCGCCGAGAGCTGGGGTGAGAATTCCAGCTGGAGTGGCAATCGCGAAGTATGGAAGCCTCACCGAGCTGGTTCGAAGTGGCGCTGGTTCATTCCCGATATGGATCGCACCTTCGGGAATGGGAGGTCTGGGATTCTCTCTTCCATGATGTCTGGCGAAGACACCCTCCGAGATTTGCGTGATAGCCAGCTCTTTCGAGGGCTTCTTGCACAGCGCTTCGCGGCGCACAATGCCTCCACTTTTTCCTCCGATAGACTTCATCGTATCATCGATGAGTTAGGCGGAATTCCTCGTCAAGAAATGGACCGCACGAACAATCGCTGGGGCGACGCACCCTCTCAATCGACTTACCTTTCGTCGCTGGAAAGCATGAAAAACTTTGCCTCTATTCGTGAGTTCGAGCTCCTCTCAGAAGTTGCCGACTCACTTGATCAAGATGATCCTGTCGACCTCCTACTCGACACTATCGGAGAGGGAAGCTTCCGAATTCAAGGTGTAGAAGTTTCAAGAGATTTCCTCTCAGTTTTTCCAAATATTGAAACCACCATAGAGGCCCTCCCGGCTCCGGGTTATCGCTTCGATGGCTGGATCGGGCTCGAAGGTGGCCAAAAGACCACTTTCAACATCAATTTCCCAGAGCTAATCACAGCTCAGTTCGTTCTCACCGCGTCAGGATCACTCGGAGGCGAGCTTGCATCGAATACGACACTCTCGGCAAACACGAGTTATGCCATCGAGGAAGACCTCATCATCCCTGCTGGCATCACGCTGACGATTCCTGAGGGCGTCACTCTTGAGGTCGCACGCGGCCAAGACATCCGCGTCATGGGCACGCTCATCGTGAATGGATCAGAGGGAAATGAAGTAACGATCCAAGGTCGCTTTGGTGACACTTGGGGTGGACTTTCCTTTGAAAACCCCACCACCACTTCGTCGCTCTCTCACGTCATCGTCCGTGACGCAACTCAGGGAGATGATCCGGTCATCTACCCCTCGGCGATCTCAGGCTTGAATGCCACGCTTGATCTAGAGTTTCTCGATATCGGTGCCTCACGTGCGCCTCTCTTTTTCCGAGGAGGCTCACTGAGTCTTCGCGACTCGATCATCGATATCCCGCTCACTGGTGACGGGATCAATGTGAAGCAAGGTCAGGCGGAAACGATCCGCTGCACCTTCACCGGAAATGATTCGCCGGATACCGATGCCATCGACTACGACGGTGTCATTGATGGCGTCATCCGTGATTGCCGCATCTACAATTTTCGGGGCTTCAATAGCGACGGCATCGACACCGGCGAGCAGTGTGTGAATGTCCTTCTTGAAGGCAACGTTCTCTTTTTCAACCAAGACAAGGGCGTCTCGGTGGGCCAAGGATCCACAGTCGTGATGAAGAGAAACCTGATCGTGGGTTCTCTACAAGGAGTCGGAATTAAGGACGAGGGATCTGCGGTGCTCGTGGATCAAAATACCTTTGTCGATTGCGCGGAAGGCGTCGCGGTGTTCGAGAAAAACTTCGGCGCAGGCGGCAGCGGAGCAGTCATCACAAATTCCATCTTCTCAGGCTGTGAGCAGCCCGTGACATCAGACTCTTTCTCCACTGCTCCGATCTCGTATAGCCTGAGCGACACACTCGTGCTGGTAGGGGATTCGAATTTATCGGCGCACCCTCTCTTTGTAGACAGCGCGGGCTTTGACTACAGCTTGATGCCTGAGTCCCCTGCCATTAATGCTGGTGATCCCGGCCACGCGATCGATCCCGATGGAAGCCGCGCGGATATCGGCGCGCTCTATTCCTTCTCTCCAGACGACTATCCTTTCTCAAATGAAATCACCGTCGTCATCAACGAGATTTTAGCCAACTCGGGAAATGCGCCTGACTGGATCGAACTTCATAATCGCAGCGACGAAGCCATCAATGTCGGCGGATGGTTCCTGAGTGATGACGGCTCGGACCTTCTCAAGTATCGCATCCCTATCGACACCACCATTTCCGCAGGAGGCTATCTTATCTTCTATGAAGACACGAACTTCGGAGTAGATAGCCTCGATCCGAACCGACTCACGGGCTTTGCCCTCAGCCACACTGGGGAGAATGTCTATGTGACCGCTGCCGAGAATGGGTTAGCCACCGGCTACTCGCATACCGAAGACTACGGCCCTTCTTTCGAGGGTGAATCGATCGGTTACTATTACAAATCGAGCAGCGACACCTACAACTTCGTCACCCAAGAGACGCCCACGCAAGCAGCGGAAAATAGCGACCCCAAAGTGGGACCCATCGTGATCTCTGAGGTCATGTATCATCCCGCAGGAGACGGAGATGCGGAATACATCGAGCTCGTCAATATTTCGGATGAGCCGGTCACCCTCTTCGATTTCGAAACGAATCTTGCATGGCGCATCAGCAATGGGATCGACGTCGAACTCCCCGCGAACACCCCCATCACTCTGGCACCAGATCAGCGGGTCATTCTTACTAGAAATGCAGATGCCTTTATTAAAGAGTTTGCCCCGCCAGCGGGAACTCAGGTCTTCGAATGGCTCTCTGGAAGACTCTCAAATGGAGGCGAAACCCTGCAGCTTGATCGCCCCGGACCGCTGAACGATGCTGGAAATTTTTCCTACGTCCGAGTAGACCGAGTGAATTATGACGATGACGCGCCCTGGGATATCGGCGCAGATGGCACCGGACTATCGCTCACAAGAGTGATCGAAGACGATTACGGAAATGACTTCATCAACTGGGTCGCCGCCAGCCCAACCCCGGAAGGATTCGACCCTCGAAAAACCTTTGCTGAATGGGCTCTTGCAGCAGGCGTGAGTGATCCGAATGCTGACCCCGATGGAGATGGCCGGAGCAACCTTTTCGAATATGCCTTCGATAGTGATCCGGCGAGTTACGACTCCTTTGAACTCATCAACCTTGGCTTCGCTGATGGAGATGTGACGGCATCATTTGATTCCCTGATTCTTAAGCCTGGCCTCATCGTCTCATTGGAAACCTCCATGGACATGAATCAGTGGGAAACGACTCCGACCCAAGCGACGATCAACACTCGAGAAGCGATCTTGGCTGACGAGGAGAAAACTTTTTTCCGACTTCGCATTCGCCAAGAACCTTAGCGGACTCCGACAAGGGAAACCTTTCCCTCGCGACAGGCTTCCTCTACCTCATCTCTTCCAAGAATCAGAGTTTTACCCGCTTCGACTGCGATCGTCTTCACCCCTGCTTCGCGACAGCTCTCGATTGTCTTGGGCCCGACGACTGGAACATCGAAGCGCATGTCCTGCTCCGGCTTTGAGACCTTCACGAGAGTCACCTCTTTACCATTTCCAAGCTCTCCGCCGCGCCTGATGCAAGCATCGGTCCCCTCGAAAGCCTCAACCGCAAGCACCGTGCCGTGCCGCACGACAATGCTCTGTCCAATATCCAGCGAGCTGGTCTGCTTCACGAGCGAGAAGCCAAAGCCGATATCCTCACGGATCCGATCAGAAATTTTAGGCCCGAAGATATCCCCCTCGGTCGCCATTTGATCCTCTAAAAAGGTAGTCGCCGGAAGAAGCTCGATTGCGTCCTTGGCGAACTCGGTCGCAATCCCGCCGAAGAGAGATTCCGCATTCCGCTGCTTCACCGAATGCAGCACTTTAAGCGTTCGCATATCGGGCCAGAGGTCGAAAAGATTCCGCGGAGCGATCTGACCCACCATGATCACCTCTGCGACGTCATTCTTTTTGAAATACTTAATGATCCCGCCGAGCTGACCCACTCGAAACCAATCCAGAACATCGACCGCCTCTGCAAGCCCCTCCTTGGTCTCCCCCTTAAATGCCGCTACGACAAGTCGGACACCCCGCTTTTTCGCCGCAGCTATAAAGGTTTCTGGGTAAATCCCATTCCCTGCAATCACGCCAATTGTCCGTTGCCCATCGCTCACGGAGAAGAGCATCTTTCCCCTGCGCGAAATTTCAAACTTCAATTTGCATCCCTCGACCTAGCAGCTAGTCTCCGCGCATGAATCTACTGATCCAAGGCAATATGTTCCCTCTTATATTGGGAGTCGTTGGCGTTCTCATTCTCCTCTTCGTTCTCCTCGTTTTTATCAACTTCTTCGGACTGTGGATCCAAGCGAAAGCTGCCAGCGCTCCAGTCAGCCTCGTGAACCTTATCATGATGCGCTTTCGGAAGGTCAATCCCGGCGTCATCGTCAACAGCCGCATTACGGCAGCGAAGGCGGGCTTGGAATACACCACCGACGAACTCGAGGCTCACTACCTTGCTGGAGGTGACATCATTAACGTCGTCCTCGCCCTCGTCGCTGCTGAAAAAGCGGGTATCGGCCTCCCCTTTAATCGCGCTTGCGCCATCGACCTTGCTACCAAGGACACCGGAAAGACCGTCCTCGAAGCGGTCCGCACCTCGATCAACCCAAAGGTCATCGACTGCCCGAATCCCTCCGCTGGAGTCACAAAGATCACCGCTGTCGCAAAAGACGGCATCGGTGTGAATGTCCGTGCCCGAGTCACCGTCCGCACGAACCTCGACCGCTTTGTCGGTGGTGCGACTGAAGAAACCATTATCGCTCGTGTCGGTGAAGGCATCGTCACATCCGTCGGTTCCGCGGCCTCTTATAAGACCGTTCTTGAGAATCCTGACTCCATTTCACGTCTTGTGCTTGAGAAAGGTGTCGATGCCGCCACCGCCTTCGAGATCCTTTCCATCGACATCGCTGATGTCGACATCGCGGACAACGTCGGAGCACGCCTCCAGACCGAGCAGGCTGAAGCTGACAAGCAAGTCGCCCAGGCAAAAGCCGAGATGCGCCGTGCCGCAGCTGTCGCACAAGAGCAGGAAATGGCCGCCCGCACACAGGAAATGCGAGCAAAGGTCGTCGAAGCTGAAGCAGCGGTCCCTCTCGCGATCGCAGAGGCCTTCCGTAATGGAAACCTCGGCGTCATGGATTACACCAAGTATCAGAATGTCGTCGCCGACACCAAGATGCGTGACTCCATCGGCGAAGAAGCTCCTGACCAGTCCTAACACTCGATGATTCTCGCTGAATCCATCGACGGCCAAGTCATCGTCGTCATCCTCATGGTCCTCTTCGCAGGGGCCAAGGCTCTCATTGAGAAGCTCCAGAATAAAGGGGCTGCTCCCGCTGAACTTCAAGAGGAAGATTACGAAGGCTATGAGGTTGAAGAGGACTACGATGAGTATGCCCGTCAGCTCCGCGAGCAACGCGAAGAGATCCTTCGCCGCCAGCAGGAAGCGGCCGCCCCACCTCCTCTTCCCTCTTCGGTTCCGCCCCCAGTAGCCGGGCAGCCTGAGGTCTACGTCCCGCAGAAGGTGAGAAAAGCCAATCTCAGCAAGGCGGAACAAGAAGCCCTTGCGAATTTCCAGCGTGGCACTCCTCGCAAGACAAGAAGCAACGAAATCATCACCGCCCGCACCCGCGCACGCCGAGTCCTCGCCAGTCCTTATGCAGCAAGAGATGCCATCGTCCTTTCCGAGATTCTAGGTCCTCCCAAAGGATTGCGCGATGACGCTTAAATCTCCCCTCCTTGACAAAGGCCACTCCCCGCATCATTTTCCGGCCACATAAGACAGGGGTGTTTTTCCGTCCTCCGGAAATCCTGAGATCATACCCTCACCACTAAGTTAACGCTTAGGAGTCAGACCAACCTCTTTCTCACGCCTGTCGCGCTTTCTCATCTCTGAGCCGACAGGCTTTTTCTTTGCTTCGAACTTCAAACTGACCACTTCAAACTTCTCTACCATGATCTCACCAGACAATAACGGCATCACCCCTGAAAACTCCAAGCAGCGCTCCGACTACACCGGAAACTTCGTCGAGGACATCGACAACTCCGAAGAACTCGCCGCCATCGAAAAGGACCCCACCATTTTTCCGAACTCCACCCGCATCTACGTCTCTGGCCAGATCCACAAGGAGATCAAAGTCCCCATGCGTGAGATCCGCCTTTCCGACACCGAGCATGACAATGGCCGAGTCGAGGAGAACCCGCCTATCCGCGTCTACGATTGCGCCGGACCTTGGGGCGATCCTGCTTTCACTGGTAACGTCCGTGAAGGCCTCCCACCACTCCGCCGCGACTGGATCCTCTCTCGTGCTGACGTTGAAGAATACGAAGGCCGCGAAATCAAAGCGAGCGACAATGGCTACCTCTCCGAGGCTCACGCTGAGAAATACAACGAGAAAAAGGCCGAAAAAAACAAGCTCAAGGAATACCCCGGCCTCAAGCGCAAGCCGCTCAAGTCCTCCGGAAAGCCCGTCACTCAGAAGTGGTATGCCGATCAAGGCATCATCACCCCTGAGATGGAATACATCGCGATCCGTGAGAACAACGGCCGCATGGAAGAGTTCAAGACCGTCCACGACCGCTACCCCACGCTCGACGAACTCCCTGATGACGCCTCACCCGCCATCAAAGAATTCGTCCGCCTCCAGAACTCCACTCCCGAGGGCTACGAAATGCCCCGCCCCAGTGAGATCAATCCCTTCAAGCAGGTCGCACGTAACCGCATGGACCACCAGCACCCCGGCCAGACCTACGGCGCTGAAATCCCCAAGCTCATCACCGCCGAGTTCGTCCGCTCCGAGGTCGCCCGCGGCCGCGCCATCATCCCGGTAAATATCAACCACCCGGAGAACGAGCCCATGATCATCGGCCGGAACTTCCTCGTGAAGATCAATGCCAACATCGGAAACTCCGCCGTCGCTTCTACCATCGATGAAGAAGTAGAGAAAATGCAGTGGTCCACCAAGTGGGGCGCAGACACCGTGATGGATCTCTCCACCGGTAAGAATATCCACGCTACCCGTGAGTGGATCATCCGGAATTCCCCCGTCCCCATCGGCACCGTCCCCATCTACCAAGCGCTTGAAAAAGTGAACGGCCAGATTGAGAACCTCACCTGGGAACTCTTCCGCGACACCCTCATCGAGCAAGCCGAGCAAGGCGTCGACTACTTCACCATCCACGCCGCCGTTCTCAAAGCCTTCGTTCCACACACCGCCCGTCGCATGACCGGCATCGTGTCACGTGGTGGCTCCATCATGGCCAAGTGGGCTCTCCATCATAATAAGGAGAACTTCCTCTACACCCACTGGGATGACATCTGCGACATCTGCGCCGCCTACGACGTCTCCTTCTCAATCGGCGACGGACTCCGCCCCGGATCCATCGCTGACGCAAACGACTACGCCCAGCTCGCCGAGCTCGAAGTCCAGGGTGAACTCACCAAGCGCGCTTGGGCAAAAAGCTGCCAAGTCATGAACGAAGGCCCCGGCCACGTCCCTCTTCAACTCATTGAAGAGAACATGCAGAAGCAGATCGACTGGTGCCACGAGGCTCCTTTCTACACCCTCGGGCCGCTCACCACTGACATCGCTCCCGGATACGATCACATCACTTCCGGCATCGGAGCGGCGAACATCGGTTGGTATGGCTGCGCCATGCTCTGCTACGTTACGCCAAAGGAGCACCTCGGTCTTCCCAACCGCGACGACGTCCGCGAAGGAGTCATCACCTACAAGATCGCGGCCCACGCTGCCGACCTCGCCAAAGGTCACCCCGCCGCACAGGAACGCGATAACGCGATCTCAAAAGCCCGCTTCGAGTTCCGCTGGCGCGACCAGTTCGCCCTCGGCCTCGACCCCGCAAGAGCGATCGACTTCCACGACGAAACCCTCCCCGCCGAAGGCGCAAAAACAGCCCACTTCTGCTCCATGTGCGGCCCCACCTTCTGCTCCATGAAGATCACCGCCGACGTCCGCAAGTATGCCGAAGAAAACGGCTACAGCGGAGACGACATGAAGGAAGAGGAACTCGCCACCGCTACGACCTAGAAAGGCAGCTTGAATGCCAGCCCCTATCCTCATCTTGATCGGCGGTGCCAATGGTGCCGGCAAGACGACCTTTGCGCGCGCCTATCTGACGCGTGAGATGAAGGGGCTGCGCTTTCTCAATGCCGATGAGATCGCGCGTGGGCTCTCGCCCTTTGATGTCGAATCCGTCGCCTTCAAAGCGGGCCGTCTTCTTCTCTCCGAGGTGCGGGAAGAGATTGGTGCAGGCCGAAGCTTCGCACTGGAATCAACTCTCAGCGGCCGCACCCACGCCAAGCTCCTCAAAGAAGCAAAAGCCGCAGGTTTCGAAATCCATCTCCACTTCCTTTGGATTCCCTCAGCTAAGATTTCAAGAGAGCGAGTGAACAAGCGAACGAAACACGGTGGACATGATGTCCCAACCAAAGACATTCAAAGGAGATACCCCAGAGTTGGTGAGAATCTACTCAATCTCTATCTCCCCTTGGTTGATGAATGGACCTTTCACAACAGCACCTTCACCCCTCCGATACTCTTGGCTTCTCACAAATCCCATGGTATGGGTTCCTTACGCAAGTTCTTCTACGATGATTGAGTTTAAGCAAATCGACCCTAAAGGCATTCCTTTAAAGGACATGGACGAGGAGACGAAAAAAATCCACTTAGCGATGCAGCGCGGCGTGCGCGAGGCAAAGAAGGAATACAAGCGACTCGGTCTCTCCATGGTCACGGCAGACCGGAACGGAAAGATCGTTTATAAGAAGCCGTAGCAGCCACTCGGCTCTACGAGAAAAGGATCCCGTCCACAAACTCGCTCACGTGCTCAGGGACCGTCCCGTGTTTTGGAACGATCGCGACCAACTGACGCGAGAGTTTTTTGGGAATCGGCACCCGCTGGATTCGATGCTTTCTCATCAAGCTGGTGAGGCTGCGACGCGGCACAAAAGCGACCCCGAAGCCGAGCGCGACGAACTCATTAGTGAGATCGATATTTTCCAGCTCCAAGCTTCCTCGTAAAGTCAGCTTTTGACTCTTGGCCCACCCATCGATCAACTCTCTCGAAATTGAAGCCGCAGGCGGGAGAATCCAGCTCTTACTCTTTGCCCATTGAGCGAAGCTTCCATCAACCGGAATGCCTTCTGGGGCAATGAGACAGAACTCATCCTCCATCTCATGCCGGATCAAGATTGAATCAGGAACCTTCTGAGGCCGTGAGATGATGCCTAGGTCTAACTCGTTCTGCGCGACTTGCTGAAGGAGTTCGTCATCCGAGGATTGGGAGATTCTCACTCTCTGACCCAAATGATCCTTCTGACCCGAGTGAAAAATCCCCGGAATGTGTGCCAAGGCGAGCCCCTGAGAGAGCCCCACCTTCACCTCGCGAGCCGCCCCTAGATATTCCTCCCGCACTCTCCGGACCGCTCCCTCCAGAATATGAGGGAGCGCCTCCGTCTCACGCAGAAAGACGGCGCCTGCTTCCGTCAGCTTCACCAAGCGAGTCGTGCGCTCAAAGACCTTCACCCCGAGTCGTTCTT
>JALZWA010000054.1 GCA_023299815.1 Akkermansiaceae bacterium
GCGCTCGCGATTGATCTTCATGCGGATGCCGAGGCCTGTGAGGCGGTGTGGCAGCTGAGGCGTGATTTCTCGTATTCGCTGCGAGCCACGGGGCTGACGAAGCTGAACGAAGATGTCGTCGTGCCGAGATCGAAGCTCGTGGAACTAGCCGACTTTGCCGCAGGCCTCCAAGAAAAGACCGGGATTCCGGTGGCCTGTTTCGGCCATGCGGGAGATGGCAACATTCACACCAATCTCATGGTGGAAGATTACGATGATCCCGTGATTCGCGAGAAGGCGGATGGGGCGCTGGATCTCCTTTTTACCTGGGTCCTAGAAAATGGCGGCGCGATCACCGGCGAGCACGGAGTCGGTCTCGCGAAGAAGCGCTGGATCAGAGGCGCTCTGGGAGAAGTCGGCTTCGCAACCCACCTCACGGTCAAAGACGCTCTCGATCCTAAGGGGATTCTCAATCCTGGGAAGTTCTTAGGTTAGGATAGACGTCTCGTCTGTCTTTCCGTTGATCTCCCTGCGTCCCTGCAGGACCCTTGTGGGTGCAGTGAATGAGGAGGCTAAATCACCCCAAGTTCCCGGCCGGTGGACTCGAAGGCGCTGAGGGATTAGTCGAGGTGTTCGCGGGTGCACGCGGGTGTGGGCGGCGGAGATCTGGCTGCGGATGCGGGCTGTGTCTTGGGGGACGACTGGGAAGAAGAAACCGATGGCGTAGATGCCTTTCTCCAGCAGCTTCCTTGAGAACTCTTGTCGGTTCCAGAGTGCGCAAGGAGACGAAACAAACTTTCCACGATCTTTCGTTTCCGTTTCGATTCTGTGTGGTTATCTTGATTGTCATGTCCTCCCAGCAGAAAAGTCTTCTCTATCAGGAATTTGCGAAGCTCATCGAAGCAGGCTTTGGGATCAATGATGCGGCCGAGGCGCTCCTCGAAGCCGGTCAGGAAAATGCGGTGCAGGAGGTGCTGGTGGAGCTTAAGGCTTCGCTAAAAAAAGGGCGTAGCATTACCGAGGCCTTTGCTGAGGGGCCGATGGAGCTTCTGGAGATGGAGGAGAGCATCATCGGGGCGGGGGAGAAGGGCGGGCGGCTGCCCGTGGCTTTTCAGCAGTTGGCGGACTACTTCGATCTTCTGGCGAACTCTCGCAAGGAGATGACGCGGGCTTTCATTTATCCCGGGATTCTCTTTCACCTCGCAATTCTTCTCTCGGTGATTCCCTTCAGCCTCATGGAGGGCATCAGCAAGGATGGTGGCGAGATTATGCGCGATTTTTTGATCCGGCTGGGGATCGCTTATGTCATCGGCTTTCTCATTGTGCTCGGCGTGAGGAAGCTTCTTAAGATGGCACCTCAGAATGCCGCAATCGATCGCGCACTGGGCTTCATTCCTCTGGTAGGAAAGGCGCGGAAGAATCTCTCGCTTGCCCGCTTTGTAAAAGTCTACCACGGGGGAATCGCTTCCGGTCTTTCGATGCACGAGACGGTGAAAATGGCGAGCATTGCCGCGCATAGCGGTCGTATTTCAGAGGCGGGAGAGGCGCTTTCTAAAACCCTTGAGGAAGGCAATCTCCTTGGTCCTGTCTTCCAGTCGCACAAGGTTTTCCCGAAGGCCTTCTCGCGCTCTTATGTGACGGCGGAGAAGTCGGGCTCGCTCGACACTGATCTTGCTCGCTGGGGCAAGGTCTTCGCCACAGATGCTAAGAGCAGCGCGGCGCTCGTCTCACTTCTTTTGCCGAAGGCATTTTATCTTCTCGTAGCTGGTTACATCGCTTGGAAGATCATCTCGATTTTCAAGGGCTACTACGACGGCTTTGATGAGATGTTCGAGGAGTATTAAAGCTCCGGTGGTTCTTCTAACTCGATCGATGATCGCCTCAGAAGTCCCTGCGGACCGAAGAGCCAGACGAGGAGGAAAAGGAAGCCCGAGAGAGTGGCCATCATGCCTGAGCTGGTCGTCTCTGGGAGGCCTGTGAGAACGGGGATGAGCTGGGAGCTCAGGTGACCTAGGATCGCACCCAGCGCGGCGAGGCCGAGACTGAGGGCGATGAGTAAAGGAAGGTTGCGCGTGAGGAGAAAGGCCGTCGCCGGAGGCACGATCAGCATCGCGATCACGATGATCGAGCCAACCGCTTCAAAGGCGGCCACGGTTGTCACTGCTACCATCGTCATGAGGAGGTAGTGCATCAGCATGGGGCGGAAGCCCTGGGTCCGCGCCAGTGCGGGATCGAAGGACGCGAGGGTGAATTCCTTGTAGAAGAGCCCGATGACGAGGGCATTAAAAAGCAGCGCTCCACCGACCACGAGAGCGGCTCGCGGAACTGAGAAATGGGAGGTCTTATTTTCCCAAAGAAGAACCGAGTCCAGCGGCGTGTGCTCGATCGCCCCGTAGAGCACGCAGCTGGCATCGAGATCGACGTGATCCGCGGTCTGTTTGATCAAAATCAACCCGATGGCAAAGAGGGTGGTGAAGACGATTCCCATTGCCGCCCCACGGTCGACCTTACCGAACTTGGTGATCCACTGCGTGAAGAGAGCGGTCAGGATCCCCGCAACTGCCGCGCCTAGAAACATCGCAAAGCTCGCTCGGCTCTCCGAGATGAGAAAGGCCACCGCAATCCCAGGAAGGACAGCATGACTGATCGCATCCCCCATCATGCTCATGCGCCGCAGGAGAAGAAAGCAACCCGGCAGGGCGCAGGCCATCGCGCAGAGAATCCCTACGAGCATGATGCCGGTGTCGTTTTCAGTCCAAGTCATGAAGGGGAAATGCTAAATTTGAAAAGGGGAGGGTTGAGTTTTTTGATCGCTAAGTGGCTAAGAGGCGAAGTTTTTTAAGGCTGGGTTGGGGAGGGGTTTTCCTTAAGAAATTCGGGATGAGCTTCTAAGATTGCGTCGATGGCATTTCGACGAGGTTTGAGTGGAGTAGAGGTGGGTGGGGAACAACAAGAAGTGAGACCGGTGACCAGAATGAGTGTGATTGTTTTCATGTTGAGTTCAGCGGGATGGGCTTAAGATTCGAGGGAGTGTGGTGACTCCAAGGTGTGATCTTGGAGATCAAGTGCGGCTTCGAGCTGGTGAACCATTTCTGCGCCTAGAATGTGCTCCACCATATCGGCATCACGGTCCACATGAGAGGGGGCGATGTCGGCGTGGGTGATGAGGTAGAGTTCCCAGAGGCGGTGGTTTCTCGTGATGCGGGAGGCTTCGCCGAAGCCAGACTCGGAGAGGCGGAGTTCGCCGCTGGGCTGTCGCTCGAGGTGGTCTTCTCTGCGGGCTTGGCGGATGAGCCCGGGGAGCTCTCCTTTTGACCAAGCGCGGTGCTTGCGGAGGCGCTCAAGTGAGATGGGGAGATTGCGGAGTGGGTGTTTTTTTTGCCCGACTTCCATGATTTCAAAGACGGAGCGGAGAAGGTGCTGGCGGCCTACTTTTCGCTTCAGTTGACGCTGGCGACGGTAGCGTGGGAGGACGCCACGCGTGGGGCCGAAGATCATCGAGATGAGGAAGATGACACCCGCGGCCACCACGATGATCGCGCCCGCAGGCAGGTTCGGATAAACTGCGGAGAGAGAAGCCCCGAACCAGCCAGAGATCGCGCCGATGATGGCCGAGAGCCAGAGCATGGTGCGGAGATTATTCGTCCAAAAGCGCGCGGCAGTCGGCGGCGTGATGAGGAAGGCGATGATCAAAATAAGACCCACTGATTGCAGCCCGACCACGGTGACAGCGGTGACGAGTGCCATGAGGAGGACATCTAAGAGGGTGGTGGGCCAGCCCTGCGTCGAGGCGAAGGAGTCATCGAAACAAAGCAGCGTGAGTTCTTTTAAAATGAGAAGGCAGGTAATGATCGTCACCACCAGCGTCACTCCGATGAGGATGAGGTCGCTGAGAATCATCGAGGCCGGTTTGCCATAAATGAAGGAGCTCAGTCCGGCCGCGCTCTGGCCGGGGATCTCCTGCACCATTCTTAAAATGGCGATGCCGAGGCCGA
>JALZWA010000055.1 GCA_023299815.1 Akkermansiaceae bacterium
TTCAAAGGCTCCCGATTTCCCGGCGGGGATCTCCACGCGGCGCGTCACAAGAACGGCAGACAGAGCAGGTGCTTTCATGATGGCAAGATGAAAGCGAGGGAGGGAGACTCCTTTTTCTAAAGATTCCTTCTTATCAGATTAGAAGGTGCCATTGAGCTTGCGGCCGATCCAGAAGAGGGCGAGCAAGACGACGAGGAGCGCGGGCATGAACCAGTGAGCCCAGAGCTTGAGGGAGGTGACCAAGGGTTGCGGCTCGGGGAGGGCTTTAATTTCGTTCACGAGGGCGTCGAGTTGAGAGGGGGTGACGAGCTTTCCGCGTGAGACTTTTGTCATTTCCTCAAGGACATCGAGGCGAGCGGGGAGGCCTGCTTTTTCGATGGGGTCGGTCTGCGAGATGATCTTGGTTTCGACCGCGGCGGAGTCTTCACCTGCGACCGATGCTCGGAGCTTCCAAGTGCCAGGTTGCGTGATGGCAAACTTGCCGCTGAAGGCTCCCCAGGAGGAGTCCTCACTGACGAGTTCGAGCACTCTGACGGAATCATCAGGTGCGGTGATTTCAACTTTCACGGTGCCATCTACGAGAGGCGCACCTTCAGCCGAAAAGGCATTGGCGGAGAGGAAGACGGACTCGCCGGGCTTGGGCCGCTCAGGAGAGAAGAAAAGACGGACGCGCTCACCGGCAGCCATGTTTCGCTGATAAGACATCCACCGGGCGACTTGGCCCCAGAAGCGGTAGTGGTAGAGGTCTTCCACGCCTCGACGCCAGCGCCAGGCGGAATCGATAGCGAGGTAGAGGACTTTTCCTGATCCCGCACGTGAGGTCACGAGGATGGGAAGTCGGCCCGAGGAGTTGCGGCGGTTTTCATTCACGGCGAGAACTTGTGTTCCGGCCTTCGCCTTAATGACGGGAGCCTGCCAGTAGAATCCGGGGAGGTTTTGCCAGATCGATTCGTTCTCACGCTCGTCATCGCCGAGCATGGTGAGGAGACTTTTGTCCCCCTCGGTGGTGAGACGCATGGGCGAGGGATTGGAGTCGCCGAAGCCTTCCTTTTTTGTCTCATCAAGCACCACGGGGATGAGATCGCCGAGCTCAGACTGGGAGAGTTCGAACTGGTTTCCCTGTGGGCCAGGGATGAAGACGACACCCGAGGCTTGGCTCTCGATGAGGCCTTTGATGAGATTGGCCTGCTCGATTGAGAGGCCACCCTCGCCAATACCAACATCGCCCACGAAGACGACGTCATATTTCTGAAGGTCTTCGAGTTTCTCAGGGAACTCGGCAATGTAGTCTGGACCATCGCCTTTTCCGAGCTGGGGGTGTAGGAGAAGGCAGTCAACCTGCACGCCTGGGTCCCGCGAAAGTGCATTCCTAATAAAGCGATATTCCCAGCGAGGAAGCGTCTCGATCACGAGGACACGGATCGATTCTGGCTTACCGGCGATGA
This sequence comes from Akkermansiaceae bacterium, assembly GCA_023299815.1. Classification (GTDB taxonomy): domain Bacteria; phylum Verrucomicrobiota; class Verrucomicrobiia; order Verrucomicrobiales; family Akkermansiaceae; genus SW10. The sequence continues at coordinate 1,446 of JALZWA010000055.1, forward strand.
TGAATTCTCGCGAGTTGTTGCTCTCAACGAGTTCGTCATTGGCAAAAGGAATTGAGAGCGTGAGCGAGGTGGCGCCTTCCTTCTCGATGCGCCAGAGGAGGGAGTCGTCAAAGGTGCTATTGGCAGGAATAACGATGTCTTTGGTGCGCTCCTTACCGGTCTCACTACGGAGGCGGACGATGGTCCGGACATCGCGAGGGAGGGAGGATTCGATCGAGAAAGGGATCTGCACGTTCTCGCCCACGATGCCGTAGGTCGGCGCATTGACGGACTCAAGATCGAGGTCGGGAAGGCGCTGGGCGGCTCCCGTGCCGAGGGCATAAAGGGGGATGCCGCGGAGGCGCATTTGCTGTGCGGAATCGACGGGGGATTTGCCAATATTGAAGGTGCCATCACTCATCATGATGACCGCGCGAAGGTTTCGGCCTGATTCGAGAACGTCCTTGAGAGCCTTATTGATGTCTGAGCCAGACATCGCTGCGAGCGCGGGGTCGCCGTCTGCCGGAGGAGCACCGAAGCTGGAAAAGGTGACTCTGTTTTGCCCATCCATCTCGAAGGGGGTCCAGAACTCGGTCTCGTTGATCTGCTTTACCAACTCCGCACGACCGACGATTTTTTCGTCTTCAGATAGAGACCTGGGAAGACGAGCGTCCTCGGTAGTCATTGAGAGAGATTCGTCGGTGACGATGGCGATCTCGGGCTGGAGGTCTGATGATTCCACGGTGCGCCATTCGGGCCCGAGAAGCATTGCAGCGGCAATCAGGCCGCAGAGAAAACGGAGAGCTTCGAGTGAGCCGGTGCGCTTTGGCCGGACCGAGCGACGCACTGCAATGACGGAGAGAATGCCGATCACGAGCAACGCAAAAAGCGCGATAATCACGATGAAGGTGCTCGCCTGAAAGTGGAGGTTTCCGATGTTGAAATGCTTCACGAGGCGGAGGAGGGCTTGGGCGATCCTTTCACCGGAGTCTGACCGGGCTTAGGCTGGAGGCAGAGAAGGGCTTCTGCGATGAGGAAGAGGAGGACGGCGACCATGAAGGCGCGCCAAGCTTCTTTGACAAAGTCGTCATCGCTATCTTGATCGCTGAAGAGGGAGTAGGATGTGTCGCCAAGGAGATCCTTCAATCCGTCCTCGGTGATCGCTTCCGGTGAGGATTCGCTGGGCTCGCGGTTGACTGCCACGATGCGCTCTCCAAGGCGGTAGATGCCACTGCGGTAGTGCTCTTGCGAGGGGTCGTGATCTTCAAAGGTGTCGAGACGCTCGCGGACTTCGTCGTTTTTCGTCAGCGCCTTTTCACTTCCGGCGAGAGCACGAGCACCGGAGTGGAGACGATCTGTTCCTTTCTGAATCAGACGCTGCGCGCCGACGAGGTGGAGAGCGGTGAACTCGAGATTCGACCAGCGCTCATCGGGAAGAGTTCCCATGAAAATGGCGGTGCCTTTTCCCGTAAGATGACGCATGAGGAGAGGCGACTTGTCATCCCACTCGGCAAGCACGGCAGCTTCGCCCTCGATCTTCCGTCGCTTTACCGAGCGGAGTTCCTTGAGGGGAAGAGGGGTGTCGTTGAGGCCGTGTGCCCACGGGCCGTCGTCTGGCACCCAGGGTCCGGTGATGAAAAACTGATCGTCAGGTGCGAACTCGATCTCTCCCCAAGAGATTCCGAAGATGGAT
>JALZWA010000056.1 GCA_023299815.1 Akkermansiaceae bacterium
GCAGAGATCAAGTCACGAGCACCAGCTGCGGTGACGACATTTCCAGCAACGACTGGACGATCACTGAGGCCTCGCAATTTCTCGATCACCTCCATCACCCGACTGGTGTGGCCAGTGGCAGCATCGATAAAGAGCGCATCAGCACCTGCTTCAATCAGCGCTTGCGCACGGTCGTAAAACTCAGGCCCAGGTCCTACCGCAGCTCCGCAGCGAAGCTGGCCATTCGGATCCTTAGCAGCATTCGTAAAAGTGATGCGCTTCTCAATGTCCGCGCCTGTGATGAGTCCCGCGAGCGTGCCATCGGCATTCACCAAGGGCAGCTTCTCGATACGATTTTCGTAAAGAATCCGGCGAGCCTCCTCTTGACCCATGTTTGCATCTGCCGTGATGAGCTTACTCATGGGAGTCATTACCTCTTCCACGAGAGCCTCAGCACTTGGGACATGGCGGAGATCACGCCCAGTGACCATTCCTTCTAACTTGCCCTGAGCATCAACCACCGGAAATCCAGAAAAGCCCTCAAATGCCATGATGTCGCGAACCTGAGCTACGGTGTGCTTTCGCGTCACTGTCAGCGGCTCTTGAATGACCGCATTTTCAGAACGTTTCACCTTGGTGACCATCGCCGCCTGCTCTTCGATGCTGCAAGCACGGTGAATCACGCCAATGCCACCCTCGCGAGCGAGAGCCATTGCCAACTCAGTCTCAGAGACCGTGTCCATCGCTGCAGAGACCACTGGGATATTGAGCGGAATGCCATCGGTGAGATGGGTCCGAATATCCGAATCTGAAGGGAGAATTTCACTCAAAGCAGGCGTCAAAAGGACGTCGTCGAATGAAAGTGCTAAAGAAATATCCGCCATGAGCGAGTCAATGGAAACCGACCCGTGAAATCAAGCGCGATTCGCGCCAGAGAGTGTTTTTTTAAGGACGCGACCTTTAGTCGAGGAAGACGATCTTCCCTGGTGTGCCCTTTTCCGCAGCTTCTGCAGCAGCTTGCGCCGCGTGCTGCTCGGGTGAGCAGGAGCTATCGATCGGCGCATCTGCGGCTTCTCCGCTTGCTGCGACGATCCCTTTTTGCACCAAGAATGCCTCCACTTCCTCACCACTGACATCAGGAAGCATTTCGCCATTGACCTCAACACAGGGGCTCAGAGGCTGACCGGTCTTTTGCTCCATCTCCCAGCGAAACGCCGGGTTCTTAATGATGTCCTTCTCATCAAAGCTCAGGTCATACTTACGCATAATGGCGCGCACGCCTTCGCTCCATCCGCAAAATGTCTTCAAGTAGGCCGTAATCTGTGGGGCTGAATCGCTCATGGGCGTGACATTAGCGCGCCTCTCGTATTTCTCAAGTTTTCTCACGTCCCCTTTTGCGCTACGCTTTTCCTCATGCCACTTCGGGTCATTCTTAACTTCGCTCTCACTGCCGATGGTAAAATATCGACGCTAGAAAAGACCCCCGCCCATTTCACCTCGAAGAGGGATCTGGAGATGCTTCACGAAATCCGCGAGCGAGCCGATGCCATCCTCGTAGGTCGAGGCACCCTAGAAGCAGACCGGATGACTCTCAGAAGAAAGAGCGACCCCCAACCCCTTCGGGCCATTCTCTCCCGCGAGGGCAACTTTGACCCAGCGCATCCTATTTTCCACACCCCCGGAGGCCCTCTCCATCTGATTATTACCGAGGGAAAAGGAAGCACCCCTCCAGCGACTCAGGCCCATCACTGCTCGCTCGCGGAGTGGCTGCACTGGCTAGAAGGACAATCCGGCATCGAAACTCTCCTCTGTGAAGGCGGCGGACAGCTCGCTCACGCTCTTTTTGAATTAGACTGTGTCGATGAAATCAACCTCACGCTCGCAACCCACTCTCTCTTTGGTGGAAAAGCGGCGCCCACTCTCACCGGCGAAAACAGCTCGTTTCTGCCTGAGTCACGTTTTTACGAGCTCGATTCTGTCAAACCAGCTGGTCCCGGTGAATTTTTTTTACGCTACCTTCGAAAAGTTAGACTTTGCTAATTTAGCTTAGCCTGCTTAATATTTCAGAGCAATGAGCGAACGTTCAGTAATGACCTTTCCCTGCCCCTCTTGTGATCAGGTTCTCAGCCTCTCCGGTCAACAAGCAGTTGGGCCCTGTCCTTATTGTCAGACCGAGATCCAAGCCGCCTTCAATGTCACTGTCATCAAGCGACTCTCCCCCAACAAGGGCCCTGATGAAAAAGGATATGACGCACGGTGTTTCCGACCCGATGGACGCCTCCAAGGAGAGGACTGGCGATCACACACTCCCAGCGCTCACTAGTCGGTCTAAATGACGGGTTCTTAAAAAAATCCCTTTTCATATGGCGACCACGGTGCGTAAGTCCGCCCCCGTGTCCAAGATCTTGATCATCGCCGAGAAGCCCTCTGTTGCTACAGACCTCTCCAAAGCCCTCTCTAAATCCCTCGGTAAATTCGAAAAGAAGGGAAAGTCGCGCGACGCCCAGTATTTCGAGAACGACAAAGCCATGATCACCTCCGCGGTTGGTCACTTGGTCGAGCTCAAAATGCCCACCGGCCCCAATGGAAAGAATCTTCCATGGAAGTTCGATGTTCTCCCCGCCATTCCCAAGAATTTTGAGCTCCAACCCATTGAGCAGACTGAAGGGCGCCTCAAACACGTCCTCAAACTCGCGAAATCCAAGGCCGTCACCGAAATCGTCAATGCCTGCGATGCCGGCCGTGAAGGTGAACTCATCTTCCAATACATCATGGACATCGGCGGCATCCAAAAGCCCATCAAGCGCCTCTGGATGCAGTCCATGACCACCTCCGCAATTCAGGAAGCATGGGATAGCCTTCGTGAAGGATCTGAAATGTCCCCTCTCGCAGATGCCGCTAAGTGCCGCTCCGAGTCAGACTGGCTCGTTGGTCTTAACTCCACCCGCGCCCTCACCTGCTTCCGCTCCCGTCACGGAGGGTTTAATATTACCGCTGCTGGTCGCGTCCAGACCCCCACTCTCGCCATTCTCGCCCGTCGGGAGAAAGAAATCCAAGCCTTCACTTCCACTCCTTACGCCGAAGTCCACGGCACCTTCGGCGTTGCCGCTGGCGAATATGAGAGCAAGTGGATTGACCTCAACTTTAAGAAAGACGAAACCAATCCTCACGGTCGCGCAGAGCGCATCTGGGATAAAGACCGTGCCCGCCTCATCACCGAGCGCTGCCTAGGAAAAACCGGCACCGTCACCGAGGAAAAAAAGCCGACCAAGCAGATCGCCCCGCAACTTTACGACCTCACCACCCTCCAGCGGGAAGCTCCATTCACCGCTAAGAACACTCTCGGACTCACTCAGGCCCTCTATGAGCGCCACAAAATGGTGACTTATCCCCGAACCGATTCCCGCTACCTCCCCGAGGACTACCTTCCAAACGTCAAGCAAGTCGTCGAAGAACTCGCCAACTCCAGCTCGGATCTCGCCCCATGGGCAAAGGACGCCATCAAGAACGACCGCATCCAGTTCTCGAAGCGCGTCTTTAATACCGCGAAGGTCTCTGATCACTTCGCGATCATCCCCACCGGACGCGTCGTCAAGATCAACGAGCAGGAAAGCAAGCTTTACGACATGATCGTAAAGCGCTTCCTCGCCGTCTTCTTCCCGCACGCCGAGT
>JALZWA010000057.1 GCA_023299815.1 Akkermansiaceae bacterium
GCGATCTTCCGAGACCAAGCCAATCATCACATCAAGAAGAACCGGAGTTGGCCCTTCCAATTGATTTAAAAAGCGGAGGAACACAGAGCGCCTCTCCTCCACTCTTCCCAGTTTTTCTAACAACACCGACTTGAACGCATCAGCCAATAGCTCCGACTCACCGCGTAAACTCTCCTCAATCCAAGTGAGAAGAAGCTCTCCCTCCCCATCCTCTAAAACGAGACCGGAAAACAGCTTCGGAAGAATACCAGCAAGCAGGAGCGTCTGCTCCGCCAGATTCATCGACGCAGCAGCATCTAGAAGAATCTCTCCAAAAACATCTCCCCGCAGCCCACGTCCGCGCTGAACTCCAGGATATTCACCCCGAATAGAACCCCACAAAAAATACCCTAAGCGACTATCAAGATCTCGCGGGATCGGCAGATTCTCGCTCACCCCACTCTGGTAGAGTGCGTTCAACAGGCTAATTTCTTGATTTAAACTCAACCTTGCCTCGCTAAATATCCTCGTAAAATAGTAACCCGAGAACGATTCAAATTTTCTTTGGTTAGTATCCTTGAGTGCCGCCTCCATCACCGCACCTGCCGCCACTCCGGCCTTTGTCGGATCAATCTTAGCATACTCAAAAATACTCTTCCACATCGTGTGCCCGACATTGTCATCGCGGCCAATCTGAACCTCTCCTTTGGCCCAACCGTCAATCAACTGCGCCAGCGCAATTTCCCCCTCCTCCACCTCTGCACCCAGAACAGCGTCAACCTTTAGCCCCGCCTCCTCAAAGTCAGAACCAAAATGACTCTTCAGTAACCCACGTAGCATCTTCTGATCAATCGCTACCATCTCTTTAAGCAGCGTCTTTTCTGCAAGAAACTCATCGAGCAATTCAAACTTCTCATTTTTGTCCCTCGTCGTAAGCAGCCCCACCCAAGGTCTCAACTGGGGATGCCAGGCCGGACCTTGCAGCGCATCTTTGACCTGCGGCTTGGTTGCAACCTTCTTGAGCGATCCTTGATCAATCGACTGAATGAGGAACAAGCCCAACTTCGCAACCTGCTTACCACCCAAGGCTAAAGACTCCTCGGATAAATCGCGTAATAACCCTGCCTGATAATGAATCATTTCCTCCCCAAAATCAGCCAACTCTCGTCTCTCGAAAAGCCACAGCACACGTCTCCACCCAAAGATCTCCAAAAGCCCGTCTTGGAAGATCAAGGACAAGACTTTCTTTCTCACCGCGTCCTCCCGAAAAATGATCGGCAAGATGAGATTCGCGTCTCTCATTCGTCGATGAATCTCCCCAGGGAGAAACTGCTTCTTTTCCACCTGCTCTCCGATCAGGGGCCAGGCCTCTTTTGGCCCCAGGATACTCACTAAAACCCTCTCCACAAAGTCACCCACTATCTGCTCGTCTTGCGCCAGACGCCATTTCAACCAACGATCGATCAGCTCTCGCTCAGAAGTCCAGATTCGTGAATCTTCTGCCAGCGTCTTCAGCCAGAGCTTTTCAAGCACATCGATCCCGCTGTTCGATTCCGAGCCAAACACGATCACATTATCTAGCATTTCAAGCACTGCTCGCCGTCTAAAATGTCCCTTCTCGGGAAGCTCTTCTTCCCACTCTTTCAAAGCGTCCTCGGTATCAGCAAGCGCTATCCGTTTTGCCAGCTCCATCGACCTCGCCATGCTAGGCCACGAACCACGCATTGAGGTCATTGTCGCCTCATCCAGAGCCTCACGAAGCTTCCCCTTTTTTCGTAGGTATTCTTCCGCAGTCCAGAGCTTCTTCCCTGAAGAGCTTAAAAACCATGGTAATGCTCCAACAGGAGCCGGCTCGGGCATAAGCAAACCCGCCCGAAACCCCTGCATCGCCAAGCGAACCAATTCCTCATCTTTCAACTCCCACTTCTTCTGATTCGCATGGAGTTTGGAAAACCCGATTCCCGCCAAGTGTCCATGATCTAGCATCGCTAGAGCAATCGCCCGTTCTTTCTTCCTCACTAACTCCCCTGCACCCTCAAAACCTCCAGCCTGCCGTTGTCCCTGCCCGCTTGAGATTAAGCGGGAAGCCGAAATCTCCCACCTCGCGACGAACTTCGCCACCTTGGAATCACTTTCTCCGATTTTCTCACGTTCCAATAACTCCTCGATCAATCCAAGCAGCACAATTTCCTCCCGCACGTTGGTGAGGTGAGATCGTGACTCTCTCATTTTCCAAAGCCTTACTCCCTCTTCGATTCGCGCCATTGGCAGAGCCTCGATCATCCCGCCAAAGTCAGCTTCATTTAAAGTGTTCAGACCAAGATGAGCGTCAAAGTTCATTGCGTCACTTGCCAGCACTTTCCCGTAGCATTCTTCCGCTAACGTCTCATCACCAAACTCTCTTGCGAGCGCAGCAACCTCCAGTAACTGCCTATTTCCCTCACTCTCTCCTCTCATTCTAGCAAGCACCTGCGTCATCAACTTCTGCTCTTTCAGGTAGTCACACAGACTTTCTCTCACCCACCGATCAGAGCTTCGTAATGATTGAGCCGCCGACGCAACGGCCTCGTCCAACTGCTGTCTCAACACAAAATCCTTCACAACTTTGATCACATCCAGTGGGTCCACCGGAGGCTTCCGCGGTGTTGAGCGAGCAGGCAATGCCCCCTCCATCCCAAGCAGCGGAGCAAGCTTCGTTAAGTAGTGGAAATCCTGCCGATCATCTTTTGCAAGGAGACGCGTCCATGCAGACCTCGCGGCCTCGATCTTCCAAGACTCGCTCACGCGCCTCACCTTGAGCGCACCCAGCGTCACCACGCGCCGATCTAGACCGATCTTCTCTCTCTCCGTCAGATCATCCTGATCAATACTAAGAAGCATCTCATAAGCCTTTTCTACATTCCCACCATCCTCCTCAACCCACGATAAAATCACCCGATCTGACACGTCTACCGAAGCCGACAACTCCTCCACAGACCAATCCAAATCCTCACCTTCAACTAGCGACGCCAATAAGCATCGCACTGCCACATCATCGACCAATGCTAAATGCGCTCTCAGGTCGTCTGGTGAAAAAATAACCTCATTCATCTGAGGGTAAAATGGGTCCAATTTTTCACTAATCTCAGTCCGCTCGTCATCCTTCTTAAGCCTCTCCAATAAGTCCTCGACCAACCGAGGCACCTTTCCGCGAAAGACTACGGGGATTACCCCTTTCATCTTCAAAGACGAGCTCCACTCGGCTTGCTCGTAGTTTCGCATGATCGAGTCCAAATCAAGATCCCATGCCGGTCGTCCACTTGAGCCACGTCTCATCCCCTCTCGTGAATATCGGTTCACCAAGGCGATCACTTCACTCACTCGCTCTTCCCTCAGCAGATGCTGACTCAGATTCCATAACCAAACTGGTTCAACCTCTCCGTGCTCCGTGAGAGCCCAAGTCAAAAGAACATCTCGCAAGCCTCGTTCTGAGATATCGGGACCAAACCGCCGATTTCGATCATCCAGACCGAACGCAAAAGCAGCCGCCGCATTGATCTCTTCAATTCCAACTCTTCCCTCTAAGAGCGCCGTCACGAAACTAATTCCCTCTCTCTGATTGATCGCCCCTCTTTCTACAAATCCCCTCACCGCTCGAATCGCCAAGGCTGGATGCTCCACTCCAACCAGTTTAATCGAGTCCCATAGCAGATCATCTGACAGCTTTTCTTGAGAGAGCGAAAAGTTAGCCCAACTTAAAAAAGCGGCTCTCAATTTAAGATCATTGGGCCGATTCTCAATCATCTGCGAGGCCACTTTTTCAAAGGAACCATCTGCTCGAAAGAGCGCAGCAAGTAAACTTGGATATTCCAAACCCACGAACTCAGGATTCTCCCCTCGACGCACCAATTTCCCAAAGCTCATCAGCCGCGCCTCCATCGCAGACTGCGGTAATGCCGTGGATTCCCCACTCCAAAAAACTCTCAATCCTCCTAGCCGAGAAGCAGGAATCACCCGATCCAGCCAACCCACTGGACGAAGTTCATCAGGGAGCCAAGATGCAACCGGTCGAAATCTTGAGGTATCTCTGACATGAAATCTCTTACCCACCTCTCCCTCTGCCGTGAGAAGACTCCAGTAAATCTCACGACTCTCACCCTCCCGATCTTCGTCATCAAGAATCGAGGCAAGGAGAAACTGGAACCTCCAATCATCCTCAAAGCCAGACCCATTCTTAAGTAAGAAATCTTTCGCCTCACTGCGTGAGTTAATCTCATACATCTTAGCATAAATCGCCTCAATCTCCTCCGCCCTCGTCCTCTCCGTAATACTTCTCGCCGCTTCCAAGCACCTTTCTCGGGCCTCCCAAGACTTACCAGACTGATAAAGCGCAGTCGCTCGCAAGAGCTTTCGTTCGACGGTCTCGGGACTATTCTTATCCAATACGTCGAGGTCGGCCAAAGCCTTGCTAACAAGCCTCCGCTGGATTCGAACCTTCACCCGCTCAACCCTCAAATCCTCATTCTTGTCATCCAGCGCCAAGACCTTTCCCAGGCTCGATTCCGCGAGCTTCCAATCCCCTGTCCTTTGATAAAAGAGTGCCAAAGTCCACCAACTTGAGACATCATTGCGCCGCATCGTCTCTTCAAGTATCCAGACCTTCAAACCATCGGGATCTCCATCTCCTGCGATCAACTTGTGAACCAACTCCACCTCACCGGGCGTATTGTAAGCTGCAGAGTAAAGTTGATGCCGCCGCTCATCCGCTAAAGATGGAGTCAGTAAAACAAGGAGAAT
>JALZWA010000058.1 GCA_023299815.1 Akkermansiaceae bacterium
AAGGCTGCCCATATGTTTTTCACGTGCATTGACGCAATGTGTCCAATCTGCAGGGGCAGGGCTGTCAAGCCAGTTGGCCCGTGATGGTCCGATATTTATCGAATCACCAAATGGCACAAGGGTGATGTTGAAATTTGAGTTACCTGTAAAGGCTTGCATGTCGTTAAGTGTGTTTTCCATTATCTGCATCGTTGTGTCCCAACGCGAGTCAAAATTCATGGAATATGTGGCGTCAAGAGCAAGTGCAATTTCTAATCCACCTGGCGATGCCAATGTGGCTTCGGAGATGACAGAAATGTCTAATCTGGGAAAATCAAATATTTGCATGAACATAGGTTCCAATTTGGCTGTTGATTTAACCATAACTGTTCCACTATTGGTGTCAGCGATGTCATAACCCTCAATTTCCAAACCTGGAATGCCTTCGACAGCGCCGTGGCAAATGACTCTTGGGGAGCCCCTCTCGCCCTCCCCGCAGTCCAGCCCGGCGCAACCTACCTCCTCCGCATCACCGGAACCGCTTGGGACAGCGGCACCCCGACCTACGGCATTGAAATCTCCTCACCCAATAGCACCACCATCGTAGCAAACGTGAGCGGCCTCGACCGCTTCCAGACTGCCATTCCTACCACGCCCCCGAATGAAGTCCTCTTCAGCGCAGAATTTGGAGACGCCCTAGGCTTCGTCGTTGATGACCCACGCTTCCTCAATGGCACCCCGCCTTCTGGCCCTCCCGTCATTACCACCATCTCCTACGATCCAAGCGCCCAATCAGTCACCCTCAACTTTGAAGCTCAGATTGGAATCACCTACCTCATCTTCGCCTCCAACAACCTCCTAGACTGGGAAGAAATCTCAGACCAAACCGCAACCTCCTCCTCCGAAACCTTCACCGAAACAGGCGTCTCCGCACCCAAGCGCTTCTACCAAATTTCCGCTGAACAATAGAGCCTCTCTTCATGAAAAAATCTGCCTCCTAGCGCTGATCGGATGCACTCAGGCAGCTCACTTCACGAATATCGGACAATCCCTCTCCCAATCCGTCGCTTGGCAAGCAGACTGGCACCTCGAATTATCCTTCATGGTGCGCGACACCACCAACCGTCAATTTTCTATCATCATCGAAACTGGAGCCGGAACCTCCGCCCTCAATCTCCGCTATCAAGACGGCTGGTTTGCCTTCGCTGGCGGCTGGGGCACTTAAGTTAGCCCTCGGCTCGGTCTCCCCCTCCGTCGATCTCAATAATGACGGCGATCTCGATGACGCTGGTGAGACTAAAAATGTCTACCACATGCGCGTCACCGGCCACAACTGGGGCACCGCCTCTGCCACCTGCGACCTCGCTCTTTCCGATGCCAATGGCATCGCCTTCACCTCCATCGCCTCCGGCCTCAGCCGCCACCAAGCCGCACCAACCTCGGCCACTCCAACCTCCATCAGATTCGGCACCGAGTTCGGCAGCAACCCCGGCTTCTGGATCGATGACGTCTCTTCTCACAACGCCCCCACCGGACCTCCTCCTGCCATCTCTTACTTCGTAGCCGGTGGAAACACCCTCACCTGGAAAAGGTCCGGCGCCACCACCCACAGCCCCGCCCCTAGCATCACCTTCGGCACCATCATCACCAACCCCACCGGCGGTGATCAGGACGAAGAGAGCATTGAACTCCCCAACCCCAAATCCTTCGCCGTCGACCTCTCAAACTGGCAACTCACCGGCCGCGTCACCCACGCCATGCGTCCCGGCACCGTCATCCCTACGAATGGCTTCCTCGTTCTTTCTCCTGACCTTGAGCTTTACCGTTCACTTAATGCCCCTCGCTTTACTCAAGGAAATTACTCCGGTCACATCTCCAGTTTCAGCGAGACTCTGACTCTCACGAATGTCGCGGGAACTAGCATCGCAACCGTTATCACTCCAGACACCTCGTCTGATAACCAGCTCTATCTCCACATCAGCGAAATCATGTATAACCCCGCTGGTGATAATGAGGAATTCATCGAACTCGTAAACACCAGTGACAGCATCACCCTCACTCTTGATGGAGTCATGTTCACCGAGGGATTTGAATTCACCTTCCCCGCCTCAACCACTCTTAGTCCAGGTCAGCGCATCGTCGTCACTGAAACTGACTTCATCTCCGGAGGCTTAAGCAATGGAGGAGAAACCATCAAACTCGATGACTCAGATAGCGCGACCATCCAAGAGTTCACTTATGATGACAAAAGCCCTTGGCCTTCTTCCACCGATGGCTCCGGCCCCAGCCTCGTCTTCCGTAGTGGTGACCCAGACCTCCCGGAAAGCTGGCGAGCAAGCCTCGCTAACGGAGGAACCCCCGGAACCTCAGACTCCGTTCCTTACACAAATGGAGACATCCACGCCTACGCCCTCTCTGAAACCTTGCAGTTCGACACAGACACCAACATCCTCACCATTCCCCGCAACCCTGGCGCTGATGACATCTCGAGCACCCCTCAATGGTCATCCGACCTCCAAAATTGGGTTCCTGAAAACTTCACCTATCAAGGCAGTGATCAATGACTCTTTGAGCCAACCTCACCACTAGACAAGGCCTTCTTCCGTCTGGAGATCAAGCTAGATTAAGCACCTTCTTTTAGTGTCGTCAAAATGTGAAAACATTCCCTAATAAGCTCTGATGGAGTTTCTAAAGAAAGCCGTAAGAATAAATCCAATTCTCTCGTAATTCGTTTCATCACCGAATTACACTTCGGAAGTTCCCAATGAAAGTAGGATGCCCACATTGTAACCAAAGATACAGCATCGATGAATCTATGCTTGGGAAAGAGGTCATTTGCCAAGTGTGCGATGGCGTGATGGTGTTTGACACCCTT
>JALZWA010000059.1 GCA_023299815.1 Akkermansiaceae bacterium
CCGTCATCTACGATGACCATCTTGATCTCTTGTTCCTTCTGAAAATTCATGAGCTCTTTCACCGGCTCAGCAGCCGCAAGGCCACAGGCCAGAAAAGGAATCATCAAGTGACGCTGAAGCGCAGAGAAATTCATCCATGACCCTAGCCGCACTTCGCGAATCCGCACCCAGTTTCTTTCTCTTCCCCCTCAGCGCCCAAGTTTCTCATTTAGGATTTGTTTAGGATTTCCCCATCTAGAATTTAGGATTTCCTCCCCTCCATCTTGCAAATTTCAGAATTCCCGATAGATCGACCTCATGTCCCACACCATCACCATCCTTTCTGGCGACGGCATCGGCCCAGAAGTCATGGTCGAAGCTCTCAAGGTTCTCGACGCCGTTTCGGAAAAATTCTCCTTTAAAGTCTCCCACTCCGAGCACCTCGTAGGTGGCGCTGCGCTTGACGGCACCAATAACGAGACCCCTCTCCCGCAGGAAACGATCACCGCTTGTGAAAAGGCGGACGCCATCCTCTTCGGCTCCGTCGGCGGACCCAAGTGGGAGAACCTTCCCCCAGATATTCAGCCTGAGCGCGGCGCTCTTCTTCCTTTGCGGAAACATTTTGGCCTCTTCGCAAACCTCCGCCCTGGCTCCTGCCACCCCTCACTCACCCACGCCTCACCGGTGAAGAACGAACTCATCCCAGACGGCTTCGATGTCCTCTGCGTCCGCGAACTCACCGGCGGCATCTACTTTGGTCAGCCGAAGTCCATCACCACTCTTCCCGATGGCGACATCGAAGCGATCGACACCATGGTCTACCGCAAGAGCGAGATCGAGCGCATCGCCCGAGTCGCCTTCACCGCCGCCATGGGTCGCGACAAGCGCCTCCTCTCTGTCGATAAAGCGAACGTCCTGCAAAACTCCGTCCTCTGGCGCGAGACCGTCATCGAGGTCTCCAAGGATTTCCCAGAAGTCGAGCTTGAGCACATGTATGTCGACAATGCCGCGATGCAGCTCGTCAAGCGCCCTGCTTCCTTCGACACGCTCGTCACCGGAAACCTCTTCGGCGACATCCTCTCGGATGAAATGGCGATGATCTCCGGCTCCCTCGGCATGCTTCCAAGTGCCAGCCTCGGCAAGGTGAAGGATGATGGCCTCTACTTCGGCATGTATGAACCCTCCGGCGGCTCCGCTCCAGACATCGCCGGCCAAGGCATCGCCAACCCCATCGCGCAGATCCTCTCGGTATCGATGATGCTCCGCTACTCGCTCGGCGAGATTGCTGCGGCAGACGCCATCGATGCCGCCGTGCAAAAAGTCATCGATTCCGGCCTCCGCACCGGCGACATCTTCACCGGCGCAGAAGGCGAGACCAAGGCCAACACCGCCGAGATCGGCGCGGCCATCATCGCAAGCTTGTAGCAGAGGCTCTTAGCCTCTGACCCTCTCAAAAAAGGACTCCGGCCCCGCGCCTGAGTCCTTTTTTTTGGCCTTATTGTGGCTTCGGGATATAGCGTGTCCGAGGCCCCTTTCGCTTTTCACGATTTCCAGCCAGCTTCTTTTCATCAGCCACGACCAGCAGTAAAACATCTCCCGGAGCTGGCACGAGACCACAGCCCTTGTCGGCGAGAGCATCCCAGATCTTCCCGATCACCTCGCCCCGAGTCGACGGCCCCCTGACAACTAAGCTGAAGTCGACCGTTCCTGTGACGGGTGATAAAATAATCCGCTGACCAGCTATCTTCCCAATGAGTTCAGCGATCTCTCTTCCTGTCGCCCGGGGCAGCAATATTGATTCACCTTCAGGAAGCTCGATCTCTTGAAACTCTTTTCCATCATAAGCAGGTTTCTTCTTCGCCGCAGCCAGCTGTGCTTTCGTCAGCTGAAAGGGAGCTCGGGTCACCTTCAGGGTCTCGTTTTTTTCCTCCGAGAGCTCGAAGCCACTCACCTTCAAAGTCAGTCTCAAGAACTCTGCTCCCTCTCTCTTGGAAAATGGTCCTTTCTGGCTAAAGTAGATCTCATCCGCTAACACTTCCGGAGCCGCGGTCACCTTGTCCCCTGTCCAGAGTTCGTAGAGCTCTGCCACTTCAGAGATTCGAAATCTTGGGTGAAAAATAGCCTGCCATTTATTGACCGCCAACCCCTCCTCCTTTTGATCTCCACAGGACGAAGTGGAAAGAAAACAGGTGGCCGCGAAGACGCTCAAAAGGACCGAAAATCTCATCCCTCAGTTAGTAGCACAGTGGGCTCAAATCAAAAGATCGTTTCTTCAAAACACTCTCTCATTCACCCAGAAAAAACCCTCTGCTGCAGAAGCAACAGAGGGCTGAAAAAGAAAAGCCTGTGACTAGCGTCGACGACGTGCGCCTGCGACTACTCCCGCAAGCAGGACCAAGAGGCTAGCGCTGGGCTCTGGGACCACGACGACGTTATCGATAAAAATATCACCTGCCGAAGCCGCGAGATCTGAGGGTGCGGGCAGCGCGGTGAAGCTCAGCCGGTGAGTCCCAAAATTCGCGACATTGAGTCCGGTGATATGGCTCGTTGCCAGACCGTCGAAGGCATTCTCAAAAAAAGTCTGATCATAGATCACGTCCGATGTCGAAAGGTTCACGACCTGCACATTATATTGATGGATCGTCTCAAACTCTCCGGGACTTGCGAACGAGCTCCACGAGAGTTGATTGTAGTTTCCTACGTTCAAAAAGATGTCTTGATA
Source organism: Akkermansiaceae bacterium (assembly GCA_023299815.1). Taxonomy (GTDB): domain Bacteria; phylum Verrucomicrobiota; class Verrucomicrobiia; order Verrucomicrobiales; family Akkermansiaceae; genus SW10. The sequence continues at coordinate 2,702 of JALZWA010000059.1, forward strand.
AATCGAAGCGTCCGAAGACTTGCCTGAATTCGGGTTCAACCACGCGGCGATCTCCCCATCAGTGGTATTCCCACCTAACAAACCAGCATCAGAACCAAAGACCCAGTTCGATGCGGTTCCGACATTATCGACGGCCGACAGAGTGCCGTCTGCGACATCCAACTCAGACAAGTAGGCGATATCGAGAAATGCGGTGTGGTCTTCAAAGCTCCCATTCAGAACTGAACCCTGCCCCGAGGCAGAATACTGAATGAGAGCACATGTTGTTATTGTAAGGATGCTAAGTTTTTTCATGAACTCCCTACGAAAGCCCCGAACCTTCTCACCCGTCAACAATCATCCATTTCGGATGCTCGGACCATTTTCTCGACAAAATTTTTAAGCACTGTCTACTTCACTGCTCCGGGGCCCCAGATATCAAGCATCAGTTGGAAGCCCTGAGAATCGTAATCATGCAGCTCGGCGGCTACGAAGGGAAAGAAATCATTACGGTAGAGATAAGCCTCGGTCGACTCCGCGAAGTATTCCTTATGGTTCGTGGCGGCGTAGTGACTCCCAGTTCCACCGCTATAGAGTTTCACCTTTTTGAGAATCCCTTTTTTGATCGCCGCATCGTAAGCCGCGATAATTCGTTCGTCATCGAAGCCAAGAATCTGATCGTGATAGGCATGAGCCAGCTCGTGAAGAATCACGGCAGGGTGCTTGAGCATTTGGTCTCGTGAAAACAGAGCGGCAGCTTGGGGGATATGCACCTTCTTGGCTAAGGCGGGATCATAGCCACGCTCTTCGAGCCAGTCTGCTCCGGGATGATATTGCATGTTCGCGAGTTCAGGATGCTGATGCTCGATCCAGATCTCCATCTTCTTCATTTGCGCTAACTCTTCCTCAAGCAGAAGGATGGAAATTCTTTGCAGGTGGTTCGCGAGCATCTTGAGCGCCTTTTTCCCCTCCTCTTCATGCTCCCCTCCCTCAAGAAGTGAAGCATCGACCGTCACGGTCCAGCCCTCGATATTCTGCTTCTCCGTCTTGACCCAACCGACCTTTTCAGGACGAGAATTTTCCTTTTCTTGAGCCACGACAAACCAGCCCAGCGAGAAGAGGAAGAACACCGGAATGAGAAGGCGGAGAGGTCGTAGGATTCTCATGCCGCCATTTGTCTCGTAAATGAGGCCCTTTGCCAAATGATTCTTATTTTTCATCCACACTGATCCCACTCATGAAAAACTCCTGATCGACATCACCTTGAGAAATCAGCCATGCTCGCAGGACGTTGATTTCATGCCGTGATCCTGTTTTAAAAATGACCTTCTTTCGCCCTCTTTCCCTCATCCTATCTCTCGCCACCCCTCTTCATGCGGAGTCAGAGCAGGAACTGCTCAAGCTCCCGCTCCGCGTCCATCTCGTCACCGGGGTCAATATGATCCGCGAGTTCACCTCTGAAAAAGGCAAGGTCTACAAGACCGTGATGAACACCCCTCTCACGGTCAAATCCACCCAACCCATCATGGACCAGGTCAATGACATCTGGGCCCCCTCTGGAATCGAATGGGTCACCGATCCCGCGCAGGGCGGCGGCGGCATCGTCAGTGAAAAAGCAGGCGGAGGAAAACTCTCGAAAGAGCGTCTCGATAAGCTCGCCACCCTCGTGGTGAATCGCAGCCGCGAGATCCGCGGGCGTCACATGGAGCTCGTCTTTCCCGCCCTCGCTGACCCCGCAAACAACGAGTCCATTAAGGACGACGGCCGCTTTGCCAGCAAGAAGCCCGAGATGTATCATCTCTATCTTTTCCCCTACGTCGGCCAGACCCTCCAAGGCACCGCCCACTGTCCCGGCACCTTCGCGATTGTCGGAGCTTTCTCGGACAAACGACCCAATGAGAAGGGCCATCCGAAGCGCCGCCCCGATCTCATCCCAGGAAAAGGAAAGTTAGCCCTTTCTGCGAGGAATTTCCCGGAAGCAGGTGCACTCTCTGCCACCATCGCCCACGAACTCGGCCACAATCTCAGCCTCGTTCACAAAGCCGATGACATGGAGGACAATCTCATGAAAGGTCATGTCAAAATCCGTCTCAGCCCAAGACAGACAGCGAAAGCCCGCAAGCAGGCTCTCAAGGGAGCGCTCATCGGCAAAAAAGATCGCTCCAAGGTAGACTAGCTCGTTCACCTCTCCTCTTTGCATCACGAGCTCGATATGCCACCGTATGACATGACAAAGTTCCTCATCCCCGCGATCTGCCTACTCTTAGGCGCCTGCTCGGAGCCTGCGCCTCAGCGCGTTGGCGTGCCGAGCTACCAAACGATGCATCATCTCGCCTCGCCGGGAACCTTTTTCCACTTCAGCTCCGGCGGTAAGACCTACCTCGCTTGCTCTATCCATCAGGGCAACAGCGCGCCGCAGACCCAGATTCTCCGCAAGGGTCAAGAGGGAGCCGTCGTGCTTGGCAAGACAATCCACCGCCAGAAGGATCTCGTGGTGCTGGAATACGACCCCAATACCCTCTCAGCCTCCGACGCACTGCCATACGTAAAGAATCCCGACATCCAAGTGGGCGACCGCGTCTACATCCTGAATAAGAAGAAAAAGATTCCTGCCACCGTCGTTTCCGAGCCACGGGGGAATGGCCATCAGTATTACTTCAAGACGACTCAGGAATTCCCGGCCGGTGGCATGAGTGGTTCGCCTATTTTTAGCGAGCGCTCGGGCACCGTCATCGGCGTCCTGCAGACTGCAAATAGCAAATCAGCAGCGACCGCAGGAGGATTCGAAGCACTCCTGATGCCTTAAATCCTCTCGACTCATCACTCTCTCTCACCTTGATTTATCCTCTCATGCGCCTTTTCTCCCTTCTGCCTTTACTCGTCGCGGGAAGCCTTCAAGCAAAGGAGGTCGTTTTTGATGCCTTCGAATCCGATGGCTTCGGCGAGTGGCAGCTCGAGGGTTCCGCCTTCGGCCTCTCTCCCACCGCTGCGAGTCCTGAGGGAATGAAGGGCACCGTCACGAACTTCGCCGAGGCTTATTACGTCAGTTCTGGTCACAAAGGTGACGCCTCGCTCGGTTCACTGACCTCACCGGAGTTCACCATTCAAGAGCCCTATCTCGCCTTCCTGATCTCTGGCGGAAATCACGCCGAGACGACCTCAGCCCAACTCGTCATCGATGGCGAAGTCGTGATGAAAGCCTCCGGTCAAAACGACCTCACAATGCGTCCGGCGGTCTGGAATCTCTCCGAGTTCCAAGGCAAAAAAGCCCACCTCCGCATTCTTGATAACGAGGCCGGAGCATGGGGCATCATCAACATCGACCACGTCATTTTCAGCGACAACCCAGAGCCCAAATTCCCAGCCCAGAAGGAAGAGATCCCCACGCTCAAAGGCGCACACATTGCGGTCGATACCATCCCCGGCCTGACCATCCCGACTGGCGCAACGGCGGAACTCTTTGCCGATCACAAGTCCTCAGACCTCTACTCCCCCACCGCACTCACCATCGATGAGCAAGGTCGGGTCTACGTCGCTGAGACCCACCGCTTCCGCTTCGGAGTGGAGGACAATCGCGACCACCGCTACTGGATCCCTGATGACATGGCAGCGCAAACCACCGCCGACCGCGTGGCGATGCACGAAAAATGGGCGCAAAAACTTCCGCTGAAAAAACTCACCACTCGCTCGGAAAAAATTCGCATCCTTGTCGATCACGATGGCGATGGCATCGCTGATGAGAGCAAGATCTTCGCCGAAGATTTCAACGACCTCCTCGATGGAACCGCCGCCGGCATCATGGCCTTTGAGGGCACCATTTACTTCGCCTGCATCCCTAAAATCTGGGCGCTTCAGGATGAAAATGGCGACCTCGTCTCAGACGTCCGCAGCGTCATCCAAGATGGCATGGGCGTGCGCGTCTCCTTCTCCGGCCATGACCTGAATGGCTTCGCGCTCGGGCCTGATGGCCGCATTTACTCCACCATCGGAGACCGTGGCTTCAGCTTCACCACCAAGGAAGGACAGACCTACAAATACCCCGGCCAAGGCGCGATCTTCCGCTTCGATCCAGATGGCTCGAACTTCGAAGTCGTCCACACCGGCCTCCGCAACCCGAAGGAGATTGCCTTTGATCAATATGGCACCGCCGTCTCGGTCGATAACAACTCGGACCAAGGCGACCGCGCTCGCGTCGTCATCATGATGGATGGCGCCGACTCCGGCTGGCGCATGGGCCACCAGATCCTTCACTCCTTCCACCGCTCCGCTGGCATTCCTGAGCGCCCCGTGAACCAGTGGATGAAGGAAAAAATGTGGGAGCCACAGAACGACGCCCAGCCTGCCTACCTCCTCCCACCCATCGCGAACTTCACCTCCGGCCCCTCCGGTCTCGCCTACCACCCAGGCAGCGGATTCGAGCTCGGCTGCAAGGACCAGTTCCTCATTTGCGACTACCGTGGCAGCGCTGCTGCCTCCGCCATCTGGAGTTTCGGCATCGAGCCAGACGGCGCCGGATTCGCACTCGGCCAATCCTCCAAGTTCAGCTGGGGCACCGCCGTCACCGATGTCGACTGGGGATATGACGGCAAGCTCTACATCAGCGATTTTATCGGCGGATGGAAGTCTCACAAAGGCGGTCGCATTTACACCCTCACCCAGCCTGGAGTCGCAGATGACCCCACCACCACCCAGGTCACCACACTCTTCAAGGAAGGATTCAGCGAACTCGATGCACAAACCCTCGCAAGCCTTCTTGGCCACGCCGACATGCGAGTCCGCCTCCGCGCCCAGTATTTCCTCGCAGAGAAGGAACACGCGCTCGCCCTCTTCACC
>JALZWA010000060.1 GCA_023299815.1 Akkermansiaceae bacterium
CGTTCTCTCCATAGGCGGTAGCTATGCTATGACGTTCTCTCAAAGAAATGACACTGAACTTCACCGGGCTTTCCCTAAACATCCTTGGAACTGCGCTCGTTTGGAAGTTCGGCATTCCTGCAACCGTGAAGAGCGACGGCTCGTTCAGAATTACGAAGGTTTTGGGCGGAGAACCGACGCCCGAAATGAAGAAGACCGATCGGCAGGTCACAATCTACAGAGGGCTATCTAATCTAGGGATGCTCTTGCTTCTGGTTGGCTTCATCCTGCAGGCGGTAGCTCTTTAGACTGGTGAGTGAACAAACCTAGACAGACTCGTTGGAGAAGCTTCGTTCGGGTAATACTTCGCTAGCTCAACTGAGAGAACAAGATGTCGCAGATCAACGCACTGCCCGCCGCGAGTAGAAATCCACATTATGAGCGACGAATCAGCAGACGAAGTTGACAAGAAAATCGCGCCGTATCTCGAATACTTCGCTGGTCGCTCCAACCTCATGTTTTCGTATCATTTCTGCGTTCTCGAATTCAAAGACGACGAAGATTTTCGACGAGACGCATCAGAGGGAGATCGGATTTGGATGCTGAAGACCATTCAAAACGCATGCCTTCACACTTCGCTGATGGCGTTACGGGACTTGGAAGATTTCTTCACCCCGAGAACACGTAGCTCCAAACCCGATGATTTGAAGGCATCGGACTTCGGCATGGACGACGCGTTGGGATTTTTGGCCGAAGAAGAACGTAAGTGGATCAACAAGCTGATTGCACATACCACTCAACACGGAGCAGCAAAGGTGGGATACAGTTGGGATCTTCTCGAGTTGATTTCTAAAGCGGTAGCTCAGTGCGATGCTTTCCTCGAATGGATGAAGGAGAATTACAGTCTAGAACATCTTGATACTTGGATTGCGGCAGCCGGAACGCAGGCCAAAACCAAGGCGATTCTTAGAGCTATCCAGAGGGAGTCGAAGCGCCAAAGACCCGATGCTTGAACAAGCCGAGACAGACCGACGCCTTTCGCTCTGGCAGTTCATTTTTGGATCAACGTTTTAATCTCCACTCGAACGTAGCGACCTCTTCCCGCGATAGCTGGTTGCGGAAAAACCAAGGCTTCAACTCGAAGTGTTCTCCACATTGCGAGCGGGATTCGATTTCTTCCGGCAACAGTTCCCGCAATAGATGCTGCTAAAGCCTGCATTAAGGGGTGTTTTCCCGCAATAGTGAAGGCTAGGTCTTAAAATGGCGAAGGCCCCTAACTCATTGTGAGTTAGGGGCCTTCATTGGTTACGGGAGTAGGATTTGAACCTACGACCTTCAGGTTATGAGCCTGACGAGCTACCTGACTGCTCCATCCCGCGATCTTTTTATTATCCTTGCGGACGGCGGGACGCTAGGACGGGGAGGCGGGGGCGGCAAGGAAAATCTTGGGAGTTTTAGCACTTTCTTTGGGGTTCTTTTTATTCCGGCATGGTTTGATTGCAAGATGGGGAAAATTTCGTCATGTTCAGTGCGGAAGAAGACCATGAGCGATATCCCGGAAGATCAAATCATTAACAAGCTCTACCGGGCGGGCAGTTTCGCTAAGAGTCCCATCGTTTGTCCTTCCTGTGCGCTGAAGCTGGATCGGGTGGTGGATGAATGTCCGCGCTGTCAGTTCTCTGGAGCGATTGCGGTGCGGCGCTATCCTTTTGCGGCACCGGCGATGGGGGCTTACATGGACACGGGCGGGGTGTTTGATCCCAAGGCGCGACAGGCGATCAGTGATCGCTTAACTCGGCTGGAAAAGCAGTTTCCTCAGGTGCGGATTTGTTTCTGTGCGTTGGAGCTCCCTGAGTATGTGGATCTCCGGGAGTTTGGCTTCTGGCTTTTTAATGCGAGTCCGGTGCCGGATGAGGAGGAAGCGAAGAAGAGGCCGTGGACAATTTTACTGCTGTTAGATCATGTCATTGGCCGGGTGTCGGTGACGAGTGGCTATGATATTGAACCCTTTGTGAGGGATGATCGCTGGGAGACGCTGCTGCGCTTGGAGCGGGAGTTTTTCTTTAAGCGGGATTACCGTGAGGCGGGGCTTCGCTTTATCGATGGTGCGGAAAAGATCCTCCGTGAAGGAGCGAATCGGGCGACTCTCAAAATGGGAGGTCAGATGGACAAGAAGCGGAGAGGTAGGAGTTCTTCAAGAAAGGGGGCGGAGTCATGAGGGTGATCTTTTTGCTGATGTTGCTGGTGAGCCATGTGTCGGCTCAGCTGTCCGCACCGCGGGCGATTGATGGCCATGTCTACGATCCGGAGAAATGGCTCGATGAGGATCGGCGTGTGGAGATCGAGGCGATGCTAGAGAAGGCAGAGGAGCAATGGGGCTCACGACTTTATGCGGTGGTGCTGGAGGAGGTTCCTCCGATTGGCGCTGAGGCTTATGCGCTGAAGTTGGGGCGGCTCTGGGGGGGGGATGGAGTTTGGGGTGTGTTGGTTCACGTGCCGGGTGAGCAGGGGTCGCCATGGTGCGTAGCGGAGCAAGGCGCTCAGGTGAAATGGGTGACTGCGGAGGGGTTGGAGAGCGCAATGGGTCAGGCGATGGAGCGGGCACGGCGGGAGCCGATCGAGCGATTGCGGCTTCAAGTGGCGTGTCGTGAGCTGACCGATGAACTGGGCTTCATCGCAATTAGCTCTGAGCGGATGTCAAAGAGGGTCAACGAGGCGCGCGAGCAGGCCGTGGATCGAGCGATCGGGCGGTTTCAGAATAAGAGGTGGATCCGTAGGGCGATCATGCTGGGTGTTCCTTTCTTGCTTCTAGTGTTGGCGGTGACAGCGGTGCTGATAAAGCGCAGGTGGAAGGAGCGGAAGAAGACTTTCCTTTTTCCGGAGACTGAGCAGCGGAGGCGCTTTCAGGGGCCGTGGAGTGGGGGAGGGAACGTCATTCTCCGCTTCACCTCCAAGGTGGGAGAAGATGGTTCAAGACGGGGTTGATGCCGGTGAAAAGTTTCCCTTTCTCGCAGGGGAAGATCATGGCATTATTGAATCCATGAAAATTAAGGCTGGCTTAGCAATTGCGTCGATGGCGCTGACCTCACTCTCATTGGCGCAGGAAAAGAAGGCTGAAGTAGGGGAGCACATTCTCAAGCTGAGTCCTGGTGATCGTTGGGAGTATCTCGTGACCGTGCAGGCGCCGAAGGGGGCCAAGATGCCCGAGGCCGAGGGGGTGACGGTCAAAGAGGTGCCCGATGGGATTCAATCGCAGTTCACCAAGGTCCGAATCTATGAGGGCAAGAAGCAGATAAAACCGGAGGGTGAGTCTCTCGATACCTTCCGCATGGAACGGAATGGCAAGGCGGAGGAGCTTGAGTTCTCAGACGTGCGTTCTGGTGCGATTTATGCCCGCGGGTGGAAGAAAGAGGGGGATAAGCCCGGCGAGGTCTTCCTTTTGACGAAGCCGCTTCTGATGGTGGCGAGCACGAATGAAGCCGGTCACCAGTGGGAGATTAAGGCGGGCGATGGTAGGACGACGCCAGTTTTTAACCGTAAGTTCCGGGTGTTCGGTCATGAAAAAGTGTCCGTGCCTGCAGGGGAATTTGAAGCCATTCGTGTGGAGGTCACAGGGGCCTCAGGGATGACCGAGATTAAGCGAACTTACTGGTTTGCGGAAGGAGTCGGCTTTGTGAAGGAGGAGAAAACCTACTACTCAAAGACGACTCGTCTGATCCATCAGGTGATGGAGCTGGCAAAATACACTCCACAGAAGTAGCGGGCCGCTTAGCCTGGCTCGGGTGTGAAGGAGCGAGATTCAAAGCGCATCAAGCTCGGGATGAAGGTGAGCGGAACGTCGCCGGTGGCGCCATTTCGGTTCTTAGCGAGGACGAGGTTTGATTCACCTTCGTCCTCTTCTTTATCCTCGGCGCTCTCGGCATAGTAGGCCTTTCGATAGAGGAGGCCTACCATATCGGCGTCCTGCTCGATCGAGCCCGATTCCCGGAGGTCAGACATGCGGGGAACTCCCAGGGATGAGCCTGTCCGACTTTCCGGACCACGGTTGAGCTGTGCGAGGACGATGACGGGGATGTTGAGTTCCTTGGCGATGGCTTTGAGACCTGCTGAGATTTCCGCAATCTCACGTTCGCGAGAGTTGGAAGCTTGCTTGGTGGTGGAGCGCATGAGCTGGAGGTAGTCGATCGCGATGAGGCCGATCTTTTCATCGCGGTGCTTCCGTCTCGCTTTGGCCCGGAGGTCGTTGATCGAGATTGCGGCGGTGTCATCGATAAAGAGCTTCGATTGTGCGACCTCGGCGGCGGCTTTTTTGATGCGCTGGAGGTCGGCTTTGTTTGGGTTGTATCCGCTCTGAAGCTTGGAAAAGGCGAAGCGAGCGCGGGAAAAGACGAGACGCTGAACGATCTGCTGGGTGCCCATCTCGCAGGAGAAGACCATGGCGGGGACATTGAGATCGAGGGCGACGTGCTCCACGATGTTCATCATAAACGAGGTTTTACCCATGGAAGGACGGGCTGCGATGACGAACATGTCGGTGGGCTTGAGGCCACCGCCCATTTTATCGAGATCTGGGTAGCCGGTTTGGAGACCGGGAGTTCCACGATCACCTGCGAGGAATTCCTCGAAGAATTTCATGACGGCTTTCACGGTGTCACCGATCTTTTCCTCGACTCCACTCTCGGCAGCTTCGCGGATCTTGAGGACGTCTTGCTCGACGCCATCGAGAAACATCTGCACGTCCTCTGGGTCACCAAAGGCTTCGCTGATGGCGCCGGTGCAGGACTGAATGACGGAGCGGAGAATGAACTTCTCCTTTACGATAGAGAGGTGGGAGTCGAAGTGCGCTGCGGTGGGCGCATAGGTATAAATCTCGGTGATGGCAGCAGGACCGCCCATTCCCTCAAGGAGGTTCCGATCCATGAGATACTGGTTGAGTGAGATCAGCTCGACCGCTTTGTTTTCCTCAAAGTGGCTCGTAAGGACCTCGAACAACTTGCCGTGCGAGGGCATGTAAAAATGACTTGGGGTGAGGTGCTGCTCGATGGCTGTGCCAATGTATTCTGCGGGATCTTGCAGCATGGAACTGAGGAGGCTTTTCTCAGGTCCGATGGCGTGGGGAGGGGCTGAGATGGAACTATCCTTCTTCTCCTTCTGAGCTTCTTGAAGCTTGGGTCCTTTGGGTTTGAAGAGTTCTTGCGGATCGGCCATTGCGGGAGGATGAGAGAAGACTCTCTTAGGCGCAATTCTAGATGAATTTAAGTGAGCTTAAGATTGAGAATAAGAAAAATAACTCGTGCTTTTATTGAGAGGTGAATCTTGTAACCTGCTTATTGATAAATCCTTCTGCTTCTCCGATGAGGAAGAGGGATCCTGTTAATAAAGTGTGAGTAGAGTTGCCAGCGGAGCTTGCGAGGGCTTGTTCAAGGGTCTCATGTAGGCTGTGAGGAATCTCGCTGATGTGAGCAGTGTGCGAGCTCGGGGGAAGGCCTCTTTCGGAAGCGACGGGGACAAAGTGAAAGTGGGTGGCGATCTCGGAAATGATCTCAAGAACGAGCGGCACTTCTTTGTCATCGACTGCGCCAAAGATGATCTGCGCTTTCGCCGAGCCGTATTCTAATTTCCAGGTCTCCACGAGTGCTTTGGCGGCGTGAGGATTGTGGGCGGCGTCGAGGATAAGAGGAGCTTGGTGGAGAAAGGGTGTCGTTTTGAAAACCTCAAAGCGTCCGGGCCAGCGGAGGGAGGAAAAGGCGTGCTGCACGACATCGAAACTCAGGTGGTGCCCAACGGCGATGAGGGCTTCGCAAGCGAGCGAGGCATTCATTCGCTGGTGTTCGCCGGGGAGGGTAATGTGATAGCCTATCAAGGGTTCTTCGACGAAGGAAAGAGGTGCTTGAGTCTCGTTCGCTATGCGTTGGATCTCGATGTGTGCTTCGGCTTGCTGGGGGGAGGAGAGGAGCGGCTTGCGGCGCTGGGCGATGCTCGCCTTTTCAAAGGCAATCTCGGTGAGGGTCGAGCCGAGCCACTTGGTGTGATCGAGCGCGATGGGCGTGAGGACGCAGACGTCGGCAGGGACTGCCGTGGTGGCATCGAGCCGTCCTCCCATGCCTGTTTCTAAGATGATGATGTCGCAGTCGCACTCGCGGAAGTAGCGCATTCCCAAGGCAAGGGTGAGTTCAAAGAATGTGGGGTGGTTGTCCCAGTCTTTCACTAGGTCGCGGAGATCGGTGATGAGTTCGGCTGCGCGGTCTTGTGGGATCTCACGCCCGCTGACGCGGATGCGTTCGCAGTAATCAATGAGGTGCGGGGAGGTAAAAAGACCAGTCCTTTGCGCAAGCGAGCGGCCGAGAGAGTCGATCATGGCACAGGTGGAACCCTTGCCATTGGTTCCCGCCACGTGGATGACCTGGGTGCTGTGCTTGGGAAAGGCGAGGAACTCACGGAGGAGGCGCTTGGGTGCCTCGAGCCCCAGCTTGATGCCGAACATCTGGGTCGAGTAGAGCCAGTCGATCGCTTCCTGATACTTCATTTCCTATGCTTGCCAAGGGCCACGAATGGCGAAGGTGAGACCAGCCATCTGCATGTTGACGAAGAGAATCGAGCCATCTGGACTGAAGCAAGATCCGGCGAACTCGGATTTGTTCTGCGCGTTCCGTGCGATGTCGTAGATCTGCCCTTCTTTATTGATTCCGCGGATGTGCGGGGTCTTCTGCTTGTGCTGGGCGATGAGGTCTTCGCAAATGACGAGGTCACCCCAAGGAGCGGCGCAGATGTTGTCGCCATTGGTAAGGAGATCGCTCTCGGCTGGCTGGAGGTAGAGTTCTAAGACGTCATTTCCAGTTGCCGCTTGAGAGGGGGTGAGCTTGTAAATCTGGCCTTGTTTTCCTGGGCCGCCATCGGTGCAGCAGATGTAAAATGAGCCGTCGGCATATTGGATGCCTTCTCCTCGGGCGAAGCGCGCTGCTCCGTTCTTAAAGCCTCGGATGCGTAGATCGTTCTTGGGTGCATCCACTCTGTCCATCGTGATCCAGGTGACTTCCATCTTCTGTCCTTCGTTGATGGTGGATTTTGAGCCGGCGTAGTTTCGGAGATCGAGAGATTCCTCGCTGATGACCATGAGCGCCTGGAGTTCGCCACGTGTGAGATCTTCTTTTTTGTCTGGGACGAAGCGGTAAAGAAGACCGTCGCTGATGTCCTCGGTGATGTAAATAATGCCGGTCTCTGGGTCTACCGCGACTGCTTCGTGGCGGAATCGGCCCAGCTGTTTAAGGGGAATGGCCTCTTGGAGCTTGCCGTCCTCGGTCGCTTTGACCTCAAAACAATAGCCGTGCTCCTTTCCGCGCCTGCTTGTGAGGTCGACAGGTTCCTCGCAGGTGATCCAGGTGCCCCAAGGCGTTGTTCCACCTGCGCAGTTCCGGTCCGTTCCGATGAGCGAGAGGAACTGGCTGAGGACTTCTCCACGGAGGGGGTCGTAGACAATATTAGAGGTGCCACCGAGATAGGGGGGCTGGGTTGATTTGCCGAGGTCGTAAGCCTTGTCCTTGTCGAAATCTTTAGGGGCTTTATCGGTTGGGAAGGGGCTGACCGCTTGATCGTTGGTCCCTAATTCATGGTTGCAGATGAGGACAAGGTTGCCATTTTTTCCCTCGAAGCAGGCCATGCCATCGGGCTTTCCGGGAACCTTGAGGCCGTCGCTCATGGGGTCGCCTGTTCTTGAGATGATCTGGTAAGTGAAGCCCTCGGGGAGATCGAGAACGTTGTTAGGATCAGGCACGAGCGGGCCGTAGGGAGCGACCACGCGGGAGGGAGACTCCGCGTGGAGATAGTTCTGGAGTCCTACGAAGCCGAGAGCGGCAGTGGTGGAAGTGAGGAAGTTTCTACGTTTCATAGGGATAGTGTGGAGTGAAAATGGGGGACTGCAAGGGCGAGATGAGATCAGCTATCCCCGCAAGAGAGTGAGGACGATGACGCGCTCGACCGAGGCTTTCTTTTTTAAAAGGCGAGCGCACTCATGTGCGGTGGAGCCAGTGGTGAAGACGTCATCGATTAGGATTACGGTCGCGCCCGTGAGTTTCTCTCGCATCTTTTCGCGAATGCGGAAGGCATTATGGAGATTTGAGAGCCGCTGCTTGCGGGTGAGACGGGTCTGCGTCTCGGTGCGGCGGATGCGCTGGAGGGCCGGGAGAAATGGGAGGCCGCTGCTCTGGCAAAAGGATTTTGCGATTTCATTGGCCTGATTTCCTTGGCGAATCTGCTGCCTCCACCAGTGGAGCGGGACGGGAACGACGAGGGTGTTTTGGGGAAGATCGCTGAGCCGTTCGTCTTGCTCCAGAAGCTCCATGAAAAAGGGTGCAAATTCATCGGCGAGATAGAAGCGGCTCCGGTATTTCAGCGCGTGAATGAGCTCGCGGGCGGGGCCGGCGGCCTGGAGAGGTGAGCGGGCGAAATCAAAGGCGAGCTCGATGGTGCTGCAGTTCGGGCAGGAGAAGTGACTCTCGATCTGGCCGTCAAAAGGCTCACCACATTTCTGACAAAAGGGCGACTCGATGCGCTTGAGATTCGCGGCGCAGTCTCCGCAAAGCGAATGGCCCTCGCGGAGAACCTCTCGGCAGAGTTCGCAGAGAGGAGGGAAGAAAATATCGAGCACGTGCGCGATCATTCCTCACTGGTATCCTTTTCTTCACTTTCCTGAGAGGGACGAGGTCGAACCATTCGGGCATAGATCACGACCAAGATTCCCGTGATGGTGAGAGCTACGAGAGGGATGATTCCTTCCTTAAGATCCTGGCCGATGTAGAGATCGAATTGCTCAGGGAGGTCGGGGCGACGGAGAGCGAGCTTGTTGAAGAGTTTGAGCGAGAAGACCCAGCCTGCGTGCAGTCCGATGGGGAGCCAGAGCGAGGCTGTGCCGTAGCGAGCGAGGGCGAGGATGATTCCCACGACGAAGAGCGAGGCGAACTCATAGAGCATGGCCTGGGGATCGAGGAAGCGCATTCCGATGAGACGCAACATTTCGAAGCCCGCCTTGGCGGATGATGGATCGGTGATGACGACGCCATCGGGCGGCTGGAGGAAGTGCACCGCGGCAAAGAGGAAGGACAGAGAGGTGATCGCAAACCAAGGGCGGAAAGCGCGCAGGAAGACGCCCAGCAGCACGCCGCGGAAAACGAGTTCCTCGATGAGAGAGGCGAAGAAGGCTGGCTTGGCGGCTTTCGGCAAAAGAGCGACGACTTGATCGCTCGTCGGGGGAACTTTCCACTGGAACCAATTCAGATTGAAAAGGAGCCAGCCCATTCCCAGAAAAATGCCCGACGCGAGGAGGAAGCCCACGAGCGCCTGAAGAAAGCCGAAGCGGATGCGTCTCAGTGGCTGACCTGAGGTGTGAGCGACCGCGGCGGGCGTGAGGTAGATCGACCAAGGGGTGTCGCGTAGCCGCTTGGGGTTCATGCGTAGGCGGAGAGAGAAGATGAGCGGGAAGAGGAGAACGACCGCTGAGAGCATGAGCGCTCTTTTAAAATACATGTCGAACTCTGCCTTCTTCGCCTTGCCAGCGAGCCAGGTGATCTCATCTGCGGTGTCCTTTTTCAGGGCGACCTCAGCGAACCCTTTGCCCATCTCATAGAGAGGAGGGGAAATGAGGGCAGCCAAAAGGAATGACCCTAGCACGAAGCCTACGATCTTGGCCACATCTCCTAGCGCTGAAATTCTCACGGGCAGAGCTTAGGCTCATTTTTGCGTCTGAGGGAATTTGGAAATTGGATTTTCCTAACTCTCCCTCAAGACTGATCCCATGGAGAGGCATGAGTGGCACATCACCGACAGCGAAGAAGAACACGAATATTGGCGTGCAAATCATCATGCCGGGCGCTGGACGATCATGACGAAGTCTCATAGCGACGATCACTGGGTGACGATCAAGGAGCCCACCACGGAGCACTGGGAGGCGCTTCGCGAGGTGCTCTGGAAGAAATATCAGCGCAAGCGAGGCAACTACAAGCTCATCAAGAAGCTCGATCAAAAGCTGGGCCGCACCCCTGATGGACAAGACCTCTAGCTGGATCGCGGCCGATCTCCGGCATGCTTGGCATCCCTTCACCGATCAGGCGGAGTGGGAAAAAAGCGACCCGCTGGTCATCACGCGAGGTGAGGGCGTCTGGCTCTTCGATAGCGAGGGCAAGCGCTACCTCGATGCGAATTCGAGCATCTGGACCAATATCCACGGGCACAGCCATCCCAAGATCGTCGCCGCGCTGCGTGTTCCATTATTTCCCGCGGCGGGTGTCTTGCTGGG
>JALZWA010000061.1 GCA_023299815.1 Akkermansiaceae bacterium
TTTGCCAAATTTTTTCAATTTTTTCAGGTTTTCTTGAAACATTTCCTTTAAACTGGGGTTTCCTATGAGGAATCCGCCATGAAAAAGCACCTCCCCTCTGACTTCGATCAAGACCTTGATGGCGACACCGTCTGGTCTCTCGTCGATCGATCCTCTAACGCGCAACCCTCACCGACCTTCGTTGAGAACACTCTGCGCCGGACCCGTTTGGCTCATTCAGAGAAAACATCACTCTGGCAGAAATTCTTCTCGCCCATCGGCCTACTCGGCACCTCATCGGCTGCGCTTGCGGCGCTTGCCCTCGTCTTCACTCTCAACTCTCAGCCCTCCGTGAGCACTCCTGATATCGTCATTCAAGACGAGCCCACCCAAGAGTGGACCGAGCTGGAAGATGTTCTCGCCACTGAACTCTTAGTCAGCGCCACCGAGGACCCTTCCCTCTTCTCAGACGCGGAAGTCATCGCCCTCCTATTTTAACCCCCTTGTCGTCATGAAGCTCATTCCCCTGTTTCTTCTCATCCCAGCCCTCCACGCTGCCCCGCTCTCGCTCGATGTTGTCAAAAACACCGCCCGAGAGATCGACGAACTCCTCCTGATCGGCCAGAAGGAGCAAAACGTCACCCCGAATCCACTCACCGATGATTCCACTTTCTTACGCCGCTCCTACCTCAACATCGCCGGCCGACTCCCCTCCCACGATGAAGCCGCATCATTTCTAGATTCATCCTCTTCCGACAAGCGCACCGACCTCATCGAGACCCTCGCCGGCTCCACCGGAATGAAGTCCCGCCTTTTTAACTACTGGGCGGACCTCTTCCGCCTCCAGACGAATAATGAAACCAGCGGCCTCGGTTGGCACGTCTGGCTTCGAAAAGCGATCGAGGACAACATGCCTTACGACATCATGGTGAACTCCATGCTCTCCGCCACTGGCCACGCTGCTGAAAACCCAGCCGCCGGCTACTACCTGCGCGACCGCGGCATGCTTCTCGATAACGTTTCAAACACCGTAGAGGTCTTCCTCGGCCACCAAATCGGCTGCGCCCAGTGCCACGACCACCCCTTTGATACCTTTACCCAGATGGACTACTACCAGCTCGCCTCCTTCCTAGGAGCGACCGAGTATAAGTTCGATGGCGCACGCGAGAAAATCGAGGAAGTCATGGAAGGGAAGATGAGCGATCGGCCTGACCTCTCGCGCATGAATCCCAAGCAAAAGAAACAGGCCCTTAAAGACCTGAAGAAAAAAGGCAGCAAAAAGAAAGGCGAAGCCCGCGATATCGCCAGCCTCTTCCGCTACCACAACCGGAACGCCATCAGCGAGAATCATAAGAAAGGCCTCAAGCTCCCCGAGGACTACCAATACGAAGACGGAGTCCCGGGTGAAGTCATCCCTCCCCAGACCATCTTTGGAGAAAAATTCAAGAACATCGCCCCAGAAGACCGCCGTCAGGTTTTCGCCGATTGGGTCACCTCCCAAAAAAACCCCTACTTCACCAAAGTCATCGCGAACCGCCTCTGGGCCTACGCCTTTGGCGATGGCGTCGTCCCCGAAATGGATAACTGGAGCAACTCCCCCGATCCTCTCTATCCAGAACTCATGGCCATCTTGGAAAAAGCGATGATAGCCACTGACTACGATGTCGCCCAGTTCCTCCGCATCCTCTACCACACCCAGCTCTTCCAGCGTCAAGTCTCTCTGGACGAGCCTACTCAAGGAACCCCCTTCGATTTCTCCGGCCCCAGCCTCCGCCGCATGAGCGCCGAGGAACTCCGCGACTCCTTCATCACCCTCGGTGCCGGTGTCGTAGATGAAAATATCAACGAAGGGTTCGAAACAGCCTGGAGTGAATATACCGAATCCTACGACTTCCTCATGGGCGCCACTCCTGCGCAAATCCGCGAGCTGAATAAAGTCACCGATGATGCCGAAGTCGCCCGCCGCAAGGCCCAAGCCGAAGCCTCTAAAATCCGCACCGCAATGCGCCTCGCTAAGGAAAAAGGAAACATGGCCGAAGTCCGCCGCCTCAACCTGAAAGCCACTCAGATGAAAAAGGAAGTGGGCAAAAAATATGCGAGAAAGAGCATGCAAAACGAGGTTGTTCAAAAAGCCAGCGCCGCCATTTCCCGCCGCGGACCTAAAGCAAAAGCGACCCACTCTCAATTCCAACTCCGCTCCTCCGAACTTCCCTCACCTGAGCGCGGCAATAGCCTCGCCCGTGAATTCGGAGCCTCAGACCGCGAGACCCCCAGCGCAGGCCACACCCAATCCACTGTCCCGCAAGTTCTACGTCTCCTGAATGGAAACGAAACATCCATGCTCACCTCGAAGAAAAATAAATTCGCTCGCGGATTAACCAATCTTTCCACCCCTGAAGAGCGCCTCGATTACCTCTTCCTCTCACTCTACTCAGCCAAGCCTACCGCTTCTGAAAAAGAAGCCTTCCTCCCCGAAGTAAAAACTATCGAAAGCACCACCGGCTTCGCCCGCGCCATGCTCACCTCAAACCGCTTCCTCTTCGTCCAGTAACGTGGCCAGAGCTTCCAGCAAAAAAAACCAAGTCTTCAAACTGAACACTTAAAACTTCTCCCCCCATGTCCTCGCATCTTCAACTCGACGAACTCTCACGCCGCAGCTTCCTCGCCAACACCGCGAAAACCGCCTTCGGAGTCACCCTTGGGGGTGCCGCATCCACTTGGTTTAACTCCGCTGAAGCCGCCGAACTCATCGCCCAGTCCAAAGGCAAGGCCAAGAACGTCATCTACCTCTACATGGCTGGAGGCATGACCCACATCGACACCTTCGACCCCAAGCCAGACGCGCCCGAAGCCTACCGTGGCCCCCTCAAGCCCATCAGCACAAATGTCCCAGGCATCATGCTCGGTCAGCACATGAAGCAGACCGCCAAGCACACGGATAAAATGGCCATCATCCGCTCCATGAACTCCACCCAAGGAGCGCACGCGCAGGGGAACTACCACATCCACACCTCCTACACCGCCCGCGCCTCCATCACCCACCCCTCCATGGGATCTTGGGCCAACCGCCTCGACCCAGACAGACTCGGCGGCACCCTCCCACCCTACGTCACCGTCCACGCAGGGAACCGTCATCCCGGAGCCGGATTCCTCGAACCCTCGCTCGCCCCCCTTCCCATCGGCGATGCCGACTCAGGACTCCAGAATTCCAAAAAGCGCGGCAACATCACCGAAGCCGCCTTCAACCGTCAGCTCGCCCTCCGCGCCAAGCTCGATGGCGACTTTTCAGACCGCTTCAGCAAGGGCCAGCGCAACGTCCGCGCCTATAACGAGATGTTTGAGAGCGCCGTCAAACTCATGAAGTCAAAGGACCTCGAAGCCTTCGACCTCTCCAAGGAATCACCCGAAGCCCTCGCCCTTTATGGCACCGAGAAATTTTCCAAAGGAGTCCTCCTCGCCCGCCGACTCGTCGAGCACGGCGTCCGCTTCGTAGAAGTAAACCTCGGCGGCTTTGACTGGCACTCTGATAACTTCACTCAGGCCGACGAAAAGCTCCCCATCCTCGACCAAGCCTACGCCGCGCTCATGCACGACCTTGAAATCAAAGGACTCCTCGACTCAACCCTCGTCGTCATCGCCACCGAGTTCGGCCGCACCCCGAAGATCGATTCCGACGCTGGCCGAAACCACTTCCCCAAAGCCTTCTCCTTCGTCCTAGCCGGAGCAGGAATCAAAGGCGGCACCGTCTACGGCGAGACCGATAAAACCGCCTCAAACGTCATCACAAAGAAGACCTCCGCCGCCGACTTCAACGCCACCATCGCCACAGCCATGGGCCTCACCTACAACGAGACCATCATGTCCCCCTCCAAGCGCCCCTTCCGCATGAGCGGCGAAAAAGGCGAACCCATCCTCGAAGTCCTCGCTTAGGTTCGAACACAGATCTCTTCTCAAAAAGCGCAGCCTCACCCACTGCGCTTTTTTCATCTGCTACCATCACAAATTGAGAGCCTTACAAGAACACCTCAGAATTGTAGTTCCTTCGATAAAAACTCGTGCGCTATAATTATGCTATGGAAAACATCGGAGTGTATTTAATGGGAGGAATCATCCTCTTCATCTTCGTCTGGCTTTTTCTCGCGGCTTGCCGATGGTGCACTCATGATGCGACCATTCGGGACAAGTCTCCTCTGGCAGTCACCATTGCCGTGATTTTCTTCTTCCCCTACGGCCTGATCGCTTGGCTCGTTTTCAGACCAGAGATCAACACAAAGATGAATAGACAACTTGAGCGATTCCGCTAGCAACGAAATCTCCCCCATATTCCCTCTTCACAACTCGCTCCTCACCATTCACTCTTCGCCCGATGGCAGGGGAAAAAAAACTCACTCCGATGATGGCCCAGTATCAGGCCATGCGGAGATCTCTACCTGATGACATTCTCCTTCTCTACCGCCTCGGCGACTTCTACGAGATGTTCTTTGAAGACGCTAAGATTGCCGCAGGCATCTTAAATGTCGCCCTCACCAAGCGCCACGACATCCCGATGTGTGGCGTCCCCCACCACGCCGCGCAGGGCTACATTAATAAACTCATCAAGGCGAACAAGCGCGTCGCACTCGCCGAGCAGACCAGCGAGCCCATTCCCGGCAAGCTCGTCGAGCGCGAGATCGCCCAGATCATCTCCGCCGGCTCCATCGATGACCTCACCCTTCTCGATGACACCCGCCACAACTATCTCGCCGCCGTCTTCCACGCCGGATCTGGAAAAAAATCACGCTACGGCCTCGCCTGCGCGGATCACACCACCGGAGAATTCACCGTCGCCGAGTTCCCTAATCTCGAGCTGTTAGAAGACGAGCTCACCCGCCTCTCCCCCTCCGAACTCCTCATTTCCGATGAACAGGTTCAGGAACTCGGAGGCCTGCGAAACTGCCAGCCCTACGATGGCTACGCCTTCATCCACGAGCAGGCGCTCCACACTTTAAAAGATCATTTCAAAGTCCAGTCGCTCGATGGCTTCGGCTGCACCGGCATGACCGGAGCGCTCGCCGCCGCCGGAGGAGTGCTCCACTACCTCAGCTACCAACTCCGGCGGAAATGTGACCACCTCCAGACGCTTTCGGTCCGTGATTCCTCAGACCACGTCCTCATCGATACCGCCTCGCAGTCGAACCTCGACCTCGTAGAATCTCGCTCGGGAAAACAGCACACCCTTCTCGGAGTGCTCGACCGCACCTCTACTCCCATGGGCGCGCGCAAACTCCGCGACTGGATTCTCCATCCCCTCCGCGATCTCGCGACACTCACCTGGCGACTCGATCTCGTAGACTCCCTCCTCACCGAGCCCTACCTCCTCACCAAGCTCCGCGACTCGCTCAAGAATATCCGCGATATCGAGCGCACCACCGGCCGCCTTTCCCAAGGATCAGGAAATGGTCGTGACCTCAAATCGCTACAAACCTCACTCGAGCAAATCCCGAATCTCAAGGCAGACCTCGCCGCGCTTCCACACGCCTCCGCGCTGCAGAAACAACTCACCAACTCCATCCTAGAATTCCCTGAGCTGGTCGACTTTCTTCAAAAAGCCCTCGTCGATGAACCCCCAGCCCAACTCAAGGATGGCGGCCTCATCCGCGATGGCCACAGCAAGGCGCTCGATGAACTCCGCTCCGCTTCGCGCGATGGCAAACAATGGATCGCCGAACTCCAGCAATCCGAGCGCAAGCGCACCGGCATCGACACCCTCAAGATCAAGTTCAATAACGTCTTCGGCTACTTCATCGAGATCACCAAATCCAAGGCCGACCAAGCGCCCGATGACTACCAGCGCAAGCAGACCATGGCGAATGCCGAGCGCTTCATCACCCCCGGCCTCAAAGAAGTGGAAGGCAAAGTCCTCGGCGCAGACGATCGCGCCAAGGCCTTGGAATACGATGAATTCATCCAGCTCCGCTCCCACGTCACCGACCACCTCTCCCCTCTCCAAACGACCGCCGACGCGCTCGCCACGCTCGATGTCCTCATCAGCTTTGCCGAAACCGCCCAGCTCTATCAACACACCCGCCCGGTGCTCGACGACTCCTGCCACCTCCAGATCGTCAATGGCCGTCACCCGGTCCTAGAGCAGACTCTTGTGGATGAAAAATTCGTTCCAAACGACACCCTCATCGATCCCGAAACATCGCGACTCCAGATTCTCACTGGCCCGAACATGGCCGGTAAATCGACTTACATCCGCCAAATCGCCCTCGTCACCATCATGGCCCAGATCGGCGCTTACGTCCCCGCCGAGAGCGCCCACATCGGCCTCACCGATCGCATCTTCTGCCGCGTCGGCGCGTCCGATGATCTTGCCAAAGGCCAATCGACCTTCATGGTCGAGATGAATGAAACCTCCCTCATCGTGAACAACGCAACCGAGAAATCGCTCGTCATCCTCGATGAAATCGGCCGCGGCACCGCCACCTTCGATGGCCTCTCCATCGCCTGGTCCGTCGCCGAGCATCTGCACGATGAAGTGAAATGCCGCACCCTTTTCGCAACCCACTACCACGAGCTCTGCGCCCTCGCTGACTCAAAGGACTCCGTCGCGAACTACAACGTCGCCGTCAGAGAGTGGAACGAGGACATCATCTTCCTCCGTAAGATCCTCCCCGGACCCGCCGATAAATCCTACGGCATCCAAGTCGCCAGACTCGCCGGGCTCCCCAAGCCCATCATTGACCGCGCAAAAGAGATCCTCTCTCACCTAGAGATGACCTCCTCCCGCCCCACGCAGGAGAAAAAAGGAACACCCAAGGCGAAGAAGACCCTCCCAGAAGCGGACTCCCCGCAGATGGATCTCTTTTCTTAACAAGGGAATGTCGATTTTTAGATGAGATAAAGCATTCTTAAATCCATCTAAATTTCTGCATTCTCATCTTTTACAGAAACTTGCTCCCTGCAATTCACTCATCTAAAATTTCACATATTCACTTTTTTAGATGGCTGAAATCTTGACATCTCCCATCTAAAAATCGACATTATTTCTTATGTTCATCGGTCGAGAAAGAGAGTTGCGTGAGATGATCGCATCCACAAAGCCTCGGCGAGCGACCCTCATGGTCTGTCGCGGGCGGCGGCGGATTGGGAAAAGCCGCTTGATCGAGGAGTTCGGATCGAGGTTCCCAAAGTTCATCCGCTTCCAGGGACTTGCACCACGGGAGGGGATCGACCAGCAGTCCCAGCTCGAACATTTCAGCAAGACGATGAGCAGAGAACTCTCAGTGCCGATGCTGCCCCTCACAAACTGGAATGACGCCTTTTTCTTTCTCGCGAGCCAGTGCAAGACAGGAAAGACCCTCATCCTTTTCGATGAAATTTCATGGATGGCACAAGGCGATGCCGACTTCGCCGGACGCCTCAAGATCGCGTGGGATGAACACTTCAAAGAGAACCCACATCTCACTCTTGTCCTCTGCGGATCGGTCAGCTCGTGGATCGAGCGGAATATCCTGCGCCACACCGCCTTTGTCGGGCGCATTTCCCACGCACTCACCCTAGGCGAGCTTCCGCTTCCGGCCTGTCATCAATTCTGGGGAAAGCGGGCTGGTTCCATCTCTGCGATGGAGAAGTTTAAATTCCTTGCCGTGACCGGAGGAATCCCTCGCTATCTCGAGGAACTCGATCCCACCATCCCAGTGGAGCAGAATCTCGCCTCACTCTGCTTCCGGAGATCGGGACTTCTCTTCAATGACTTCGACAGCATCTTCCAGGAAATCTTTTCCCGCCGAGCCGAAACCTGCCGAGAGTTGGTCCATGCGCTCGTAGATCGCCCGCTCAACCTCAGCCAAGTTTGCGCAAAAATCGGAAAGGCTCCCAATGGGGTCATCACCGAATATCTTGAGGATCTCGAACTCTCGGGATTTCTCACCCGCGATTACGCCTATTCTCCTAAGACGATGATGCGGGGCCGCAACCCGCGCTACCGCATCAGCGATAACTACCTCCGCTTCTACCTCAGATATATCGAGCCTCACCGTGACCGGATCGAGAAAGGGATCGCGCTACGTGAGACGATCAGTGACCTCAAGGGGATCGACACCATCTTCGGGCTCCAGTTTGAAAACCTCGTCCTCAACCAGCTCCCCCACCTCATCAGCAAGCTCGGGATCAAAGCGCCCATCGAAAATGCGGGTCCCTATTTCCAGACTGCGACCCAGCGCCGGAAGTCTTGCCAGATCGATGTCATGATCCGCACCCGCTCCACCCTCTATCTCGGCGAGGTCAAGTATCGCCCAAAGATCACCACCAAAGTCATCGAGGAAGTGCAGGAAAAAGTTCGCCGCCTCGGCAGACTCACCGATCTCTCCGTGCGCCCCTTCCTCGTCCACACCGGTCAGCTTGCGCCCGGAGTCGAGGAGGCAGACTACTTCGACACCTTCATTTCCATGGATGATTTGCTCATCGGGTGAGAGCCTCACCTTTTCCGAGCATCTGCACGATGAAGTGAAATGCCGCACCCTTTTCGCAACCCACTACCATGA
>JALZWA010000062.1 GCA_023299815.1 Akkermansiaceae bacterium
AATATGAATCCGCTCAACCGACGCCACATTCTCAAGTCCGGCACCGCAGCCACGCTCGCCGCCGGCCTTCCCCACATCGCCAAAGCGCAAAACATCCCCGACAAGATCAAAATCGGCCTCATCGGCTGTGGCGGTCGTGGAAATGGCGCCATCCACCAAGCCCTCAGCGCTGATCCAAACACCGTCCTCTGGGCCATCGGTGACGCATTCGGAGAAGGTGTCGAAAGAGGCATGAAAGCCGTCCAGCCCTTCGCAAAACAAATCGAATGCACCCCTGAGCGCCGCTTCGTAGGACTCGATGCCTATCAACAAGTCATCGACTCCGGAGTCGACCTCGTCATCCTCGCAACCCCTCCCGGCTTCCGCCCCCAGCACCTCCGCGCCGCCGTCGACGCCGGGAAGCACTCCTTCGTCGAAAAACCCATGGCAGTCGACGTTCCCGGACTCAAATCTGTCCTCGAATCCACCAAGATCGCCAAACAAAAGAACCTCACCATCCAGCACGGCTTCTGCTGGCGCTTCCACCCCGGCACCCGTGAAGCCTACGGCAAAGTCCTCTCCGGAGAACTCGGCAAAGTCCGCTCCATCTACGGCACCTACATGGCAAACCCCGTCAAACCCCTCTCCGGTGGCCAGCCAGAAGGCATGCCCGATATCGAGTGGCAACTGCGAAACTGGATGAACTTCGAGTGGCTCAGCGCCGGACCCCTCGTTGAACAATGCATCCACACCGTCGATAAAGTCGCCTGGGCCATGGGAGACATCGCCCCCATCGCCGCCGTCGCAAATGGTGGCCGCGCACAGAAGACCGATGACTCTAACATCTACGACCACTACAACGTCGTCTACGAATACCCAGAAGGCGTCACCGCCCACGTCGGCCAGCGCCACTTCATCGGCTGCCACTCAGAAGTAAAAGACCGCGTCGTCTGTCAAAACGGCACCATGATCGCCCCCGGCCGCTGCTCCACCACCGACCTCAGCGGAAAGACCACCTGGCGCTCACGCCCAGAGCCCGGCCAAGAGCAGAACATGTATCAAGTCTGCCATAACGAACTCTTCGCCGCCCTGCGGAAAGGCGAAGTCATCAACACCGGAGAATACATGGTCAACTCCACCGCCCTCGGCATCTTCGGCCGCGAAGCCGCCCACTGCGGCCAGCGCATCACCTGGGAAGACTTCTGGAAATCCGTCAACGACCAAGCCCCAGACGACTTCGCCATGGACGGAACCTTCCCCGTCACCCCACCCCGCATCCCCGGGACCTACAAGATCTAGGCCTCCCAAAAAGAGACCCACCTTTCAAAAGCCGGACCCCACAAGGTCCGGCTTTTTTCATCGAAAAAAATTCAGCTAAAATCCTCAAGAATCACCCTAAATCCTCATCAATCTACGTAAAAAATCTCCTCCGCTTACTTCTCCGGAAGCTGAAAAGCAGCTCCGTTCTTATCCCACCATTCGCGGATGTCTTTAGCGTGCCATTCGGCCCGTTCATTCTCTTGGTTCTTGAACCATGTTTTCCCAGTCATCCGCTCGATGGTCAGGACTGATTCCTCACGAACTGCCGCCCAGTCGTGGAGGGTTACTTTGGTGATGATCAAATCGAGCGCCTCCCTAGTTCTCAATTTTTCGAAAAACGAGAGGGCTCCCAGACAAACCGGAGTAGAGCGCGAATCAAAGATGTCATCAGACAAAAGATTTTCCTCCCCCCGAAATGAGCGCGCCACAAGCAGGGCCAGCTGATCATCTGGATATGCGGTCTTCATACCCTCCACCCTCTTGAGGCACTCCCGAAAGCGCAGCGACTCAGTCTTCGAAAGAAGAAGGCAGGAGAAATGAGGGAACGACAAGTTTTGGCTCAGATTCATCGGACTGGAGGGAAGCTTGAGCTCACCAAGAGCAACCCGTTCCAAGACGCCAGTAATCTCTGGGCTCGTAAACCGACCGAGCCACGAAAAGATCCAAGTCCCATTTCCAGAACGGTCATATTGCGCAACCGCTTCGATGAGCTTGGCCGCCACTGGGCCAGCCTCCTTGGCTGTATATTTCTCAGAAAGTTCCCCAAAAAAGAACAACCGAGCGATGCCGAGCAGCGTAGCTGGATCAGAAGACTTAAGAGCCATTTGAAAATCCTTGGCCTCAAGAAGCTCACTGGTTTTTTGCACAAAAATAATTTCGGATGTCCCTGACCCCCAACTGCCATTCATCAGCTGTTCAAGACTCAGAGTTCCAAGAGCTTTTGAAATAATCGCAGCAAGCTTCTGTCGGTCAGGAATACTGGCAGCAAGCTTCGCTCTCGAGGCCAGCAAAACCGGATTGTCATCATAGCCATCGAAGTCGTTCTTCCTGTAATATTCGTTGAGATCTCGCTCATAGTCCTCAATGACCTTCCGCGAATTTTGCGGAAAGACCGCAAGGAAGGCCTCTCGGCTGTTTTCCTCATGCTTTCTACTTTTGATCTCAGCCTCGTGCCAATCCTGAAACCGTGGTTCCCCGTTTTTCTTAAACCAAGTCCGCCAAGCCTTCTGAGACTCTGGAGTGAAAAGCGAATCACCATCCCACTTCCCCCCGTTCCATCGCAGACTGATCCCGTGGTGGTAGCTGACAGAGGTCAGCTTTTTACCGCCTCGAAAAAAAGTAACCTTACAATCTCCTAAGCAAGCACAATAACCGTGACTCTCTTTTGCAAACTCAAATGAATCGATGAGCTTTGCGACCTCATCTGGTTTTTCAAAGGTGAAAGTGGCCCCAACATCACCTCTGCCCACCTGAGTTTCGCTAATTTCTAATTTATCTGCACCCTCAAGAGCGGCCTTAAGCGAACCTGCTCGCCCCTCCGATGCGAATGTCAGGGACCATAGGCAGCTTGCGAAAAGAAAAATGGCAGTGGTTTGGACGAGTGATTTCATGGGGGCTAGTTAGACTCAGAAGACGAAAGAGAAAGTTGCATGAAGAACATATTCCTCAGCGAGGCGTAATCGAAGCACTTTTCTTCCTCGTCATCCAAGACACCCCATCTTTTCCGAATTCTGAATTCACCATTCCCCCGTGCCCTTCCCAAATCCCACTCTTACTCATCCAATTCCTGAACCACTTCTGCCTCCACCTCTCCCGGTGGCGCACTTAGAGAAAAAATAACCTCCAGCTCCCTCCCCTCTGGGAAACCCCGATCGTTCCCCTTCCTCACAAAAGGCGAAATCTCCCCCAAAATCCGCAGCCCCTGAGCGATTCAAAACCCCTCAACCAAGCTCTGCGCCCCCTCAGCGTCCTCAGCGCCTCTCTGTAAACATCCACAGCCCAAGCCTCCCCTCCCATCTTTCCCAAATTCGGAGTTCACCATTCCACCCTCACCAGTCACCATTCTTCCGTGCCTTCCCCCGAGCCGTTCTTCCAATCCACCGACTGGCATCATCGCTTTGACGAGCACATCCTCGCGCACGGTAAAAAACTCTCTTCGCCCAAATACCTCACCGCACTCAACCTCGAGTCCGTCCCAGACGGAGCCGTCCTCACCGGTCGGGTCGATGACCACGACACCGAGATCAACCTCTGGCCCGAATCCGAGGACCACTGGGAATACGATACCGATTGCACCTGCGACCACGGCCCCCACTGCCCCCACGCCGCCGCCGCCATCCTCCGCGCCTCCCGCCCCAATACCCTCGCCCGCCTCCTAAGAGGCGGCGGCACCACCGCCCCAGAACCAAGCGCCCCCGTCCCACTTCAAACTGAAAACTTCGAACTTCAAACTCCAGCGAAGCCCACCTTCCACCTCTCGCTCGCAGAAGAGCCCGCCGCCGGCCGAGCCGTCCAGCTCCTCCTCCAAGCCCTCAAAACCGCAAACCGTGACACCTGGCTCACCGCCCGGCCCACCGTCCGCTACGGCGAGCACGAGTTCCCCCTCATCAAGACCTCCGAGAACTCCCCCATCCGCCGAGACAAAGCCGCCGAGTTCCGCGCCATCGAAACCCTCACCCAGCTCGGCCTCACCAACCTCTCCACAAATCCCACCTACCGCTTCCTCCTCTCCCTTGCCAAAAAGCAATCCTCTGAGAACTCCGCCGAAGGCTGCTGGTTCCCCGAGCCTCATCAATCCGTCCCCTCCGTCTACTGGCCCTGGTTCCGAGCCCACGCCGCCGCCAAGCTCCGCGACGCTGGCTGGGAAGTAGAGATCGACCCCCACTTCGGCCACGACATCCACGAACTCTCCGATGACGAAATGCAAGCCTCGCTCGAACTCGCCCCCGGTGGCTGGTTCACCCTCTCCGTCGGCATCGATCTCGATGGCAAGCGCCTCGACCTCCTCCCCATCCTCACCAGCCTCCTAGACGGCGACACCCTCGATCAGCTCCAGGACCTAGAAGACGATGATACCCACCTCATTTACCTCCCAAATGGCGGAGCCCTCAAAGCCCCCGCCGGCCGCCTCCGCATCATCCTCCACCACCTCGCCGCCCTCACCGACCCCAAGGCCCCGAACCTCCACCCCCTCGATGCCGCCGCCCTCGTAGAAGAAGCCGCCCTCCCCATCGACCCGCCCCCCGAGCTCAAGAAACTCCGCGAACAACTCTCCCAGAGCGATGCAAATGACACCTCCTACCAGCAGCCCGAGGGCCTCCGCGCCGAGCTCCGCCGCTACCAAGAAGAAGGCGTCGAGTGGCTTAATTTCCTCAAACTCAATGACCTCAATGGCATCCTAGCCGATGACATGGGCCTCGGAAAAACCCTCCAGACCCTCACCCACATCCTCCAGACAAAAACGACCGACCCCGGACCCGTCCTCGTCATCGCCCCCACCTCCGTCGTTCCGAACTGGGTTGCTGAGATCAAAAAATTCACCCCCTCGCTCACCCCCCTCATGCTCCACGGGCCCAAGCGCAGCCGCCTCTTCTCCCACATCCCCCATGCCGATGTCATCATCACCAGCTTCGCCCTCCTCCAGCGCGATATCGATGAACTCAAAAAGCACCACTTCCGCCTCGCCGTCCTAGACGAAGCACAGCACATCAAGAACGCCTCCGCCAAAGTCTCCCAAGCTGCCTGCCAGCTCAAGACCACCCGCCGCCTCTGCCTCTCCGGCACCCCCGTGGAAAACAACCTCGGCGAAGTCTGGTCCCTCTTCCGCTTCCTCATCCCAGGATTTCTCGGCTCCCAAGCCAAGTTCAAGACCGTCTACCAGAACCCCATTGAAAAAGAAGAAGACGCAGAGCGCAGCGACCTCCTCAGGAACCGCCTCGGCCCCCTCATCCTCCGCCGCACAAAAGACCAAGTCGCCACCGAGCTTCCGCCCAAAACCATCCTCACCCACCCCGTAGAACTCTCCTCCGGCCAGCGCGACCTCTACGAAACCGTCCGCGCCACCATGGATAAATCCGTCCGCGAAGCCATCGCCATCCGCGGCCTCGAACAATCCCAGTTCGCCATCCTAGACGCCCTCCTCAAGCTCCGCCAGATCTGCTGCCACCCCAGCCTCCTCAAACTCCCCGCTGCGCAAAAGGCACCCAAAAAATCAGCCAAGTTCGACTACCTCTTCGACCTCCTCGAAACCCTCTTCGCCGAGGGCCGCCGCGTCCTCCTCTTCTCCCAATTCACCACCATGCTCGAAATCATCGAGAACGAACTCAAACTCCGAAAAGTCTCCTACTTAAAACTCACCGGCTCCTCAAAGGACCGCGGCGGACTCGTCGATCAATTCCAGAATGGCAACGCCTCCATCTTCCTCATCTCCCTCAAAGCCGGCGGCACCGGGCTCAACCTCACCGCCGCCGACACCGTCATCCACTACGACCCCTGGTGGAACCCCGCCGCCGAGAACCAAGCAACAGACCGCGCCTACCGCATCGGCCAAGACAAACCGGTATTTGTCCACAAGCTCATCTGCGCCGGCACCGTCGAGGACCGCATCAACCAGCTCCAGCAAAAGAAATCCCACCTCGCCGACTCCCTCCTCTCCGGAGCCGCCCAAGGCGCCCCCGACGCCGAATCACTGAAAAACCTCCTCGCCCCGCTCTAGCCAACGACCCTCATCGTAACAGAGGCTCTCAGCCTCTGATCAACGCAGGCTTTCTGAATCACGCGACAAATCTCCTCCTCATCCCTTTCCCAAAAATCTGCGTCATCCGCGCAAATCCTTCTTAATCTGCGCCAAAAAACCCCCTCTGAAAATCAATCCACAGCCCAAGAAAAAATCTGTGCCAATCCGTGAAAACCCCTCCCCAATCTGTGTAAAAAAATCTCTCCCCCTCTCACTTACTGAGAAAACTTTTCAAACAAGGCCGCGTGATGCTCAAAGCCTTCTTCCGTCTCAAGATTGAGAATGAGTGAGAAAATCTCCATCAAGGAGCGGCAGGTTTCCTAACCGCTGGGCGAGCAGGTTCCTCGTAAAACAAGGTGCTCACACCCCCATCCATCACGCCACCCCTACCCCGATTCCAGCGCCACTCTGCCCCACCTCACCTCGCCATAAGATCATTACGGGATAATGGATTGAGGATCATTTCCTTCGCGGTATGCCTGACGTATTTTTTGTGCGCCGGGCATAGAGGAAATCTGGTCATTGAAGACTCGGGAGCAACCTTACTCGTTTGGATCTGAATCATTGGAGTGAAGCGGCTAGAGCTACCTTGGCACGAGGACCAAGAATATTGAGTGCTAATTCGAGGATGTTAATATGAATTGACTTTCTGACATCTTTGACTAAATTTTACTTACGTCCATGGATACCTGAGTCTCTGCCATTGCAGAGACTCCTTAGGAAGGAGAAAACCACAAAAAGAATATGAAAAAAACAATTGTTACCATTGCCGCCTTCACTGTGTCTGCAAACGCTCAGACTTTTTCAGCAGCGGACCCTGATATGCTTTCCGCAGACTGGACTCTTCATCAACTAAATGAAGCGGGAACTCAAACAGTCCCAGGATCAGGAGGATCTATAGTAATAGCTCAATCCACTGGTGGAAACGGAGGCTCATATCTCGATTTCAACAAAACTTGGACAAACGGCACAGCAGATGGAGGGTCTGGTGTCTCTGCCTTCTGGATTAATACTGAAGCTGGATTCACTTTCGATCCCTCTGGGATTGATTTACAACCTTGGCAGACTGTTGAGCTTACCTTTAGTATTGATAGGCAAAATTCTCCTTCTGGAGATGCCGGTTCATTCTTCTCACTACAAGATGGAGCTACTCAGTTTCATGGTCTTAGTTGGGCTGGGGCTTCCTCATCATGGACCACTGAAGGCGGAACTGACGATGCAACCACCACAATTGATTTTGGCGCAGGAGCAGGACTTGTCGAATTTGGCATCGCTTTAACCAATACAAATTCAGTGAATTCGTTAAATTATAGCGTTTCCAATTCACGGACTCACGCATATGATAACTTCGAAGTGACACTTAACATTGTCCCTGAGCCATCAAGCACAGCTCTACTCGGTCTTGGTGCTCTTGGACTACTCGGTCGCCGTAAGAGGTAGTTACCTCTAGCGGTCTAACTAAAAAATTAAGCAGGGTAGACAACGAGACAAAAACCTCTCTATCCAATTGGTTACATTGATTTCATGACAGAACGGGGCGGAGCAGACTGGCGCAGGAATTGCGGTCTGCTTACCCATTGGGTATTCCAACTCTAAAAAAAATTGGGTTGTAAGAGAGATTTTTTACACAGATTGAAAAAGGATTTGTTCAGATTAACACAGATTTTTTAGGAGCTTCCGTGAAGGATTCCACACAATAAAGGAGCATCCCTTTCAAAAATACGCCGGGCATACAACGAGACAAAAACCTCTCTATCCAAGTGGTGACAATGATTTTATGGGAGGGTGGAGTGTAGAAAACTGGCGCAGGAACCAAGCAGCAGACCGCGCCTACCGCATCGGCCAAGACAAGCCCGTCTTCGTCCACAAGCTCATCTGCGCCTGCACCGTCGAGGACCGCATCAACCAACTCCAGCAAAAGAAGTCCCTCCTCGCCGAATCCCTCAAAAACCTCCTCGCCCCGCTTTAAGTTCCGAAGAGTTCACGCATCCGCAGGGCCAAACCTTCGCGATCAAGCTTTCCTCCCGACACTTCGATCATCGGTTGATAGAGCTCCATGGGATTAATTTTCGTCGTAGAAACATCATTAATTTCCAGGAAGATTAAAGCAGAAGCAACGGCAGTTCGCTTGTTCCCATCAATATACCCCTGCGCCTCGCGCAATATGAAAAGCGTAGGCCGCAGCAAGGTCGAAAAGATCGCCACTGAGATAAAGAAAGACATTCCGAGGCTGTGACACCGCAGCCTCGATTCCACCCTGATCTCTCACCCCAGCCATGCCACCATGCTCAAGTAGAGAGCGATGATGAATCGTAAAAACTTGTTCTACATTTAGAAAAGGAGGCTCAGATGACATTCCAATAGAGCTCCTTAAATTTGCTTACTGAGAGAGCTTTTCGAGCAAAGGCGCGTGATGATCAAAGACCTTGTCCATCGCCTTACCGAAAGTGTCCCCCTTGGACCCCTCCTCAGGCTCATCCTGATCCCAGCCATAAAGCGCTGAGAGTTCCATGAACTTCTCGTAGGAGATCATCACATCCGTGGGGTCACCTTGCTCGTTAAGAACGATTTTTTTGGCGATGGTCATGAGAGCATTCTAGCAGATGAAAATCAGTTTGTCGCGTGATTCCGTAACACTGTCATGAACAAGTGAAAAAATCCCATCCATCCTGTTTATCGGCGGTTCAAGATCCATTCAGGAGATCTAAAGCGCCTCGAACTTCCCGGCTTTGCGGTTCTTCCTCACGCTGCCTGCTTTGAAAACTTGGCCATTCATGGCGAGGTAGACTCCTTTGCTCATGCTCTGAAGCGCGCCGATCGCGGTGCCGATATTGAAGATGGCATCGGTGATGCGGAAGCGGGCGGGGGCCATCGCGCCGGTGAGAACGATCACTTTTCCGGGGAGGTCTTCGAGGGCTTCTGCGGTCTCGGCCATCGTGTCCGTGCCATGGGTGATGAGGATTTTTTTCTGTGCTGATTCTTCACAGGTTTTCCGGATCTTGAGGCGGTCCTCGACGGTCATTTCTAGGCTGTCTTTTCGAAAGAGGGAGATGAGCTCGTAGTCAATCTCCGCACCGACATCCTCAAAGATATGCGGCACGGTGGGATCTCCGATCTCAAACTCAGATGAGGCATCGAAGTAGATCTTATCAATGGTGCCGCCAGTAGTTAGAATGAGCATAGGGACGAATGCTGGAGAACAAGGCCGACAAGCTCCAGTAAAAGAAAAAAGACCTCCCGATCACTCGGGAGGCCTCTTTAATACTAAAAGCTCAATCAACGCACAGGGGGGCTCACAAAAAGTGAAAAAGACGAGCGAACGCCCCCTATCCTGACTAGCGCTGCACCTTTCTCCGGAGAAGGCCAAAGCCCAAGCCAAGTGCGCCGAGCATCACAGAGGATGGCTCTGGCACTACGGAAAAGCTTGAGGCTCCGGTGGTCACATTGAGGTCATTGAGGCGGATCACAGAATCTGCTGCTCCAAGCTCTACAAAGCTTCCCGTGGCATCCCAGAGACCTGCCGCGACAGCAGTCCCAGTGCGGGTTTCTGCGCTCCCAACCGCGGTGGTCCCGAGCGGTGCGAACTGGATGAAGGCGGAAAGATCATCTGACGAGCCGAAGGAAAGGCTGCCATCTAGGTCATTATAGAGTCCCACCGAGAGGATGCTTCCACTGAGGAGTCCAGCGAAGGGAATAGTCGTGGTGTCGATCACGAGGCTCTCGCCAGCCGCAATGGAGACTCCATTGAAATGGCTAGCAGAAGAGTAGACGAACGCGCTATCGAAATCATGTGAGCAAAAGCGCCACCCGCCAAGATCAGCTGCCGAGAGGTCATTATTCGTCAGCGTGATTGTGTTATTGGCGAGATTGATTTCAGAAAAGACGACCGCGCCTTGTGCAAAGGAGCAGCTCAGGGTCAGCATTCCAAAAGTAGTGTGGATAAGTAGATTTAGTTTCATATTGGTAGATCTTTCGATGTGAGTGAGACGTCTCAGTTTTCTCGACGTCATTTAATGATCAGACCTTTTTATGATCTGGTTTCAAAAAAACGAACTTATATTTAAGATTTCCTTATTAATGTTTCTTTCATGCTCTCAATTCCGCTACATCCTAGGGCATCGATATTACTTCGTCAGTCCTATCTCAAAGAGAGAGATCGATCTTCGCTTCAGCGCTGAGACCTTCACCAGCACTAGCTCGCTCAGTAGCTTAAGCACATCAAGCAGCGCTGCCGCTCCCACAGGAGCGGCATTTAATATCACGATCAACTACACCGGCCCCGCTGAGTTCCAGCCCGCATTTACCGCTGCAGAAAGTCAGTGGGAGGCGATTCTTCCCCGGTATCTCAATGGGAATTTCAATGGGAACCCCGTCTTTGATCTCACCATCAATGCCACGATGGAGAACATCGATGGAGCCGGAAATGTTCTCGGTTCCGCAGGCCCGACCCGTGGAAATTTCGATGATAGTGGCTCCCTGCTTGCGACTCAGGGGACCATGCGCTTCGACACTTCAGACTTCAGCGACAACTCTCTCTTTTTTCAAAATGTCGTCCTCCATGAAATGGGCCACATCAACGGAATCGGCACGCTCTGGGAGGCGAATGGGCTCTACGATCCCTCGGGTCCTACCGTGACGGACCCGATCACGGGGGAGCAGGTCGGCCA
>JALZWA010000063.1 GCA_023299815.1 Akkermansiaceae bacterium
GGCCCGCACGGATCGCTCTTCTGGGTGGAGTGCGCGACGGATAACACGAACCGCTCGTTCACGAATGTGCGGACCATTTTTAATAAGAATGGGGGAGAGATCGTGAACTCAGGTTCGCTGGATTTCATGTTCGACCGTAAGAGTGTGATCGAGTTCAACACCGAGGGGGTCAACCTTGAGGAGCTTGAGCTGGAGCTCATGGATGCTGGTCTCGAGGAAATGGAAGCTGAGGGCGATATGGGTCTCGTCTACGGTGCTTACACCGATTTTGGAAATCTCACCGCGGTGATGGAAAATCTCAAGGTGGAGGTGACTAAGGCGAGCCTTGAGCGGATCTCAAACAATCCTCAGGAATTTACCGCCGCGCAGCTCGAAGAACTCGAAGCGCTTGTCGATAAGCTGGAAGATGATGAAGACGTGCAAGCGGTCTTCACGAACTTTGGGAGCTAGTTCTCGCTGAAAGGAGGTCACTGAAACCTACTAGCCGCCGAAGAAGCCCATCATCTGTCCGACTTTGACGACGTAGATGATGAAGGAAATGATGTGCGCGATGAGGTAGAGAAGGATGGTTTTCTCGATAGCCCCGCGGGTCATGAGTGGGATGAATTTCATAGACGGGCGGAAGATGAAAGCTGGAGCGAGCGGGGTCAAGGATTTCGTGAGAGTCTTGATTGAGGAGTTTTTAAAACCGCAGATGAATGGGATGGATGGGATCTTGGTTGAGGTGAGACTCATGCAGGGCAGCGGAGAATGGTGGAGATAGGTGCTACTGCTCCTATCAGTCCTATGGGATTTAAGCTTGGTTGAGCTGACTATTTAAGCTCAGTAAAAATAGTGCGAGCGGCTTTGGTGGAGATCTTCTGATTCTTTCCGTAGGCTTTGGCAGCAGCTTCGCGCATCTGGGAAGGGGTTCCATTTTTCAGCCAGACCTCGACGGCATCATGAAGAAGAAAGGAGCCGGGATACATGAGACTCCGGGTCATGAGGACGGGCCTGGTGTTGAGTGACTTAAGATGTTTTGGAAAATAGGAGTCGGTGAGGCAGCCGAGAACGATGGCTTGTGAGGCTTCATCATCTGCAGCGGCGGGAGCCGGGATCTCGGGCTGGGTGTCCATGAGGCCATTGTGCCCGAGGAAGGCGGCGAGGTCGTCTTTTCCGCCCTCGCGGCATTGGGTGAAGAAATCTTCGAGGCATTTCTCCATGCGATCGCCGCGGTAGGCGTGGGCGATGAGCTTGGCTTTCGTGGCCTGATGCTGAAAGGTGAGGGTGACGAGGATGGGGGAGTCCTTGGGCTTCTCGGTGCTGAGTAGCTTCCACTTTTTGCTGCGCTGAAAATATTTGGCCAAGCCATCTGAGCAGCCCCAGTAGAGGTTATTGGCTGGGTCGAGGCCGTTCCCGATCTTTGCACCCACGGGGGCGATTCCTTGGTGGAGGTTGTCGCAGAGGCAGACGTAAGCGTGGATGTTCTTCGCTGCTGAGAGGGGGAGGATGAGGCAGAGGGTGAGGAGGAGGGATCGCATGCTGGGAAAGCGACGCAGGGAGATGATTTCGTCTTTTATGCTCTGCTCTTGGCGACATCAAAAATTGGACTAAGGTCTCGCCCGTGAGTCTTCTCAATTATTTGGCATTTCTTCTCGGTCTCGGCGTGATTGCTCAGTGGCTGGCGTGGCGCTTGAAGCTGCCCTCGATCCTGCTGCTGCTGATTTTTGGCTTCGCCCTTTCCCAATTCACGGGAATGCAGATCGATGACTACCTGAAGGATGAGGATGCGCTGCTGAGTCTGGTGGGGTATTTCGTGGCGATCATTCTTTTCGAAGGTGGACTCACGCTGAAGTTCTCCGAGCTGCGCGAGGCAGGGACTCCGGTGTTCCGACTCTGCACTTATGCGGTGGCGATCGCCTTTGCGCTGACGACGGTGGTGGCGAAATTCACTCTCGGTTTTCAGTGGGAAGTCTGCGCGCTTGTCGGTGCGATCTTGGTGGTGACGGGCCCTAC
Organism: Akkermansiaceae bacterium; assembly: GCA_023299815.1. GTDB lineage: Bacteria > Verrucomicrobiota > Verrucomicrobiia > Verrucomicrobiales > Akkermansiaceae > SW10. Next base: position 1,996 of record JALZWA010000063.1, read on the forward strand.
GGTGGTGGCGCCGATTCTGCGCTTGGTCCAGCCGCGGCGAAAGGTGGCCTCGATCGTGAAGTGGGAGGGCATCGTGGTAGATCCCATGGGGGCGGTGCTAGCGGTGATGGTTTTCATTGTGATCCAGACCGGGAGTTTTGGTGATAGCTGGGATAATATTCTGTGGGCCATTGTGAAGACGGCGGCGGTGGGAGCGGGCTTTGGCTTTGCCTTGGCGAAGCTGGTGGAGGTGCTGCTGGTGCGGCATTGGATTCCGGATTTTCTGGAGAGTGTCTTTTTCTTGGCGATTGTGGGGATCGGCTTCGCGGGGTCGAACGCGCTGGCGCATGAGTCGGGGCTTCTGACGGTGACGGTTCTCGGGGTGCTCCTCGCGAATCAGCACAAGGTCTCGGTGCGCCATATTCTCGAATTTAAGGAACACCTGCGAGTGCTGATCATCTCGCTTCTTTTCCTGATGCTCTCTGGGCGGATCGAGATGGAGGAGATTCAAGCGGTTTGGAAGAAGGGGCTCTTCTTCCTAGCGGGTCTTATTTTAATCGTGCGTCCGGCTTCGATCTTTCTCTCGAATCTGGGCTCTAAGGCCACGACTTTCAAAGAGCAGCTCTTCCTCGCGCTATTGGCTCCCCGCGGGATCGTGGCGGCAGCGGTGACGGCGGTCTTCGCGCTGGAGCTGCAGCATTTTGCTGAAAAAGATCCCAGTAATGAGAAGCTCGTTCTTCTTGCGGAGCAGGCCAATGAGATGGTGCCGCTGGTGTTCATTGTGATCTTAGGAACGGTGGCTTTTTATGGGCTGCTGGCTGCGCCGCTCGCGCGGAAGTTGGGGCTCTCACACAAGAATCCCGATGGCATCCTTTTCGCAGGATGCGAGCCGTGGACTCAGGTGGTGGCTAAGTCGCTTCATGAGGAGGGCCACATGGTGATGCTTCTTGATACTCGTTATGAAAAGGTGGCCGCCGCTCGGCTTCGTGGACTCAATGCGGTGCGCGCAAATATCCTCTCGGAATATGCCGAGGAGGAACTCGACCTCGGCGGCCTGGGTCATCTGGTCTCAGTGACGCCGAATGACGAGGTGAACTCGCTCGCGAGTCGAGAGTTCCAGCACCGCTTCGGAAAGGCGAAGGTGTGGCAGATCACTCCGGCGGATAGCACGGATCACCATACCCGCACGGTGGCAGCGCACATGCGCGGTCGTTATTGCTTCCTCGGTGGGCCGGACTTCCGAGATATCGAGACCTTTGTGCGACACGGCGCGGTGATGAAGGTGACTCTTTTGACGGATGTCTTCACGCTGGAGGATTTTCATCGGACATACGAGCAGGTGATGATTCTCTTCCAGCACGATGAGGAGAAAGGGCTCCGTCCGGTGGTCTCCGATGCGGAGACGATCGAGGGGCCGACCAAGATCTATTCACTCGTGATGGAAAAGGAGGAAGCGTGAGTCAGTCATACGAGGGTCTTGAAGCCCAGTGGCATGATCTCTTTTGGGAAGCCGAGGAGGCTCCCAGCGAGCTGCCACTGATGGAGGAATTCCTGAAAGAGGTGGAGGGTGATTCGCTCTACGTCGGCAGTGGGTCGGGGCGTCTTCTAGGGCCATTGATCGAAAAGGGTCACGGCATTACCGGACTGGAGTCTTCTTCGGAAATGGTCGCCCTTTCCCGCGAGCGCTGGCCGGAAGCAGAGGTGAAGGAAGGACTTTGGGAAGACGAGACAGAATCTAAAAAGGCGCTTCTTCTCCCCGGCTTCACCTTTCAGCTCTTCGCGAATCCTAGACGCGAGCTCCAGCGCATGGCCGATCTGGTAGGGGAGGGGGGAAGCGCTTACGTCAGCCTCTTTTTCCCCTGGGCCGAGCTCAGCGGAGATCTCCCCGCGGCGAAGTGGTATCCTGATCGTGAACTCGATTTACCCGATGGCAGCAAGGGCGAGATGCGCACCAAGCACGTCATTCTAGAGAAGAAAAGTCTCCTCAAGCGCGAGCACGAATACACCCTCAGGTCGGCGGAGGGCGAAGTGCTGCGCAAGGAGCGCCGGAAGCAGAATGTGCGCTTTTTTGTCGATACCGACCTGGACCGGATGCTGAAGAAAACCGGATGGAAGGTGACGAAAGAAATCTACGACTTCGGCGAGCACGATGGCGACACCGTCTACGTCTCCACTCTTTTCCTCAAGCAGGGCTAG